>NZ_JBQFMH010000015.1:0-70138 GCF_056531745.1 Ruegeria sp. L12
CGGTACAATATGAAAATTGAGAGCACAAACCACAATTGATTTTGCAGGACAATTTCAAGCAAGATTCTGATTAATTAGGGTACAGTGACAGCTCCTTTCCAAGGTCAGTAACCAAGGGAGCCAGCGGGCCACACGACAACTACGGATTCGCGCTCGCAGCGCAACCGGGCAAGTCGAAGGGGCGGCCAGATAACAACTCGAGCTCAAAGCTCATCAAATACTTCGGCCTGCCCGCCATTCGTGCTCCCAACGCCCCAATCCCGGTGGACCAATAGTAATCCACTTCGAAGCCTTCAAAACCTCTGATCGGAGCGTCGAGCTCATTCATGCCAGATAACAATATCGTGGAACAGGACCACCGTTTCATCAAAAGGCGAACTCGGCCAATCCTTGGATTCAAATCACTCGATTCTGCCGCTTCGACATTAGAAGGTATCGAAGTGGCCAACATGATCCGTAAGGGGCAACTCACGCCCGGAATCTGTCCTTTCAAACAATTCGCCGAACTGGCTGCATAAGAAAGATCCAGTCGTTGAAGTAACACACCGCGTTCAAAACTTTGCAACACAGCCAAAGTTTTTTATTTTTGCGAGACTCTTAATCGCGTTACGCGCATAATTTGAATGTTTAGATCTTTACATTTGCAGATTTCTCAAGTCACAATCATACACGATAAGTATCGCTTATCAGGTCTGATTGATTTCCCGCGGAAATGGACGCAGAATGAGCCTCATGAAGCCCCCTGCCCCATATCTCCCCAGCCCCGCCCCTGCCCTGTCACAGGCTGATCTGGACGCGCTGACAGATCTTTATATCCGCGGCACCCCCGCCAACACGCTGCGCGCCTATGAACGCGATCTGATCTATGTGACGGCGTGGAAAATGGCGCGCTTCGGGGCGCCACTGGACTGGCCGGAATCCGAAGCCACGGCGCTGACCTTCATCCTCGATCATGCCCGCGATCTGGGTGATGCGCCCGATGAGGATATTGCGCGCAAAACGGCTGAAGCGCTGATTGCTCAGGGACTGCGCAAGTCCCTCGCCTGCCCTGCCTCCTCGACACTGGACCGGCGCATCGCCTCCTGGCTGGCCTTTCACCGGATGAAGAACCTGACCAGCCCGTTTGATGCGCCGCAGGTCAAACAGGCCCGCGCCAAGGCGCGCCGGGCGGCCGCCCGCCCCCCTGCCCCAAAGTCGCAGCATCCGATCACCCGCGGAGTGCTGGAGCAGTTGCTTACCACCTGCCGCGGGTCGCGGCGCGATTGCCGTGACCGTGCGATCCTGATGCTGGGCTGGGCCAGCGGCGGGCGGCGCCGGTCCGAGATCACCGGGTTGATGCGCGAGGATGTGTCGCTGAAGGAGTTCGACGAGAAAAGCCTGGTTTGGATTTCACTTCTGGAGACCAAGACGACAACCAAAGGTGAAACCCCGCGCCTGGTGCTGAAAGGCCGCGCAGCCCAGGCGCTGGTCCATTGGATCGAGGTCGGACAGATTAAGACCGGGCCACTGTTCAGACCAGTCTCAAAAGCGGATCGTGTGCTGAAACGTCGGCTTTCGCCGGACGCCATTTATCACATCGTCAAACATCGCCTCCAGTTGGCAGGGTTGCCGGAGGACTTCGCCTCGCCGCATGGGCTGCGGTCGGGCTTTCTGACCCAGGCCGCACTGGACGGCGCACCAATCCAGGCTGCCATGCGCCTGTCGCTGCACCGCTCTGTGGCGCAGGCACAAAAGTACTATGACGACGTCGATATCGCAGAAAACCCGGCGACGGACCTGTTGGGGTAACCGTTTGCCAAAAAACCAACTCGCACCGTAAGGCCGCCCTACTCCCTGCCAACAGCTCCGAACCCGAATATTCGCTGGCCTGAATTCGATAGCGCGTTAGTTGGATTCGTTTCTGAAGCGTGATCGCTCATCTGGATTCCACTCAAGTTACGCAGATCAAATTCCAATCTTCAGCTATTGGACATGTCGCGGATGAAAGCCACTTCAATGGCTGAGGCAAATGTTTCGGTTGCGCCGGCAGATATGCAGCCAGTTCGAGTGGTTAAAACGACCTCTGAGTTAGGGGATTACCAAAATTGCCAATTGGCAATTTTTTCGAAAGACCGACGTTGCAGGGAAATTGCCAATTGGCAATTTCCAGTTTCGCTTCAGTAGATCAGTCTCGATCTGGGTCAAAATGCCTGTCCAAGAAGATCGAAAAGACCTCTTGCAGTTCATCTTTGCGTACGTCGGTCGGAAACTCTAACACGATCTTTTTGCCTTTGCGCTTGTATGTCATCGCAGGCTTTTCGGGTGACGATTGAAGAGTCACTGGATCTGCTTTTGTCGAAGCATGAGGTTTCAACGCTGCCTTGAAGACATTCATGACCTGCGCGCCGTCACGGCTGACCCCATCCGTTGCCATCTGTCTCGCAGTTTCTAACAGTTTCTCACGATCCTCGGGCCGACCCAGAAACGGTTTTAGCGTACGGGCATGCAGTTCTTTGATCTCTCGGATCGAAGGGAATGCCTCAACGATCTCGTTCGGCAACTTGGCCAGTTGCAGATAACGTGAAAGCCAAGCCTCACTGACTTCTAGCCGTACGGCCATCGCCTTTTGCTTACCACCGTAGTAACGAGTCACAGCGTCTGCATAGTCACGAGCACGCTCATAGTCGGAGATATCTTCTCTGTCGCGGTTCTCGATATCGCCCAATCGAAAAGCTTCTTCATCGGTCAACTCTCGAACATCCACCAAGTAGCGAAACTGTGGATAGTTATTTGCGCGTAGCCAGTTGATTGCAAAATGCCGCCGTGCACCGCAAATCACTTCATACGGCTGATTTGGATCGCTAGTCTTGCGCACGATAGCTGGAAACTCTTGCCGACCCTGACTGCGGATTCCGTCAATCAAATCTCGACAGTTGTCCTCCGATAGTAGGTCATACGCCCGGTTATGACGCTCCCACATACGGCATTCTCCGGGATCAACCCACCTCAGGGACTTCTCCTCGATATCCCCCGACATCCGTTCCGCAACCCTGTTGGAGCGATTTAGAAAGCGAGCGCCAGCGCGTTCAGCTTTGGGGGCAGGGCCGCTATCGAGACCGCTTAGTACGTCATCGAAAATTGCGTCATGTTTCTTGCTCATAACACTCCCTCCTTGCGCAGTGCAGCATGGTGACTGGGCCAGGTTTTGCGCATCAAAACTTCAACTTCGCGTCCCACCGCGTCCAGATATGCCCGACAGCGTTTGTGGGTTTCTGTACGAGCTGCTGGTCCCGTAATCTCGTACACCGTGCCCAAGTTCGCTGTGGCGTTATCAATCTCGGCGCTGTCTTTCAGAACACTGGCCAACATGTCTTGGGGAAAAACCGCGTCCATCATTCGTTTGATGGCTGCATGCGCAGATTTGTTGTCGTTCATCTTGGTGGCCAGAATCTTGACGAATGAATAATCACGAGCTCCGCCATGTTGAGCTAGTTCATTCAACGTTGCGCCCATCATCTTCAAAAAATGGGCAGTAGATCCAAAGTCGATATTATTCGGCGGGGCAGGGATCACCATCGCGTTTGCTGCTCGAAGCACTGAAAGAGAAATCATTCCCAGCGCAGGCGGCGGGTCTAGAAGGATTACGTCGAATTGATCGGCTATGGTGCTGATCCCATCTCGCAAACGGTCCAACACGAAAACTTGATCCCTGGCCATCCGAGCTGCGAACTCATACTCAGCGTCATAGAGACCGAGGTTTGCAGGGATGAGCGCAATGCCAGGCCAATACGTAGCGCGTAAAGCATAATGAAGCGTCTGCGGCCCACCATGCTGAAAGAATGGGTAAAGCGTATCTTCAGTCTCATCCACGTCAATGTCAGGATTCAGGCCAAAGATCGAAGTCGTTGAAGCTTGGCTGTCGCAATCGATAACGCAAACTCTATAGCCTTTAAGCGCGAGGAACTGGGCAAGATGGGTCGTTACCGTCGACTTTCCAACGCCACCTTTGAATGACTGAACCGACAAAACCAGTGTTGGATCATCTGTTGCACGATGAGGTAGTGTACCGAACACTTCCCGCATCCGGTTTATGTCAGACAGTGAGTACCCGGTCCTTCTTCCAGTGACTGGGTCTTTTTCCGGCTCAGGCAAGCGGCCGTCCGCTTCAGCATCACGGATTAACTTCTCTGATCGACCTACCATCTCGGCAGCGGAGCGAACATTAAAATTTAGGTTTAGCGTTTTCTCAGTGTCAGGGGAGAATACTCGATTGCGCAATCGCTCCATCACGGTACTTGCACGATCAGATAGTTGCTCAATCTCTTCCAGCCCAACAGGGGGCAAGGGGGAGGTGGTCATAGGTTTTGTCCTGTAGAAATCTGCCTTTCGTGAATCATGCCCGGAATGGTGAATCGGCTCAAGTGTGGTTTTTGAGGCAGATCACGTAAAAAATGGGAAATTCGAAGGCAAAGGCCACAGGAGCGGAAATTGGAGGTAACCGGAGGTCACTAGTAACAACATTCTAACTCAGAACATCTAATACGGGTGAAGTTGATGTCTGACGATGTTGCCTGGTACCAATCCCCCAAAAAAACCAAATATAAAAAACAATCTTGTTCAAGATTCTTGGATTCAATTGTTCATACGAGTGTTATTGCTTTAGAATCAATGCTTTGTGGTATGTTTCCCTTACATATCGGGCGCAAATCCTTACAGATTGGGGTGCTTTGCCTTACGTTTCGGATGGTTAAAGCTTACATTTCGGGACGGGCCTAAATCCTACTTTTGGGGACGGGTGAGGTGATTCGAAAAACCCTTGTTTTATTGGGGTTTGTGAGACTTCCTTCGAATCACGCGAGACTCGATGCTGATTCGAAAAATTACAGATTGGGTGCTGGACCGAGACAACAGTGATGTCTATGCTTACATCATACGCCATACAAAAGTAATAATTAGGTGTTGGGCAGTACATGTCAAAAAAACCATACCGCACTTTGGACGCACGGCCAAATTCTGAAAGCCTGGTCAAGCCTGGTGAGCTTGTAGACGTGATTGAGGTAACACCGCTGACGCTTAACGATCGGCGGATCTACAATCAGCTTTTGGAAAACGCTTGGGATGCGATCGACAAGCCTGTCAGCCATGTTATCCAGAAATCCATGCTGCGTGGGTCGCATAATTCGAACGACAGGGTAGGGGAGTCTATTGAGCGATTGATGTCCGCCATTGTGAAAGTGGAAGTTGTATGGGATGGCGAACCTGCGGTCGAGCGGGTCCAGTTGTTGGGTGGCAACGTGGAAACAGTGCGAAGCGACGGGCTAATTGAATACGAGATCCCAGCGCGGTTGCGCAAAATTATTTCCAATTCGACAGTTTTTGCCCGTTTACAGCGCGAGATCATGTTCGCACTGAGTTCGAAATATGCGCTGACGTTGTATGAGATCGTACAGAAGCGCGGCAATCTGCGCTGGCGCTCATCCGAGAATTTTTCCGTCGATGATCTGCGCGGCATTCTAGGTGTACCAAAGGGTAAGCTAACCAACTGGAGCAACCTGAAGCTACGCGCGATCGAACCTGCAATTGCTGAAGTCAATGCGCTGTCGGATTACATGGTGGCGATCGATCCGATAAAGACCGGGCGCCGTGTGACTCACGTCGAATTGCGCTGGTGGAAAAAGGACGGAGAAGGGCAGGGGGCTGCGGAACGTGCTCTAAAATTTTCGTCCGTTGGACGTAAGGCAAAAGCACAAGAACAGGAAGAAAACGTTCAAGTGCCTGTTGCTCCAAGCATCAAGCCGCGTCCGGCCTGGCTAGAAAAAAGAGGTGACGCCTTAAAGACCGAAACCTACGAAACTGCTCGTCTGCGCCATCCGGGGTATGACATCTACTACATTGAGGGCCAATGGCGTGACTGGTCAGCAGGAATGGAACCACCCAAAGACCCCGACCGTGCATTTCTCGCGTACTTTCGGAAATTCGCTGAAGCCAACCCAATTTGACCTCCTTATGGCTTACCTAACGATTGACGATTTTAGCCCTTATGACAGGTGGCTCCCATGACGGAGAAGAATGCGCCCACGCATCGTAAGCGGATGTTCGAATTTCTCGGCATTGCGCGCAGTAACAATAAGCGGCGCGGAAAGGTGCCCGCGCTTTCAATTGGTCGGACTCTGAATTTCAATCAGTCGAATAGGCGACCTAGGAGTTTCTCGAGTTCTTCCCTCTGCTCGACGTGCTTTTTCGGGTTGTCGCGGATCAGGCGCTCCAGATTGAGAAGCTTCCAACGCACGGCGGGAAGATTGGCGGCCTGCGGTCGATCTATTGCGGCGAAATCCGGCGCGCCATCCTGCAGGCTGAGCAAGAATTGTCTGGTGGGTTTGTCGAAGCGAGACTGGATGTCCGCAATCAGTTGGTTGCGCGTCGTCAGTAGGACATCCAGGCCGACGGGTGATTTGGTCATCCCCTCGAACTCACGCACATAAGGTTGATCGAGGGCAATCAGGTTGGGATTCAATAATTCGTGTGCCGGACGTGCCGAACAGGCAATGTAGATCAGGAAAGTCCGGAACAGATCATCCGTCAGTCCTTCGTGTTCGTAGAGAAGCTTTACGTCATAAAGATCGCGTGGATGCTGGCGATCCACGGCTGCGTGGAGCTTGCCGCCGAACAAATCTTCGAAGGAGACGATCTGCATTTCTGCATAGCCAAACGCGTCTGCTACAGCGTCGGAGACTGCCCGGGTTTCGGGGTCATGAACAACGCCGCGTGTGACTGGCGACGTTTCGATTTTGACTTCTGCACCTTCCAGACGCGCAAGCACGCGGGTGGCGCCACCGCCACCTCCTTTTATTCTTTGAGCCTTGGCCCCGTTGATACCCTTTTCGATCGACTTGGCGATACGATCCATGGCTTCGTTGATCTCGGCGAGGCTCTTTTCACGCTCTTTGATCGGCAGATATGTCAGGTCGATATCAACCGAGAGCCGCGGTAGATCGCGATAGAAGAGGTTGATTGCTGTCCCGCCCTTGAGCGCGAATATCTCTTCCTTCGCGACGTAAGGCAATACACGCACGAGAAGGGCGACCTGGGATTCATAGTTCCTACGCGCCATTTTCTGCCCCTGTCGTGACGAACTCTTCGGGTACCATGATGCGATATCGCGGATGTATCCGGCCACCTTTGACCAATGCTCGATCCCCCGTTCCGAGGTTGAACGCGTCAGCATCAAGTCGTTTGCGCCAAGGGTGATTGTGGCGATCCGCAAAAACGAAGAAGAGGCGCTTGACCTTGACCTTCTTGCAGCTCAGCAAGAGCGCTGAGAGCAACTTAGGTCGTAGCGTCGTCAAGCCCTCGAACACCATGTCGAGGTTGTGAAAACTCTCATGGTCCGGCAATTCGTCCATAGCTTCCATGACCGCCCGTTCGGGGGCCGACATGCGCAGTTGCCAGTCCCACGGGAGGGAGTTTTCAGATTTTAGGTCGTCATTTGTAACGCCAAGTGCCTGGTCAGTGAACAACGACGTATTGCGCGTTTCTATAGGTGCATTGAGTGGCAGCTTCGTGAGCCAGTTGGGTATTTTGTAGCCATAGATCCAGATAGGGGCGTTGTCTCCCAAATGCAGGTAGTGGTCGTAGCCCTGTTGAGAGAGAGCAGTTTTGCCGCCGACATGAATATCATAGCCCATGATATGGTGCATCGAGATCAGGCAGGCCTTCCAGTCAATGGTGTTTGATGCGGGCGGATTGGGAACAGGTCGGCGGAAAACGCCGCGGTGAACGCGTTCGAGCCAGCCCCGTTTTACATAGTCGCGAAAGGTTTCGTAGGCTATGCCAT
This sequence comes from Ruegeria sp. L12, assembly GCF_056531745.1. Classification (NCBI taxonomy): domain Bacteria; kingdom Pseudomonadati; phylum Pseudomonadota; class Alphaproteobacteria; order Rhodobacterales; family Roseobacteraceae; genus Ruegeria; species Ruegeria sp. L12. The sequence continues at coordinate 7,814 of NZ_JBQFMH010000015.1, forward strand.
GGGCGGTGAGCCAGTTGGCATCGACGAGATATCCCGCGGGCACCGAGTCGAGAACTTTCTTCAGATTTTGCGACTTCCCAGCGTTCATGACGCCCTAAATCATGTAATTCCAAAGAGAAGGCAAGAAGCCTCTTTGAAAAGTAAACTATTAAAGCGTTTATAGCGCTGAAATTGGCACACTTTTAAATCCACAGCGCCACGCGGAAATCCATCGGAATAGCCGGGATAAATGGAAGATTCCGGCGCCAAGGGCGGAGAGCGGTCATTCGCTGCAACGTGTTCGAACGTCGGATTTGAAACATCCCATAAACTATATTCCTCTGCACCCGGATAGAAGGTTTCGCGTGTAGGCACGTAATGCGTGGGCCGCATCATGCATTATTTCGGGCTCATACTCGTCTATCCGTCCGGTGTTAAGTTCCACAAAATTTGCATCCGCGTCGAGGAACGGCGGACAAACGGTGCGGAGATCTCCGACAAGCGATTGCAGGGTAAGAGTGTGGAGAGGGAGCTTGGCATGTGCTTCCAGAATTTGCCTGCTCATCACCGTTTCGCGTGAGAAGTGTGCAGTGATGTTATTCCCACCTGAGAACCAAAACGGGTTCGCCAGTTCCGACGCCGCTGCCGCGATGATCTCGTTCGGCGTACCAAGGCCCGATGATGCAACGCAACGTTCGACGTACTCCACCTCGTCGCCGTCGAATGCGCCCCCATTAAAGATCATGGCAACAAATGCATAACCCCGATCCTGTTGCCTCTTGAACGCCTTGTTGCGCCGACCAAACGCCTCGAACGAATCTGGTACCTTGAGTTTTTGGAAATCCGACTTTTGCAAATTCAGAGCGACATAAGCCAATGCCGCCGCCAAACGTGCACTTAGAAACAGTTCCTTTGTGCCAGCCTGTACAGACAATATGTGTGCGGCTGTGTTGTATTCGATCAGTTCGTGGTCATAGGCCAGATCATTAAACTCTTTGTTCGCGATATTCATCTCGACGAGACGAGGACCTTCTTCGGGGTGTGAGTTTACGGCGGTGATCGCTCCACCAATCTCCGACGCGATGGCCCTGACTTCCAGAAGTGCCCCGACCGATACGGGTTGTCGCGCAAAAACCTGCCTGGACGGGTTTTCCCCGAACCTTGCCATGAAGATTGGCCTGTCTTCGCGGGTGGCCCCAGCGGCATCTATTTTCGCACCAGCAACATACTCTATCGACCATGGTCTGGTCATCGTGTGTCGGATCGTTGGAGCGCTAGTGAAACGGTAGTATTCAGGCGACAGCACACTGCGGTCCTTGTCGAAAAGTTCAACAATCTTCGGGAACTCAGCTTCGGTCTTACGTTCGAATGCACGGTAAGCTCGACAGATGTTGCCGATGTAGTCTCTTCCCCAGATGGTTCCAAAAAAATCGAACCAATGGGTCATCTCATGGCAAAGCACCTGGATGTCTTGCCGGACGGGCATCAGGTCCTCCGTTAGGAGAGCGTCACGCACATCCGCAGTACGGAAACAACCGACTTCGACAATCGTGGAGTGAGGTGAAAATGATCCAGCCGCGATCTGATTTGGGAAGCTGGTCGTTTGCAGCGCCTTTTCTTCCAGTTGAAGTTTGGAAAGACTGCGGCCAGTTAGTTCAAGGTTTGTCATCGGTGTTCTGCCGGTGGTTACGCAAGTTTTCCCGCTCGATTTCAGGTCCTGGACCTAGCCAGTTGGTAATCAACGCCGGTCATGCGTAGCCGCCAAGTGAGCATCTCTTGGCTTACGAGATACTGTCGGCACACTACTTGGTCAGCTACCCGGCGGCGTCTCAATGAAACCAGGGCTGGCCTGGGAAGGAGAAGTGTCCCGGCGAGCCAGTCCGCCTCATCCTCCTGGTCTTGATCGAAGTTACCCGGAACCAACGACCCGTCATCCATTATGTATGCGTCAGCCAAGTCGTGGCCGAGGATGATATGGGACAACTCATGCATAATGACATTGTTTCGTCGGCCCTTGGACGAAACTGGCTTGTAGATCACCAGATTGTTCGTCCCGACTCTCATTGTAAGTGCAGACCAAGAGTCGTCGTTTTCATCGCAAAGTGCGGCTTGGTCCTCGACACCTAGCGCAGCCACATCCGCGACCGACCAAACGGTGACGCCCAGATGCATGGCGAGCCGATCCGCCGACAGTGGGTCGGTTTGGTTTAGACCAAGCTGTCGTCGATACTCTACCGACCGTCGCTCACACTGCGATTTGAACCCCCTACGAAATGCCAACTAGTGCCCCCTCGCATCCACCTCGTCGGCGAATTGCTTGGACGCAGCCTCTATCAGACTTGCGAGTGATCTGGCCGTCTTGGGCGGCATTGCCTTCTTGTTTTTGAAAGCAATTTGAAGGTTGCCGACCCCTGTGAACTTCGATGGCTCTTCCTCTAACCAAGCACATACTTTTTCGAGCGTACCGACATCAGGTACGTGGCCCTTTTCGATCCTCGAGAGGGTCGAGGGACTGATACCGATTTCTTTTGCTGCCGCCCTCACACCCTGGTTTCCGCGCTTTCGGCTGAGCAGCGCACCTAGATCACTTACTTCCATGGCTGTTCTCCCAAGTGTCCCTTAGGCTGGCATTAGTGTTTCACATACTGGACAGATCGTTTCTGCCCGGTTAATGTCCAGCCTATGAAACACTTGAATCACGTCGTGGGACACTAGTCAACTGCGGCGAAACGAAACAACGAGGCCGAGCATGAACAAGCACCTGGGTAGTCCCACAACGCCATGGGATAGCATTTCAGAGCAGATGTTGGCCGCAGTGGCCATCAAAATCGAACTTCCGCCTAGCATGCATGCTCTCCTGGCTGAGCGAAAAGAAACTATCGAAAAGCACCTAGAACGAGACGGAAGCCCGCTGAAGGGAAAAGTCCGGTTGTTTTATCAACAGGGGTCGGTGGCCATTGGGGCGACCATTCGGGCAAAGCTCAGGTTCGAAGGGTTCGACATCGACATTATTGTCGAGTTGATGACCCCTGGCTTGGCACCTTGGCAGGCACTGGATCTGCTCTACGAAGCGATGCGGGGGGAGCCGGGTTCACGCTACTATGACATGACCGAACGTCAGACACGGTGCGTGACGGTTCACTACGCTGACGGGATGCACCTCGATCTGTCGCCCGCCGAACTGATCAACGAATTCGATCCGCGTCAGAGCTTTATCTATCATTCGAAGCCTGAAGAGCCCCGCAGTAGAGACCACAAGGTGCTAACTAACAGCTTTGGGTTCGCCGACGAATACAACACGACTTGCCCCGTCGATCTGTCGTTCCAACAGGAATATGCCCGTCGGGCGCTCAAGGCCGACCGTGGATTGGTCGTGATGCAGAAAGATGCCGACTCGCTGCCGATGCCCGAACACTCTACCGTCGTAGGCGGCAAATCAGCTGTCACAGTGGCGCTGCAACTGATCAAGAGGAACCGCAATATCCGGTGGGCCACCAGAGATGGCCGTATGCCCGCTTCTGTGATGTTGAGTTGCCTTACTCTGGAAGTGGCCGAGGCGGGTCGAACAATCGGCCAGAACCTCAGGATCACCGCACAGCACATTCTCGACCGCCTACTCTGGGCGAAGAGCGTTGGGGAACTGATCCATGTCGAAAACCCACGATGCCCTGGTGATGTGTTCACGGACCGCTGGCCGGAAAACCAAGCCGCCCAGGACAGGATGATCGCAGATATGCGGCTGTTTCTGGATCAGCTCGCGGTGCTTCAGGATGATAATCGGTCGCTGCGTGATCGGCGTGACACCCTGAAGGCGATGTTCGGGGAAGATATTGGCCAGTCGGTGGTAGACGACCTGGAGCGAGATATTGGTGAGGCAATCCGCAGCGGTCGACACGATTTCGGTGCCCTTGGTGGCCTTGCCATGAGCCCGACAATCGCCAGGGCCAAACCGGCTGTTAAGCCCTCGACCTTCTATGGCACCAAGTGGAGGCGTTCATGAGATCCCTGCTAGCACAGGTCAACGCCATGCACCGGGATTGGCCACAGTTCCAAGCGGCCCTGGGGCTTGGGCCGCAATCCGTGATCTGGTTCGGCAACCTGAGGGGACTAGAGCGGCAGTTTCACGTAAGCATCGAATATGGCTTACCCATAGCCGGGCGACACGAGCAATACCGCCGTATGCCCGTGGTTCGTGTCCTAAGGCCCTCCCTAGTCCCTAATTGGGATGCTGCAGAGGAATCACCGCTCCCACACGTCTATTTCGAACCGCCGGACATCAGGCTGTCCCCGCTATGCCTGTTCGACCCCAAGGCAAAAGAGTGGGACCAGACCATGCTCATTAGCCGTACCACCGTTGGCTGGACGGTTCGATGGCTTGCCGCCTACGAGTTCTGGGAAATGACCGGTCGGTGGATAGGCGGTGGACGCCACGACGAAGATGGGTCCGAGAAAGGTGAAGACCATGCCGCGTGACAGTGAATATGACCACACTGTTCCACGCCGTTCTGACGGAATCAGGCAGACGCTCAGACCCGTCCAACCGTGGCCGCCGGGGAAGCCGTTCAACATACTTTCTATCGATGGTGGCGGTATCCTGGGGATTCTGCCCTGCATGATCCTAGCCGAGATCGAGAAACGTTTCCTAGACGGCGAGGCCATCGGTAAGCACTTCGACATGATCGTCGGAACATCAACCGGTGGGATCATCGCGTTGGGGTTGGGCCAGGGCAAGTCGGCCAAGGAAATCTCCAAACTCTATATCGAACGTGGCCGTTTCATCTTCCCGGGAAATCGTCTGACCCGCTGGCTCCGAGGTTGGGCGGGCTGGGCGTTCACACCTTATGATCGTGGCAACCTGGAGAAGGAGCTTCGCCGGGAATTCGGTGATGGGCTCTTCGGGTCGTCGTCTGTCCCGATCTGCATTCCGTCATTCGACGGTCGGTATGGTGAGCCTTATGTGTTCAAAACCCCGCACCACCCGGATTACAAGAAAGACCAATATGAGCGACTTGTAGATGTCGGGCTTTCCACAGCGGCAGCACCCACAATCTTCGCGGCGGTGAAGCGGAACGGCTATGTTTTCGCCGACGGCGGTATCTGGGCCAACAATCCGGCCATGACCGGTGTGGTGGATGCGATGACCTGCTACGACATAGATCGCACCCAGATCAGACTTTTGAGCCTCGGCTGCGGACAGGAGAGCTACCGGATGCGCTGGTGGCACCGCATTGGTGGTCGGCTGGTCTGGGCCGGTCTCTTTGTCTCCTCGGCAATGCGGGCTCAATCCCATAATGCCCTGGGTCAGGCAGGACTGTTGATCGGGCGATCTAACATGATCCGTCTCGATGCCCCTGAGGTGGCAAGCCGGATCGGCATGGATGACGTTGGGCGGGCATTGGCTCAGATGCCTCCGGTCGCACGATCACTGGCAGAAGCATCGGGTCACAGGATATTTGAGATGTTTCTGCAAAATGACGAAAGCCCATCATCACACTTTGGAGGTAACGAGACCGATGTCGGCGCAAGTATTGGATAAGCAGCCGTTTCTACAATACGGTGTGTATGGCGGTTTTGGGCCGCGTGCACACGACCGAAACTCCCAAAATTGACCCAACCCATCAGTCTTCAATCAGAGAAAAATCGTCGCCGTCGTTCGATTTTCTTTCGCGGTTTCTTGCTTTTCTGGATCGCTGTGGGCCTTTGGGAACATAGTCGTCGTTCAACGCTTTTTCGACCAGCCAAGTCGCGTGATGATCCGGGAAACCTGCGCCATAATGGCGGATCAGGTCGATATACTTGAAGCCAAGCCCAGAAATCTTGGTGATCTCTTCGCCGGTCGAAGCGTGTTTGACGACAAGGCCGCCGCCCTTGGGCGCCAGCACTATGTTTTTCTCTGCCAACGCTGCCGAAAGATCATCCCAGGAACCTGTCTTGGCAATAACTGTTTCGATGAGCGTTTTGAGGTCGCGTTTCGGCTGCTTTTCAATCTCCTGTGGTTCTGGAGCCGAGACCTCCAAAGCCTGTGCAGAAGGGTGAGCCGTTTGTCGATATGGATTTTCCCGGACGCGGTCCGTCTGATCAACCTCTGGGGCCGTCGGCATCAGCGGAGCATTCGAGGCTTCGGCATTCTCATGTCGGAAGATCAGCTCAGGCAGTACGGTCTCCCAGCTGTCGCGCCTGTGATAGTGTGCATAGTCTTCACTGCTGTCGATTTTGCGCCAGTTAATGATGGCCCCGATCTGGCCAGAGGCAAATACATGCCCGAGGGGTGGCTTCCACGATTTGGCCATACGTCCGACAACACGTTTTTGGGCGTCCAACAAAACCCAATGAGGTTGTTGAAACACAAGGGAAAGGGTGTCCCCTACATTCGCTGAGCGCACGGCGTTGTGCACTTCATGTGCATCCCTTTGGCGACCGGCGAATGACAAATCTACGATATCGAGCGCAGGCATCTGGTATTTTGTTGCGGGCAATGAGGTTTCGTCGAGATCGGGCGTCACATGCCTGATCAGAACTGAATCTGAACCCGTTTTCAGAAAGGGGTGCGCTCCGGATGTCAGCACTGTGAGGCTTTGCTGTGCGCGGGTCATTGCCACATAGAATAGGCGACGAGGGGCTTCGTTATCCTCCTCTTTCGAGACCCGGGTCCAGCCGCCGTTTAGAATTGCGACATGGTCAAATTCAAGGCCTTTGGCCCTGTGCGCCGTCAGCAACAGCAGTCCACGTTGCTCACCGCGTGTATCCCGGGACCAGTCCGCGATCCATTCAATGATATCAGGTACCGGCATAGTCTTGGTGCCCAACTCCCGGGCCAGTTCCGCCACACCTTCTGCCAGCAAATCCACCCATTTGTTGCGAGGCTGAACATTCAGGACCGTAAGGATGTCTTGAATACCCAGAAGCGCGCCTTGTTTCTCGCGCAACCCGGACACCAGACGTTGGGTTTCTCTAAGACGCCAAACATTTGGAAGGTCTTCGTTGGCCATATCCACGCGCAGACCTTGTGCTTCGGCATAGGTCCGAACTGCATCCAGTGATTTCCAGTCTCGGGAAATCACAGCAACGCGGGACCAGTTCCAATTGGGGTCCAGGCGAGAAAGGCGTATCAGCTCGTCGATTGCTGCTGCAGATTGCGGCATAGCGCCAGGTGGGACGTCCAGCAACTGCACTCGGCCATGGGCAACGGAATCCTTCCCCTCCAGACGCCCGCCGCTGGGTTGAGAGAGCCGCGACTGATTGATCGTGATTTGGTGATCCATTTTCATGCGTTCAGGCGCCTTGGATATGACCTGATTGGCGGATTCGATAATATGTGCTGTCGACCGGTAGTTTTCGATCAGAAAAGATGGTCTGGCCTTATAGTCCTCTTCAAATCTGCGGATGAAATCCACGGAAGCCCCGTTGAAAGCATAGATATTCTGGTCGTCATCGCCCACGGCAAACAGGCTAAGTTTAAGCTCGGCATCTTCCAGAGAACGACCGGCCACGGCGGAAATGAGCGCGTATTCCTCCGGGCCAATGTCCTGGTATTCATCCACCAAAATCCAGCGAAACCCCTGAATCAGGCTCTCGCGCTGCGCCTCTGCTTCGGCTTTTGTAAGGCCTTCGGGGTTGAGCTGGCGCACCGCCTCCATAATGACATTGTCGAAGTCTTCTGTCGCGGCCTGAACCCCCGCAAAACTGGCGCCAACCAGCTTCATCGCAAGTGAATGGCAAGTCGAGATCGTAACCCCCGCCGCATCATCGCCCACCAGCGCTCGTAGGCGAACACGGATTTCGGCAGCGGCATGGCGATTATAGGCCAGTACCAGGATACCGCGCGGGTCTTCGCGCTTCATCCGTAATAAGTAAGCGATCCGGTGCACTAAAACACGGGTCTTCCCAGATCCGGGACCCGCCAAAACTAACACATTGGTCTGGTCCCGATCGTCCGCAACAATGTCCTGTTGGACCTTGTTGCCCAGATCTTCGACAATGGCGGTCCAGGACTTGCTGGTTGTCTGTCGCTTGACCTCTCGTGCCATGCCCGGCATCCAACGTTTCATGAACTGCTCTTTGTTGAGCAGGAAGTAGTCTTCCGATAGGCGTTCGGCGTCTGTGATCTTCTCGAGACCGGTTTCCGCATAAGTTGCCATGACATGGGTCTGAAGTGTCTGTTCGGCGTAATGTTCTTCCAGAGGAAGGAAGTCCGATTGCGTGAACTGACCACCTTTGGGATTGAGGAAAACGGTCATGGCGGGGCGGAATACGGTCAACCCTTTGCCCAGTGTCAGCACGCCCTGTTCATGCATCCAAAGCAGGGAGCGTTCCAACAGTTTGGTCATATCGCGCAGACCGCTGGATTTAAGAACGGCATCCTGTGTGAGCTCCGCCAGAAGGTCCCCAACGGTGGTTTCGACCTGCAGATCTTTGCCGCGCGCGCCTTTGTCGAGACGACCCGTCAGAAACGTCAAAAGAATCCCGGCAGCTTGCCACCGAACCTCAGCGGTCTGGGCAATGACGTCCCACGTTCTTATCCGCGTCACGTTTAGAGTGTTTCGGCTGATTTTGCGCAAGCGGATATTACCGATGCCTCCATCCTGCCCCCTGCCATCCCGCGCGATGCCCCGGATCAACCTTTCGATGACATCGGGGCGGGCATCGGCGTGGTCCTGATTGCGCAGATGCTGGCAGGTTTCCTGCAGGTTCAGCGGTATCGGAGTCTCTTTGTCCGCATCCGGTGCCAGCTCTCGCATCGACGCGATCAAATCCCGTTCCAGGTTTGCGGCCGCTGTGAGGCGCCCGGAGGAAGACTGCGCCACACCGATATGGATGAAGAGCGTCATTGCAACGTCGTTGCGCGCGATGCCAAAGCTTTCGAGATTGGCCATCGCCTTGGTCAGTGCGCCGGGTGTCAAACCGCTGACGCCGCAGAGCTGATCGGTTGAGACCCCTTCATCCGCCGGGGCCAAGATCAGATGCTGCACGATGGCCAGCAATTGTTTGCGATGCGCTTGAGTGATCTCTGCATCCGCAAGGCGTTGTTTCGCCTCGTCCAGTGTGCGGACTGTTAGCGAAGAAGGGAAAATACGAACACGGTTCTCTTCTCGCGAAACAAGTGTCGCTTCTTCAAGCCAAGATACGGCCGTCTTGACTCGTGTGTCATCAGTCGCGCTGTCCCGTTCAAATTCTTGATCTTTTTCGAACCGGACAATCTCACCCGCAGTGGCGACGATCTTGCCGGTTTTGCGTGTGCGCTCGTCGATCCGGCGTAGGGCTTTGAGAATGGCTCCGATTTCATGCCGTGCCAAACGCGAACCCGCGGACAGCCTGAACTGGCGTTCTACATCATCCCCCGCGTACAGAAGCACGCAATCGGCGATTTCCCGATCACGTCCGGCGCGCCCAGCCTCCTGCAGGTAGTTTTCCAAGGACCCTGGGATGTCTGCGTGCACCACCAGCCTGATGTCGGGTTTGTCGATGCCCATGCCAAAAGCGTTGGTGGCTGCGATCACCCGCAGGTCTCCGACCCGGAAGCGTTCCTGGACGTCGTGTTTGTCATCGGACCCAAGTCCAGCGTGGAAATGTGCCGCGTCCATACCTTGTGATTTTAGAAACTTGGCGACGCGCTCGGTCTCTTTACGCGTCGCGCAATAGATCACGGCGCCGGATCGGCCCTCAGCGGGCAGCAGCTCTTCGATCACGTTCAGGACATCGGTTAGTTTGCTGTTCTTAGTGGTAGGCCTTACATCAAATGTCAGGTTTTTCCGCGATGCTCCACCATCAAGTGAGAGCAGCTCGACCCCGGCGCGAGACTGGAAATGCTCGACGATATCAGCGACGACCTCTGGTTTGGCGGTGGCCGTGAGACATAGGATTGGGGCAGGGGCTTGATCGCCTGAGAACTCTTTGATGAACCTGCCCAGATATCTGTAATCCGGCCGGAAATCATGACCCCATTTCGACACGCAGTGAGCCTCGTCAATTGCCCACAGGCCAACTTCGCGCTGAGCCAGTACCGACCGGATTGATGTGCTGCGCAATTGTTCGGGCGAGATTATCAAAATGCCCGCATCGCCCATGCGAACCTTGTCCAGGGCTTCTTGTCGCTCGGGCATGGACATCTGACCATTCACAGTCACGGAACAGGAAATGCCTACGCGCTCCATACCCTGAACCTGATCCGCCATCAGCGCCACCAACGGTGAAATGACCACGGTCAACGCCCCGATTTTGTCGAACCGCGACAAAGCGGGCACCTGATAACACACGGACTTTCCAGTACCTGTTGGCAGGATGCCGAGCAGGCTTGTTCCGGACATGGCTTCATCGACAATGCGTTCCTGCAGAGGGCGACCATCTGGGTCCACAGGCTGTGGGCGGAAACTGTCGAACCCGAACCACCTGTTCAGCGCACGGACCGGGTCATTCTGTTCAGCGCACCACTGACAGGCGGGATCTTTGCAGAAGGTATCCCTGAGATGTCGAACAATCAGAGATGCCTCGCGAAACTGCGCCCGAACCCATGGCGGCATAACCGAGTCCCCACCCGCTACGGTGATCCAGGATAGCGCATAAGCCATAGGCCATGCGTTTCGGGGATTGCTAAGCCGTCCCAGAGTCTGTTCGACCCGTTTACTACAAGCCCGGTCGTCCAGCATCCGACGGATGGCGGCAACGGCTTCATCCTGCGGCGGACAATTGGCTTTTCGCAGGTACTTGAAAACCGCGTCGAACCCTTCCGATTGTTCCGTTCGAGTGGTCAGGAAGTGATAGGCTACAAGCGCATCTGGTTCGCTTTCGGCAAGGTTTTGAAAGGCATCGAGCTGATTGGCCAACACCTCAAAAACAAGCCGGGCGTCAAGTTCTGGATCATTGATATGCCCTGCAGCCAGCCGCCCGTCTTGATAGTGTTTGACCAGATGGTGGTATGGGTTGCGTGGGAAGGCCAGCGGGTTCAGCCACAGTGTATCAATTGGTGCCCGCATGATCTGGGTCAGACGTGGTCTGGCGGCAATTAGGTGTTCCATATCGTGGTGCAGGAAATTGTGACCAATCGGATGTGGGGCACCTGCGATAGCCTCTTCCAGGCGGTCGAGATCTTTCTCCAGCGCGCTGGATTCCGACTTCAAAGCAGGTTGCTCATCGTTTCGGACGGCGGCAAAGGCAAATACCTTCGCGGTTTTGGGATCCACCTCCAGATCGATGGACAGACAATTGGAAAGAAACTCGGTATGCCGACCGTTCATTTGTGATGCACGATTATTAAACGTTGCAGTCAGAGAATACCTTTTTGAGACTATGCACAACCCGGGCGGGAACAGTTAATCAAAGTACCTAAGCGGTGAAGATACGGTTGACGGCAATCATACTAATTCCGCATACGGTCCAGCAGGTACAAACTCCGGTCTTCGCAGGGAGAACACTGTGCACCCCGATAGTTCCTGAAAGACAGTGTCGCATGTGTGGCGGCACCGCATCTGAGGTTCTGCCAACCCAGCAATACAATGTCACAGTTGCTAAAATGGCAAAATATCGTTCAGGGTTTGTTGCTATCGATCCAACGAGACATCAAGGCGCGATCTTGAAAGCACTCGTCAGGAACCGAGCTGCGTTTTATCCGAGCGATGCGTTCCGCGAAGGCCACCTGTTTGGAACTCGGCCGAGTATCGCGAACGCGAGGTGCTGCTCTCTGCGAGTCGATCCACTGGCTCATTGCGCGCCGATCTTGTTGGATTCCCCAAGGCAAAACGACGTTCTGCTGCGCTGCCAACTTGCGTGCGTAAGCAATTTGTTTGGCCGTGGCTGGCAGCGTTGTGTCTGTCTCTGAAATGGCAGCTTCGGACATCTGCTTCCCCCTTAGAACATGTAGAAAAAGATAGAACAAATAGGGACTAGATGCAATTATATTGTGTTTGAGAGAATCTGTACCACTAAATATTGTTGATCTGCGATCTGCTCCCTTGGAAGCGTTTCAGAGCACGCAACAACCGAGGGTGTCAGAAAGTTATCGGTCTGAGACCTTCACGGAGGTGCAGCTCGCATGGGTCTATCGATAGGTGACAGGCTTCGAATTTTCCTACGAGAGTGTACTGTTGAAATCATGCAAAAATGGTAGGATTTCTGAGTATCAACCTTGCGGTGTGGCAATCCATGCTTCATGTATTCTTACTACCTACTTCATTGAAAACTTGACGGAAAGCTGTGGCGACTGTCTATTTGAGACATGACATTCAATTTCAAGTTGTAGGCGCATAGATGACTGAAAAGTTGCCAGATTACCTGGCTCAAGGCGAAGCTGCCCGTTTGTTTCCCGTCCTCTCAACCACGTCAAAGGAAGGCCGCACAACGTCCATTGTGCTGGCCTGTATGGTTCAGATTGAAGAGCTGGGAGCCGCGCTGCTGCAATCAATAGGCCAGAAGCGCGGGAAACGGGCCCAGGTTCATGCTTTCACCGAGGTTGTGTTCAAGAACCAATCCAAGACAATCAAGGATCGGCCCGACGGATTGATTGTCCTGAAGGTTGGCTCCCGCGAGTGGAAGGCTCTTGTCGAAACCAAAGTTGGGAACAACACCCTCGATGCTGAGCAAATTGAAAGATACCGTGCTCTTGCCAAAGAGAACGGCGTCGATTGCGTCATCACGATATCCAATCAATTCGCGACTACGCCGACCGCGCACCCTGTTGAGGAAGTCAGGAAAAGCAGGTCCAAGATACCCGTGTATCACTGGTCCTGGATGCATGTGGTCACGACTGCGGAGTTGCTGATCAGCAATGAGCAGGTCGAGGACAAGGACCAACTACTGTTGCTGAATGAGCTTAGGCGTTTCCTCAACCACGAGAGCGCTGGTGTGCAGGGCTTCCATAGGATGCCCAAAGAATGGGGCGATCTCAACAAACTGGTGTCGTCTGGCGGTGTCATTCCAGCACGATCGCCGGAGGCGCAGATCGTAGTCGATGCTTGGCACCAGGAGACCCGAGACCTGTCGTTGATCTTGAGCCGATTGGTGGAAACATCCGTCAGTGAGAAACTGTCGCGCAAGCACATCAATGATCCGGCTCAGCGAAAAAAGGATGAGCTGTTGATGCTTCGCGAACACCACCAGCTCCAATGCACATTGGATGTTCCGGATACGGCAGCCCCCATCGAAGTCACTGCAGACCTGAAGCGGCGGTGCGTCGACGTCGGTATGACCATCCGAGCACCTGAAGATAAGAAATCGACAAAAGCCAGACTGAATTGGCTTCTTCGGCAGATCAAGGTCGACAACATGGATGGGCTGTATATTCGCTTGCTTTGGCCTGGTGCCAGCGAGCCGACGCAGCACTTAGTCTCAGAACTCCGGGAAGACATTGATATCTGCCAAGAAGGCAAGGACCATCTGGTTACGCACGGCTTCCACGTATTCTTATCCAAGCGCCTCGGTGGTCGGTTCACACAACAGGCCAATTTCATATCTGACTTGGAAGAAGTCGTTCCTCTGTTTTACGGCGAAGTCGGCGCAAATCTGTCCGTCTGGAAGAAGGCTGCTCCTAGGATCAAACAAGACAAACCGACTGCTGAGGACGTTTCCATTGACGCCATCGCAGAAGATGCAGAGGATTTTGAAGGCTGAAAAATGAATTGAGACCCGCGCAGGACGCGCGGCTCACTTAATCCATGAGACAGGGCAGGGGATCGACGCGCCTCGCGCGCTCACCCCAACCCTGACATTACATCTACTGCGATCGCAGCCCGCTTATGGCGGTCTGCTGTGCTTCTTTTCCCGAGCGTCACGGGGCCGAAAATCTCTCGTATCTGATCCGGTCCAGGGGGAAGGCGCAAAAAGAGACCCGCGCCAAGGCGCGGCTCACATATCTCTTTCCAATGCGCCTCAAGCAGAAATCGCGAAAATCCCGGTTCCTCCCACGCACAATCGCGTGGGTCCCTCCCAAATTTGCCCGATTTCAGCCTGACCCCCAGTCCTCTGATCAGATTCGGATTTTTCCATCGGCCCCCCTCCTTCGCCGGGAAAAACGCGGGTGGGCGCGGGTGTCGATGTCAGTCCAGCAGGCCGTTTCCGTGGCCTGCTGTGTTCACAACAAACAGTAGGCGGAGTGGTCGGGTGCAGATCGGCCACCGCATCACCACGAAAGAGAGGTCACCTATGGCTGCAATCGCAAAACAGACCGAGGAAACAGGTCAGGTCGATTATGCCCTCATCGCTCAGCAGAATGACGCTTTTCGCAAGCGTCTGCCCGAGGGCGGGGAAGGGATCATCGTTCAGACAACCGCTGTCGACAATATGGGTCCCGTCTTTGTCGCGGCCTGTCTGGCCCAGATCGTCGCCTATGACGATTTCACCGAGGACAACGACCCCCACGGCACCCACGAGATGGGGTTCATGGAAATCATGGGTCACAAGGTCTGGTTCAAAATCGATCTGTACGACGAGACCTATCAGTACGGGACACCGGCCCCCACCGATTTGAGCAAGACGCGCCGCGTCCTGACCATCCTTTTCCCCAGCGATTACTGAAATCAGTCCCGGCCAAGCGGTCGGGGCTGGATGCGCAACCCGCGCAGGAAAGGAGGTGAACACATGAACCCATACACCATTGAGCGTCAACGCAAGTTGGCTTGGAAGAACCTCAAGAAGGGCGGCCTCTCGACCAAGATCGCCCGCGCCTTCTTGAAGAAACACGCCGCCGCCTAAGCGGCCTCGCTCTACCCCGAGAGGGGTAGGGCACCCATAGCACAAAATTTCACCTTGAGAAAAGGGTTACCCCTATGACTAAGCAAATCAATATCACTGCAACCGAGGCCCGTTTTCCGCTGGCGTCGCTGACACTTTCCCCGATCAACCCGCGTCAGACCGTACCAGAGGCCGAGGTGGTTGAACTGGCGGAGTCCATCTGGACAGTTGGCCTGATCCAGAGCATCGCCGGTCTGGCCGACAACAAGGGGGGCGTTGAAATCGTCGCTGGTGGGCGTCGCCTGCGCGCACTGCAATATCTGGCTGAACAGCACGACAACCTCGCCAGTATCCGCCCCGAACTGGCGAACCCGCTGGTGATGATTGCGCCCGATGTTGAAACGGCCCAAACATGGGCGACTGCGGAGAACATCACCCGCAAGAACCTGACCCCCGCCGAAGAAATCCGCGCCTATGGTAAGATGGACAAGGCTGGTGCACCCGCCGCTGGCATCGCCCGCGCCTTTGCCGTGACAGAGGGGCATGTTTACAAGCGCCTGAAACTGGCGGGCCTGCCGGAACAGGTGATCGACGCACTTGCTGCCACAGAAATCAACCTTGGCGAAGCTGCTGCGTTCACAATCTGCGACGATGCCGACCTGATTTTGCAAGTGCTGGAACAGGCCCGGAAAGGCCACCTGTCGGAATACCAGATCAAGAACATGCTGAAACCTGATGCGGTCAGTGCGTCAGATCGACGGGCCAAATATGTTGGTCTGGATGCCTACAAGGAGGCTGGTGGCCGTGTGTCTGGCGACCTCTTTGCCGATAAGACTTTGCTGGACGATGAGGCCATCCTTGACCAATGCTTCGCCGATAAGCTGGCAGTGGCCGCGCGCACGATCCGACAGGAGCAGGGCTGGAAATGGGCCGAAGTTGTCAATGATGCCCATTTCGGTGGCTATGATATCGACCAGATGAAATGCGCCCGCATCTATGCCGAGCAAGGCGACCTGACCGAGGAACAGGCCGAGCTCTATGACGAACTGGCCGAGCTTGCAGAGGCCGAGGTTCTGGACAAGGCAGGCGAAGCCGAGTTGCAGGCACTGCAAACCATTTTGGACGGTGCCTATTCAGACGTTCAAAAGGACTGCGCCGGGATCATCCTGCATGTCAGCAATTCGGGCGCGTTAAGCGTTGTCGAAGGGCTGGTGAAACCAGAGGACAAAGAGGCGGCGGTTGCTGCCGGTGTGCTGGCTGCATCGAAGCACAAGACGTCCGACACCGATGAGACGTCCAGTAAGCCGCGCATGTCTCAGGCGCTGGTTGATGATCTGGCCCGCGTGGTGACAGGTGCGCGCCAACACGCAGCGGTCAACGATCCCGATCTGATCCTTGCCCTGCTGGCCTTTCAGGTTTCAGGTGGGGCGAAATACGACAATCCCATCGGTCTGAACGCAAGTGATGTGCCGAACTGGCCGACCACTGAGGCCAGCGGCTACGCGCTGGATGCGCGCCTGACGACACCGACCGAATGGGACGGTGATGCCTTCGACCGCGATCTGGCGAAGGCGTTCCGGAAGTTCCGCAAAAAGGGTGACGACCACGTTCAGGCTGAGTTGATCCGGCATCTGGCGGGGCTTCTCAGCGGCGGCGACAATAAGCTGAAAGCCCTGATCGACAAAGAGGTCAAGACCGACATTCGCGCGGTCTGGACGCCAACTTTCGACAACTTCTTTAGCCGCATCGCGGGGCCTTACCTAAACGACATCTGGCGCACTGTTCTGGGTCTCAAAGACGGCAACTATCAGGTGAACAATTTCGAAAGCCTCAAGGTGGGCGAAAAGCGCAAGAAGCTGGATGCGCTGTTCAATGACCGTGAGACCCGCGAGGCGATGAAGCTGAGCAAGGCGGTCGAGAAGCGGATCGCCACATGGGTGCCCGAGGGCATGGTCTGAGAACCGCAGGCGGGGCGCGCAAGCGCCCTGCCACACCGATGATGTTTCTGTAGGCGGTAACTGGTTGAAAGCGAACGTGGAAAACAGGTGATAGAAGCGGGTTTTCATTCACCCATAGCTTGAATGGAACGGCGAGATGATATATATTAATGATAGATACCAAGTGGAGGTAACAATGCCTGATACAGCGGTTGCAAAAGTATTCATGACCGGTCGGTCTCAGGCGGTTCGGTTGCCGAAAGAATTCCGGTTCAAGACCGATGAAGTGCGGATCAGGGCCGAAGGCTCGAAGGTCATTCTTGAACCCATCGAAAACGATTGGGAGTGGTTGGACGAGCTGCACAAGCTGGGTCCGCTTGATGAGGATGCTGCGCGGGCTGCCGAGGAAGATATACCGCCGCAGGACCGCCCGGAACTGGATGTGTTCAAGTGAAATACCTGCTCGACACCAACGCCGTCATTGGGATTATCGCGGCCAATAGCAGCCTGATTTCCAGCTTGTCCGAGCACGTACCAAGCGATTTCGGTGTTCCCTCTGTCGTCATGTACGAACTCTATTGGGGCGCATACAAAAGCACGAAGGTTGCTGAGAATGTTGCGCGCGTCGATGCGCTCCGGTTCGAAGTGCTGGACCTGTCAGCCGCCGATGCGAAAGCCGCTGGCCTGATCCGCGCTGATCTGTACGGGAAAGGCACGCCCATTGGGGCCTATGATTTGTTGATTGCAGGGCAGGCGGTTTCGCGGTCCCTGACGCTCATCACTAATAACGTCAAAGAGTTTCGCAGGGTTGAAAATCTGATCTATGAGGACTGGCAAACATGACCAAAGTCACCACGCCAACCGCAGCAGAGAGCGCAATCCGACGTGTGTGGAAATCTGCGCAGATGTATATCGCGTTCCACAAGGACCAGAAAAAGCGCAAACGCGAGGAGCCGAAACTCTGGCCGCCAAAAAACGGCAGCGCATCTCTGCATGATGATATCGCCGAGCAGGAGGCCATAGTTGTCGTCAAAGCCGCTGATGCCGAAGACACACAGGATGTGCAAATCAAACTGCACCCCAGCCGGATCGTTGTGCGCCGTGATGCCGACGAAAGGTGGCAGGGTGTTGCGGTGGACGATCATTCGGTGACTGTCCGCATGGCCGATAACACGATAATTGAAATCCGGCATGACGGGTCAATCAAGCGCCGGTCTGCCGAGGATGAAACCCATGTTGAGGCGGATGGCAGCATTTTCAAATGGACACCACACGCAGAGGCCATGATGACTGGTGACGGGATTGAAATGTCCCGACGTACCGACGACCGCATTGCGGCTATCACGCATGACGGCGTTGTCGATCGAGCGCGCAAGCGCTAATCTAGCTTCAATACCTCGAGACTTTCCTTCGGTTAGACTGGTGGCCCGCATCGTCGGGCCATTCTTTTGCGATTGTGTCAGCGTCGATGTTCCTCTGGTGTCGCTTGGCACCTGGGGTCGTTGCCCCATGTGCCGACCCGACTGGTCGCTTCGCTGTGACGTCCGCCATAGCGGCCGAAGCATCCCCGAACCGTGGCATCAGGAACAACCACTGCCCTCCGCCTTCGCTGATAGAAAAGGGCGACTTGCGCCACCACGCGCTGTACCAATCTCCTGCAGGTCATTCCGTTTCAGGAAGGCAACCAGCTCGCGAAATAGCGCAATACGAGTGTGATGGATCGACTTGGTTTCGCCGCCATCCCCGGAGGATCAGTGTTCCAGCCTTTCGCTCGCATCGGCCCCAGTAATTCGTGCCACTAATCCGGACTGACAATCTTCACACAATTGCCAATGAAGATCCTCGCTCGCCCGTGTTTCTTCAAGATGAACATATGCGAGCAGTCGGGTTTGGCGCTGCTGATCTGGCAACAGATCAGCAGCTTCAACGGCTATTTTCCGCAGCCGGGCAAGCCCGGCTTTGCATCGCGAAACAAAATAGCCGCTGACATCCCCTCAGTGCTCGCAAAAGCCATGTCCATCGAAACACTCAAATGCGAGGATCTAACAATGGCAACTCAAACTCTGAAACTGAACGTCAAAACCGGTGAAAAAGATGGCACGAACTACTGGGACCGCTGCGGGGTTCTCTTCGTAAACACCGACGACATTTCCGGCGAAATCAAGTCGATCACCGTCAAACACAGCATGTTTCCCGGTGTTGAAATGGTGGCCTTCCCAAAACGGAACGACGAGGACAGCGTAACCGAATAACCGAAGGGCAGGGCGGCGCAAGTCGCCCTTTCCCGTGCTCCGGCTTCTGGTCGGCATCAAGATCATCTGGAGGTGATCTTGATGCTACCACTGCAGAGCAGTGCTGGGACATGCTTAGCGACGTATCAATTGTAACGCCTGATAGCCTGATCGGGTCGGGCAATCTTGAGCTGGTTTTCCCAAGTAACTGAGTGGCCGAGAGTCAGCAAAGAGATCAGGGCAAATCCCGCGCCTTCAGCGCGTGACCGCGTGCTAGGCTCCAGCCGGCCTTGCCGGCTTACGCCCCGAACCGGACATGCCCATTCTCCCTGCGGCCCGAGTGCGGTGAAATCTGTCTCATCTGAGCCAGCTTTCACGGCGGCCGCAAGTCGCCTGGTCACGCCCGTTTCGGCCCTTCGGGTGACGCCCGTTCGCTTCGCCTTTTGCAAGGATCACGCTCGATAGACATCGAGAAAAGCGCAGACCGACAAGCGGTCTGCGGTGCTTGTTTTCCCGAACGTCAGGGGGCCGAAAAGCTCTCGTATCTGATCCGGTTCAGGGGGAAGGCGCAAAGAGAGATCCGCGCCAGGGCGCGGCTCACATTTCTCATTCCGATGCGCCTCAAGCAGAAAAACGGCTTTCACGCGCAAAGCGCGCAAACCTTCCGATTTTCAGCCTGACCCCCAGTCCTCCGATCAGATCCGGATCTTTTCCATCGGCCCCCCTCCTTCGCCGGGAAAAACGCGGAGGGGCGAGGGTGGCTGATGTCAGTCCAGCAGGCCGTTTCCTTGGCCTGCTGTGTTCACAACAAACAGTTAGCGGACAGGTCGGGCGCAGATCGGCCACCGCATCACCACAGAGGAACATTCCTGATGACTTACAATCGTTACATGCGAGGCATGTCATGCGGCGGACTGGTGACAGGGGAGGCGCTGACCAACGAACAGCTGCACCAAGCTGTCCCGTCGATTTTCGCAACCGAAGGTCACGAGAGCCGCTCTGAACGCTTTGTGCCGGTTCCGACCGTGAACGTTCTGGACGGGTTGCGGAAGGAGGGGTTTGATCCGTTCTTTGCCCAACAGGCGAACACCCGTGTTCCGGGCAAGGCCGCGTTTACCAAGCACATGCTGCGGCTTCGTCACCGCTCGATCACCAATAGCGACGGCGAGTCCTTCGAGATTGTTCTGGTCAATGCCAATGACGGAACCAGCAGCTATCAGATGATCCCCGGCTATTTCCGGTTTGTCTGCGCCAATGGCCTGATGGTGGGCGATACCTTTAACGAAGTGAAGGTGCGGCACTCGGGAAATGCGGTGTCCGAAGTCATCGAAGGCGCGTTTACCGTTCTGGACGATGCCGAAGAAATCACGGAGCAGGTGCAAGATTTCAAGGCCATCACCGTGAACGACGCGGAGCGGAAGATTTTGGCCGAAGCCGCGCACCAGTTGCGTTTTCCTGAAGCCGCCAAAGAAGACGGAAATCCTGCGCCGATTGATGCGACACGGTTGCTCAGCACGCGCCGTAACACCGACCGCACCGCCGATCTGTGGACCGCATTCAACGTGGTTCAGGAAAATGTCATCCGAGGCGGGATTTACGGGCGTGTCCGGACAGCCGATGGTCGGACCCGCCGACAGCGGACCCGCGCCGTCGCCGGGATCGACCAGAACAAAGCACTGAACCGCGCGCTTTGGACGCTGACCGAGAAAATGGCCGAATTGAAAGGGGGTGGCGCATGAGCGCCCCCTTTACGGTCCATTGCTCAAACTGCGGCGGGCAGAACGTCAAGCGGGACGCCCATGCAGAATGGAATGCAGAGCTACAGCAATGGGAACTTGCCACTGTCTATGACGCATGGGACTGCGACGATTGCGGCAATTCGGTTTCAGTCTATGAGCAGGCCGTTCATGACCCGTCTGACATCAAGGCTTCAGCATGATTGCGGCGGTCAAAGATTTTGTACGGATCATCAAGGAGCTTGACCGATCCAAGCACCGGGACGAGGTTTTCCGTGATTTCTGCGAACTGTCCTATTGTGCTTTAGCAAAGCGCGCCTGCCCCGATGAAGCCCAAAGAGACGCCCTTGAGGCTCAGTATATGGAGGTCGTCGGGCGCTATCGCAACAAAGACGACATCCGCCGCATGCCGGAACTGCTGGCCATCATGACCGGAACGATCGGCAATGGCGGGTGTGATTTTCTCGGCATGGTCGCGGGTGAGCTTGGCGTACTGGATGCCAAGCTGGGCCAGTTTTTCACGCCTTATGAAGTGTCGCGCATGATGGCGGAAATGATCTTGACCAATGCCAAAGCGATCATCGAGGCGGAAGGGTTCATAACGATTGACGAACCCGCCGCCGGGGCTGGCGGTATGTTGCTGGCCGTGGCCGATACCATCGAGGGTATGGGGTTTGAGCTGGAAACAAGCGTCTGGTTTCGGGCAACCGAGTTGTCACGCGCAACCTATCACATGGCCTATCTGCAACTCACCGCGCGCGGTTTGGCCGGGCAGGTCATTCACGGCAACAGCATCAGTGTGGAAACCTACACCGGCGCTTACACCGCCGCTGCGCCTGTGTTCTTTGCTGCGAATGGTGATCCGTTTGCGAAGCAACACGCCGAACAGGAAGCGCTGGCCAAAGCTGATGCAGAAAGAGCCGCACAAGACGAAGCGGCCCGTAAAGAGCGCATTAAAACGCTGGGTGATGGCCCCGCGATCCAACGCGACCAGCTTAGCCTCTTTTGAGGCTGAGCTATTTCTCTTGGAATGTCGCCTCCGCTTGCGCGGTCGAGGGTTATCCAGTCCGGTCAATTTCAACCTTGGGTGAAATTGGCCTGGCCGAAGCAGGCTGTAAGCTGAGACCGCAAATATCTCAGCGTCAGCCTGTGGGTAACCCTCGGGCAGCGGTGCCCTGACCACCAGCGCAGCGCCGCAGTTTTGCGAAAACAGAACAATACTGGATCAATGTACCTCTTTTTCCTTTAACGACGTGCGGATCATCTTGGCAATTTCGTTGTCGTTCTCCAGCATCACTTGCCGGAACAACCTTCCGACGTTCACGCTCGCTCGCAACGTAGGCGGAACATCTTCCAGCAGGTCCAGAAATTCCTTTTCTACCTCACCGCCTTCAAGGGCTGAAACCTGAAACCGGATCGGAGTCCGCACGACGCTCTTGGTTTCATTCATGGCTTTTTTGCGCTTACTCATTGTGCATTCCCATTCAGGTTGTTCCGGATCATGGCCGCAATGGCGGCATCGTTGTCTTGCAGGACCTCTTTGAAAAAAGCCCCAAGGTTGAAGTTCTTCTGGAAGGGGGCAGGTATGTTGCTGCGGACTTCTTCCAGTGCTGCCGCAATCTCACTGCCGTCTGATGTGGAAATCTGAACCCTGATCGGATGCCCTGCGGCACTTAGGTCTTCGGGCTGGGCAGGGTCTTTCTGCTTTGGCTTCGCAGGGGCTGGATTTAGCCGTTTAGGTTTTGCGGTCGGTGTCGTGTCTGCCATCGGTTCTGTCTTCACCTCTTTGGCAGGTTCAGATTCCGGCTTTGGTTCAGTTGCGGGTTCACCCTGTTCCCGCTTGCTCAAATCCGTCACAGTCGGCGCGATGTCCGACGTTGATCCGGCAAGCAGGCTGTCGATGTCCTTAGGCCGGGACATGCTGCACCTCGCTATCCTTCAATGCGTTCAGAACATAATCAGCATTGCTCAGCGCCTTTTTGCACCGATCCGCCATGCGCCGTGCATTTGACCTGGCCGTCTGGGTTTCCGCCTGTTCCATGGCTTCCTCTGCAAAACCCATCAACCGTCCGATCGTTGTGCCCGTCCGCAACGCGTCATCCATAGCCGCTGTTTCGGCGATTCCGCCGACACAGTGAAACTGCTTTGCCAGCGCCTGCTTGCCCTTCCGAATTCCGGCTGACTGCGCGACGGATTGCCGGGTGAACACAATGCGAAATTTGTCCTTTGGGTCTGCGGCGCTACCGATCTGCTTCAACGCAGCTTCGCACGACCGGTATGTGACGATGATCGGATTGTACTCTGCCGACGAGCCATCGGACGGGCACAGCACCGTGTCGGCTACCGCCATTGCCATCGCGGCGGTCATGCTGGGTTCGCCCTTGGTGTCGATCAGCAGGTAGTCAAAGCCCCCGGCCTTTTCTGCCTCAAGAATGTGGGCATAAGCCAGTCTGGCATTCTCTGCATCGTCCTTGGCAAACTGCCCGGCCTCGATCAGAAGTTCATCTGCGGGGATCGGCTCCAGCCCGTTATTCGGATTCAACCATTCCGATAGTGTGCCTTGTGAATCCAGATCGAGGATACGGACACGTTTGCCCTGATGGTGCAAAGCAGATGCGAAGGCGACGAGCATGGAAGATTTCCCAGCTCCACCTTTGGAGTTTACGGCTGCATAGATTTTCAATTTGGTCTCCGGGTCTGCGCCCGAAAGCCTCGCCGCGCAGCGGCGTGCCACAACCGGGCTCGCGATTGCAAGTTATCGCGCGACCCGTCACCCGCGCTGAAAACTACGCTATTGCTTTTCTAAGCAATACTCAACCGTCTACAATCAGGAAGGCCAAAAGGGTATTGCCAGCAGACGTTTGCCATATGCCAGATGGTTGGCGATTATCAGGCATTTGGAACTTGCCAATGGCCCGGTGGCATGTGCCATCTGGCAAAGACCACCGGCCAGACGGCGACTGCATAATGGCATTTGCCATGGGGCGGACGCCAGACGGTGAGTGGTACGCGGCAAGCGGCAAACGGTCGTGCCTCGCGCTACGGACCGTCTACATCCTACGCTTACTTTGCGGGATGATACAGATTGTGCTATCGACAATCTGTTAGACTTGCAGTCGGCTGCCAAATCAACTTACACTTGAATCTACATACGCGCGGTCTGACGGGGCCACGCACGATTTCTGATCGTGGAGAAAGCCCCGATGCCACAAGGCGCACCCAAATCTGTCACGACAACCATGCGCTTTGATGAGGACGAATTGGCGTTCCTCAAACAACGCAGCAAATCCATGCAGCTGCGCAGTGTGACCGGACTGGTGCGTGTCTGTATCCGCATAGCCTTTGGTATTCCGTCGAAAGAAGAGTTCCGAACACAGCACTTCAAAGAGCACCTGGCGCAGCTGGTCGGCATGGCGAACAACCTCAACCAGATGACCCGTGCCGCCAATGCGGGAAAGTTTCGGCTCAACAAGCGCACCGAAGATCAGTTGGCTGCGATGAAGGACGAGGTTCGGGAGTTGCGCCGTCTGATCGAGGACTATTCCGACGCCGCCCATGAGCGATCGTTTACCCGTGCATTGGAGATCGAGCGGCTGGCGGAGAGAAAGCGTGCGTCACGTGTGTCACCCAGGGCGAAGGTCGGATCGTGACCAGCCTGACCGCCGCATATGACCCGGCCTGGGACGCGCTTTTTGGGGAGTTTCAACTTATCCCGAACCTGAAACCGCGTCCTGGTCAGAACCCTGCGCGGTCGCAACACCGACCGGCACAGCGACCGAGCGCGTCAGGCATGATTGCCAATGCACTTCTGACCAATCAGGCGGTGGTCAAGGTCGTTCGCGGTGGCGGTGTCAGGGCATCCGGCCGTCTGGGCGGCCAGCTGTCCTACATCACGCGCAAGGGCACCGTCGAAATGGAGCGTGGTGATACCGGCGAGTTGACGCATGGGATGGAGGGTCTGCGCGACGTCCAGGATGAATGGGCGAAGGATTGGGCCCGGATGGACGCGCGGGTCACAAACTACAGCTATCACGTCATTCTGTCTTACCCCAAGGACACAGATCGCGAGGCCGCGAAGCAGGCCGCGCGCAGTTTCGGCGAACGCCTGACAAATGGCGAATACGGCGACCGCTACAAATACGTGATGGCGCATCATGACGACACCGGCCACCCCCATACGCATCTGGTCATCAGCCGGGCAGGGGCGTCTGGCAAGACGCTTCAGATCAGCCGGTACGGGATTACAACACAGGATCTGCGCGAACTGCAGGTTGAATCCGCGCGGGACGTTGGCATTGTCCTGACTGCCACCAGCCGGTTCAGCCGCAATCTGCGCCCCGAGCGTGAAAGCAGCGCACGGGTTCACGCGCGGCGCGACGGCCGGGATCTGCGCGAGCGGCCAGCTCCAGAGCGGCGCAGCGGTTTTCCCTTTGTTGGGATCGGACGCCAACAACCCGTCGCGCAGGACCAGCTGCAGAGCATGACCGATCAGCGCAATGCAGACTATGCCGCCCTGGGCGAAACACTCCGGTCGCATCACGCCGGGGTCAAGCAGGGCATTTTCACAACCCAATACCCAGGGCGTGCCGAGACCCTTGGGGCCTTCAGAAAAGCTGTACTCGGCGCAGCATCAATCCTGGTGACGGACGGGGTTCTCAGATCAGAGGAAATCGACATGAATACGCAAGTCGCCAACCAGATGGACCCGGCACAAGCCCCGGCCATAGACGGTGAGATTAAGGCAATTGGAACGGATGTACGTCAGTTTATCACAGGTATGGACGCCAAGGCCGACGCCATGGAGGACGAGGACAAGCGCAGCCAGACAGAGGCCGCGATTTCTCGTGTCTTGCGAGACTATGAGCCGCTTATGGATAACGAGACCAAGACGTTCTTTGGCAAACGTCTGGAACGGGACGATGAGGTTGAGGTGGGCCGCGATGACATCGATCCGACACGCCAGCGCCGGGCAGCTGAACGGGATGCATCAGATCCAACGCGCACCCAGCCCATCGGGCAAGAGCGTGGAGACCCACGCGCCGATGCCAACGATCCGCGCAGCGCGGCGACCAAGGCTGTGCTGAAGGATGCCGACAGGCAGGTGGCCGAGCGGTTCGAAGCCATGGGCATCAATGGCGACCTGGTACTGTCGCGCATCCGCAATGGCGCCGACGTGGACCGTCAGACCCGCGAGAATTGGTTTGAACGCGATGTTAAGACCTTGGCGAATGCGCATTCTCTCAGCGAGAGCCAGGCGCGGGTCGACATGAAGGCCGCGTACAACGATGCCGCCGAGATTTACCGCGATGCCCGTGGCGAGATCCGCGACATCAACCGCGCCTTTGCCGAGGGCAGGGGTGACGACTTCCTGAACGAGAAGGTAAAGGCCGGTGTTCAGGATGAAATCCAGACCATGAAGGGGCAGGGCTTTGACCGTGCTGCCATTGGAGGCCGTCTGCTTGAAATCGAGGACCGTGTACAGGAGTGGCTGACAGGCCGCGCGCCGGATCGCACTGAAGGCGAAGCGCGCCCGGGCCCGGCGCGGTCTGGTGAACGCACCGATACACGCGGCGCTGGATCTGAACCGCAACGTCCCGATCTGGACGCTGGCGTGCGAGGGCAGATCATCAAGGCTGGGTCTGCACTCTTCAAAGAAGATGAGAAAGACAGCATGTCGCCATATGTCGATCTGAAGGTGGATGGCCGCGACAAGCCATTCCGCGTCTGGGGCGTTGATCTGCCGGACATGATGCAGCGCGAACACTTGTCAGTTGGCGATACGGCGACGCTTGCCCATGACGGATACAAGAGGGTGACAGTTACCAAGATCGACAAAGAGACCGGTGAAGAAAAGAACATCGAGGCAAACCGCCGCGCCTGGAAAGCAACCGACATCGAGCGTGCGCCGCGCGAGAAACAGCGCGGGCTTGAACCACTGCAAGAGGCTGCGCGTATCAAAAGGGACGCGCCCCAAGACCGGCCAGAAGAAAGAGGCCAGCAGGACCGTGCAGTCCGGCAAGAGGTCTCAGTTGAAACCGGCGTTACGGGTGTCATCGTCGATGCCAAAGAGGCTCTGGTGCGCCCCGATGATCCAAACAGCAAGTCGTTCTATGTGGATATGAAAGTCGAAGGCAAAGATGAGCCTGAACGGATCTGGGGCACCGCCCTGCAGGACCAGATGGCACGGAACAACATCTCGGTTGGTGACAAGGCCACGTTCGTCAAAGCGGGCAAAGAAGAAGTCACCCGGTCACGCCGGAACCCCGAGACCGATGAGCCGGAGCGCGTTAATGTCACCCGCACGGCCTGGGATGTGAAAGACGTCGATCGACAAATTGACCGTGATCCGGTTGTGCAAGAGCAGCGGCGCCGGGAGCGGGAGGAACGGGCCAAGGGTGACCGGAGTGTGAGCCGATGAGCCGTCATCTGGAATGTATATTGAATCGGGTGTTCGGAGAGCAATTGCTCTCCGATCCTCTCTTGTCTGAAATCGTCCTGAATCCAGACGGCAGAATCTGGATCGAGCGCAGCGGTGAGCCTGCCATGCGTCTGCTGGACGAGCCGATGGGTGAGGATGATGCAGAGGCGCTTGCACACGACCTGGCTGGCGGTAATCCCATCTCGGCAAACACTCCGCTGGCCGGATCGCAGTTCGAAATCGACGGCTCATTGTGGCGGGCACAGGTCGCGGTAAAACCCGCTGTTGAAGATGGTGTTGCATTTGCCCTGCGTCGCTCCGTGGCAAAGCAACTTTCGCTCGATGATCTGATGCAAGGCTTGCCGGACCTTGACGCCAACATGGACGATCTGAAATCGGGTACTGACCCTGCAGATGCGGCTGTCTTGGAGGCATACGAGAACAAGGGCTTTGGCGATTTCCTGCGCGCGGCGGTCAAGGCCAAATGGAACATCCTACTATCGGGCGGCACATCATCCGGCAAAACGACCTGGTTGCGCGCCTGTCTTGGCGAAGTCGACCACTCAGAGAGGATCATGACCATTGAGGACGTGCTGGAGATCCGGCCCAGCCAACCCAATGCGGTGTCATTGATAGTGAACAAAAACGCATCGAGCAGCGCTCTATTGAAAGCGTGCCTGCGATTCCGGCCGGAGCGGATCATCATGGGGGAGCTGCGCGGGGCGGAGGCTTATGATTTCCTGTCCGCGATCAACTCTGGACATCCGGGTGGGATTTCCACACTGCACGCAGCATCACCGGAATCCGCGCTGTCGCGCCTGGCGTTGATGGTTATGCAGGCAGATACCGGGCTGACCTATTCCGAGATTCTCGAATACTGCCGCTCGATGATCGATGTGATTGTGCAGTTTCGGAAAGCCGGGGATCAGAGGCGACCAGTGGCCGTCAGAGTGCTCAGGAAGAAAGCGGGATAGGTTTTTGAACGCCCGATGGGGAAATGGCCGAAAGAGGTTTTTGCGGTCGCGCAGATCGTCCGCAAGGCCAAGCCGACGTCCAAGCAACCTGCGGAGAATGGCCGCAAGGAGCCCATACCAGAAGTAACGTTATCTTGCAGCGTGCGCTCGCAGCTTTAAAATTGCCGTTTGAGCGAGAAAACTGGTGCCGCCGTGCAGCGGAAGTAACATTCATTCATGCAGGCCACAGCAAGGTTCGAACGTCCAATTGACAGGTCGCGGGACATTTGATCTTTCGCTGAGCTTTTCGATACCAGATTTTGAACAATAGCGGCCACCAAATGTGAAGAGCCGCGGACAACAACAGTTATCCATGAAGAGTGTTCCCGATGACCAAGTCCTGTTTCGACCAGCGAAACTACAATAAGAATACAATGATCGCGTACAAAAATGCGTTCTTGCAGGAACTCCCGTCATGGTTGGTTTCCAACAATCACTGAGCTACAGGTGAGAGAGCCTGCCATTTCTTTCGGTAGGCCGAGGCGGAGATACCGACGCGCTTTCGGAATGCCGAGCGGAAGCTCGATGGTTCGGAATAGCCGACATCCGCGGCGATCTCGTCGATCGGCGTGGTGGTGGTTTCCAGTAACTGCTTCGCTTCTTCGACCCGAAGGGTCTGAATATACTCGACAGGTGCCTGACCGGTCGCTTTCTTGAACCGACGGTGAAATCCGCGCTCCGTCATGCCACTTCGTTCCGCCATGGCTGCAACCGGGCTTGGCGTGTCGTAGTGCTGCGCCGCCCAAACCTGTGCATCTGCGATCAACTGGTCCTTGTGCTGGCGCGAGGTGGTCAGCGATGCATAAATCAATTGCCCATCAAGGTGCGGATCGATCAGATATATCTTTGCGATCCTGCGCGCTTCCTCGGTGCCCGCGAAACGCCCGATCAGATAGAGCATGAGGTCTTCCCAGGCCGACATTCCGCCGGCAGTGATGACGCGATGACCCTCACCTGTCGGCACAAGGATGCGTTCGCGACAGACGTTTACTTCGGGGAAATCCCGGCCCAGCATGTCGGCATAGCCCCAATGGGTCGTCGCTTCCTTCCCGTCGAGTAAGCCGGCCATACCAAGAAGCACCGCACCGGAACAGACTGAGGCGACGATGGCGCCGCGCGCATGGGCATCGCCGATCCATTTGGCGATAGATGCGAAATCGTCGGGCAGTCCGGTTTCCGGAGAGAACAAAAGATCGGGCACGATGATCAGGTCGGGGACGGGTGCTTCTTCCACCATCGCGTCCGGTGTGATCTTGCGCCCGTTGACGTCCCAATATGGTGCCCCGTCCAGAGTCCGCAAACTGATATCAAAAACCGGTTCCGCCGCCGGGATGCCATGCAGCATGGCCCAGTCACGCCCGACCGAGGCCAACACGTCCAGGATCGAGAACACCACTGAGGATCCGGCAAGATGCGATCCGATAACAGCAGTATTGATGCTCATTTATGCCTCCCGACCACTGAGTTGGTCCGAAAAGGACCGCTTTAGTCTTTTTTACTCCTATCTCGACTCGCCAGTTAAGTCCATCTCCTTGCCCATCACCTCGGCCGATCAGGCCAATAATTTGTTAGCAAGGATAAATTGATGACCATTCAAAACCAAATCGCGGTCTTCCACACTGACGTGACCCGCAGCTACCTCGCCGACCCGCGCACCTACCTGACCGACGGCGGTTTCGAAACCTCCATGTTGTTCCTGGAAGGGTTCGACTTACCGGCCTTCGCTGCCTGCGTCCTGCTCGAAGACGACGTTGCCCGTGCGGCGATGGACCGGTATTTCGACCGCTTTCTCGCGATGGCCGAGACTGCCGGAACCGGCTTTGTCCTCGACACCAATACCTGGCGCTCGGGGACGCATTGGGCCGGCGCGGTCGGCCGTTCGCCGGCCCAAATGCAGGACCTCACCCGCGAGGCTGTCAGGTTCGCCGTGGCGATCCGGGATCGGTGGCAAGATCGCGTTTCACCGATCCTGCTCAATGGCGTGATCGGACCCGCCGGCGACGCCTATGACAGCACGCTCGCCCTGGATGCGGCCACAGCAGAGGCAATCCACGCGCCGCAGATCACGTTGCTCGCGACATGCGGGGTTGATCTGGTCAGCGCCCTGACCTTCGGTAGCCTGCCGGAGGCAATCGGGCTCGCCCGTGCAAGTGTGAAAGCGGGAGTACCGGTTGCGATCTCCTTTACGGTGGAGACCGACGGACGCTTGCCGGACGGAACGCCGCTCGAGCGTGCCGTGCTCGAGACGGATGCGGCAACCGAGGAAGCACCGCTCTACTACATGATTAACTGCGCACATCCCGAGCACTTTCGCGACGTTCTGACCGATGAAGTCTGGTGCCACCGCATCCGAGGTGTCCGCGCGAACGCATCGCGGCTGAGCCATTCGGAACTCGACGAGGCAGAGACCCTGGACGACGGCGACCCCGAAGAATTCGGAGCGCTCCATGCCGATCTCTCTCGAAAGCTTCCGACGCTGAAAGTCGTCGGCGGGTGCTGCGGCACGGATCACCGCCATGTCGGCTGCATGGCGGACGCCATGCTTCTCCCGACCGCGGACTGACTTCCTCCCTGAGTCTCCGCCCGCAGGGAACCGATCTTGATCGGCCATTGCGGGCAAGGCCCAGGCGCTGCGCGCCGCGTGGAAGCCGCCGAGGAATACCCGACGGATATCGGGTTTGCATCGGTCCAGACGCCTCGGCTGCCGCACGAACCCTGAACGCATACTTCATCGCCCGCCTCTGAGCGCGCCTAAAGAAAGGACAAATGACATGACTGCTGTTTTGACAAATGTCGGCACTGGCCGCCGTTGGCTCTCGAGTTTTGCCGAAGTCGTCACCGGATTGATAGCGAATACCAGGGAGCGGCAACGCCTTCGCCGTGAGAAGAGAGCACTGTCCCGACTTCCAAATCACCTGCTCCGTGACGTTGGGCTTGAGCAGTATGCGGAGCCGCCCAATCCCATCATCCGTCACCGGTTCTTGTAGTCGGGATTACCGATCTCCAACCCCAACAGCTTGAGGCGCGTTCTTTGCGCTTTGTCTGTGACCTTTGTTGTTCAACTCAACCCAGAAAAGGAAATACCATGATAAGATCAACTCTCTCTGCAATTGCCCTGATGGCGACGGCGGCCACCCCTGCCTTCGCGGGCGACACGCCGATGTCCTTCGACGTGGCCGAAGACATGAGCCGCTTCGTTTTTGCACCTGCCCCTGTCTTTGATGATGGCACGCCTGCCTATGGCAATGCGTTCATCACTCAAGGCTACATCTACGAGGACGGCACACTCGACAGCGGGGTCGAAGGCACGCTGCCCGACGGCAGCCCGGCCTTTCCAGACAAGGTGATCGGTCGCTGGACCTGTGACGGGTATTTCGTCGGTGACGGGATGCGCACGCAAACCGGTGCGGTGGTCATCACCCGGCAGGTTTTTGAGTTCGACAACGGGGACATCCTGATCAACCAGGGTGCTGAGTTGGTGGACGTCAATGTGAAGGCCCCGCGTGTCATCACCGGCGGTACCGGCGCTTTCGCCGGGATGTCGGGCGAGATGACGCAGGTTCTGCTGGGCATGTCCGAGGGCTACGGCGTGCGGCTTCTGATTGACGTCAAGCCTGAGGAACACGCGGCGCTGTCGCAAACGGACATCGACTAACGACACTGGAAGATAACGAGAGCTTTCGCCGCCCCTGCGCGGCGAAAGCACCCTACCGAGGACGCGCTCATGAGATCCCCGATGACTATCGCCTTGCTTCTGACCACCTGCATCGGTGCACATGCCGCCGATCTGCCAAACCCGCTGGAGGACCGGGATTTTCTATGGAACGGAACGCCCAGCCCGAAGCTTTACGAGTTAGGCCGAAGCCTGTTCTTCGATCCCATTCTGTCCGGCAATCAGAACATCGCCTGCGCGACCTGCCACGATCCGGCGCGCGGAACAGGTGATGGTGTTTCTTTGTCCATCGGCGAAGGCGGCAGCGGCTTTGGTCCCGAACGTGTCACACAGGATGGCGTGATCGGACGTGTCCCTCGCAATGCGCAACCGCTCTATAACATCGGTGCGCGGGCCTATACGTCCATGTTTCATGACGGGCGACTTGAGCTTGACCACATGGGTGGATTTCCAAGCCGCCTCAGAAGCCCGGCCAAGGAGCAATTGCCCGAGGGTCTGGACAACGCCCTGACAGCGCAGGCCATGTTTCCGGTCCTTTCCGTTGTTGAGATGGCTGGCCAGCCCGGCGAAAACCCGGTTGCCGACACAGTTTCAAAACGAGATTTCACGGGGGCATGGCGCGTTCTGGCCGACCGGCTGGCCGCAAACCCTGGCTATGCCCAGCAATTCGTGACGGCTTTCGACGATGTCGAGACCGCAGAAGATATCCGGTTTGATCACGCGGCCACGGCGATTGCCGCGTTTGAAACAGTAGCCTTCCGGTCTGACTGGAGTCGGTTCGATGCGCGTATTGCGGGCTGGCAGATGACTGCGACGGAAGAAGCCGGGCTGGAGCTGTTTTACGGCAAGGCTGGATGCAGCTCCTGTCACAGCGGCCCCTTGCTGACGGATCACGAGTTTCACGCAATCGCGGTTCCACAGATCGGCCCCGGCAAAGATCAGGGATCAGACGGCAGCTATGCAGCGCATTCCGGTCACCCGCATCGGGTCGAGGACCAAGGCCGCTTCAACGTAACCGGTGATGAGGCCGACCTGTTTGCGTTCCGTACTCCGTCGCTGAGGAATGTCTCACTCACCGGGCCGTGGGGGCATAACGGCGCCTTTGCCTCCCTTGAGGATATGGTGCGTCACCATCTCGATGCGGTGGCATCGCTGGCGCGCTACACTCCAGCAGAGCTTCCACCGCTTGATACCGTGATCCAGCCAGTGCGGAGCAGAACCGGCGTCAGCTACCAGGCCCTCAACCCGATGCAACGCGTCGCCTATGATCTGCGAGACATCTGGGTGCACAGCTCGGAACGGCTGAGGGGCAGGATCGCCAGCGCCAACACGCTGGCGCCGGTGGACCTGTCAGATGAAGAGGTGTCGAGCATCCTTGCGTTTCTGGAAACGCTCACCGACCCGACGGCGATTGATCGTTCGTTTCTCGTGCCGCTGACTGTCCCATCCGGTCTGCCACCGCAACCTGCCCCTACGCAGTGAAAATGCGGGCGATGCCACGTCTTGCCTCGAACAAACCCGACCGCTCTCGGGCGCCAACGCAAAAGGACCAAGACATGACTATGATTTCAACTAGAGCTGGTGCGCAACAACACCTAACGAATGACCATTTTGCCGCCTTCGCCAAGTGGATCAAAGGCGCCTCGGAAAGACGGCGCAAGCGGCGCGACATGTACGCATTTGAGCGACTGCCTGACCACCTGTTGCGCGACATCGGGTTCGAACGGATCGCGTGACAACACGCACCGATGATCCGGCCCGGGTCTCGGTAGCGACCACATTCCAAATGCCCGCGGTGCTCCGCGCCATCGGCGCTCCAGAACAAAGGAATATCCGATGCACCGTCTTCTTATCCTCCTCTACGCTGTCGCGGCCTATGCGGCCTTCATGGCCGTGTTTCTCTGGTTCGCGGCGTTCCTGCTTGATCTCGACACGATTCGCAGTGCCAGGCTTGGCTTGCCAATCCCACTTGCAGCAGGCTTCGATATTGCTCTGGTCGCGCTCTTCGGGCTGGTGCATAGCGTCATGGCACGTCCCGGATTCAAGCGGCTCTGGACAAGGATTGTCCCACAGGCTGCCGAGCGGTCTACCTATGTGCTGCAGTCGTCGATCCTGCTCGGCGCAATCATCTACTACTGGCAGCCGATTGCGGGCATCGTTTGGTCTGTCGAAGGTATCTTAGCCACTGCGCTCCACGCAGTATTCTTTGGCGGAATTGCGTTGATCGTCCTGTCGACTTTCGCGCTCGATCATTTCGAATTCACCGGATTGCGCCAAGCTTGGAGCAATCTGCGTGGGTATAGACTCGCGGTGCCCGAGTTCCGAACGCCGTGGCTCTACCGGGTCGTCCGTCATCCGCTGCAATTGGGCCTGGTCTTGATGATTTTCTGCAGGCCCACAATGACTGTGGACGGCTTGCTTCTGGCCGGCGTCATGCTCACCTACATCCTGATCGGCCTCACCTATGAAGAGCGGGATCTGGTGCGAGATTTCGGCGCCGACTATCGGGACTACCAAAAACACGTGCCGAAGTTGCTTCCGCGATTGGCCCGGTCCCGAGGTGCCGGGCCTAATCAGCGGCCTTTGTGAGCATGCAAAACCCCGCCACCCCTCACGACAACAAGAGTTAGACATATGAATTATCTCACAATCCGCGCCCGAGCCGATGGCACCTCGTTTCTCACGAATGAAACGTGGCCGCTGCACGAGGGCGATTTCACGCCACCTTCACCCCCAGGCTATCGCACAACCGAAACGATCGGGGCGCGTGGAGTCCTGATGATGCATCATCCCGCCGGATATCGGGACGAATGGCATTGCGCGCCCGCACCGGTCCTCGGAACCGTCCTAACCGGCTCCGTCCAGATCCTGACCAGCGACGGCGATGCCCGTGTCCTGTCACCCGGTGATCAGTTTGTTGCGACGGACCTGAGCGGCAAAGGGCACAAGATGGAGGCGATGGATGGAGGATCCTACGATCTGGCATTGGTTGTCCTCGATGGTTCTCCCGCCATGCTGAACGAGCGAGAGTCGAAATGAAGCTCTATTTCATGCCCGGCGCCTGCTCGCTGGCGCCCCACATCGCGCTTTGCGAAGCCGGTCTGCCGTACAGCCTTGTCGAAGTCGACTACCGGTCGCGACTGACAGAGTGCGGATGTGATTTCCGTAAGATTAATCCCAAAAGCTATGTTCCGGCGCTGGTTCTGGAGAATGGCAAGGTGCTGACCGAAGTTCCGGTGCTCCTGCAATTCGTGGATGCACAGGCACCGGATGCGGGGCTTTTGCCCACGTCGGGTATGCAGCGGTGGCGGGCACTGGAATGGCTGAATTTCATTGCGACTGAGCTTCACAAGAGTTTCAGTCCGCTTTTCCGGCCAACGACGCCCGAAGTCTTCCTGAAGCCGGGCAGAGACCATCTGACCCGACGCATGACTGTGATCGAGCATCATCTGCGCGAGCACCAATATCTGATGGGGAGCTACTTCTCGCTGGCCGATGTCTATTTGTTCGCCGTCTGCCATTGGATGGGAGATCAGGACTTGTCCATCGCCGATTGGCCGGCATTGCAACAGCACTTTGATGACATCCAGGCCCGGCCAGCTGTCGGGAAGGCTTTAGCCCGAGAGGGGTTGACGAGAACTGCCGTGGTGCCCGACCAGCTCACAGATGGTGATCGGACCGAGCAACTTTGCCATAGCCGTCGCATGCAACCTCGGTGCAGGAGGCAGGCATGATCACTCGTTCGGCGGGCCTCCGGGCTGACCGGAGAGCCCTGTATCGGGAAATGCAGCGCTCAATTCCCGGTCTCGACGCAATGTATCTCCTGGTGCACGCCCTGGTCACCAGCCACGCCAGCGATGCACCGCATGTCCTGGTCGTCGGGGCCGGGGGTGGCAGGGAGATCGAAGCACTTGGCGGTTGCAACGTGGTCGGCCGGATTACCGCGATCGATCCATCGGTCCGGAACCTCGATACGGCGCGGGACACCGCGGGAGCCTTGGGCACATCGCTCGACATTCGGTTCGTCGTCGGACCCGTCGATGATCTGCCAGCCGGTGAGGTCTATGATGTCGTCACGTCGTTTCTGGTGATGCACCACCTGCGGGACGATGGTGCCAAGCTTGAATTTCTAAAGAACCTTCGGGAGAGGCTCGCCCCCGGTGGCTGCTTGATCCATGCCGACGTTTGCTTCGATGAAATTGAAGACTTCGACCGGTTGGTCCCGATGTATCTGGCGCACGCAGACATCGTCGGTGTCTCCGCCGACGCCACGCGTATGGAGCTGGACGCGATCCCCCAATTGCCGGTGATATCGGGAAGTCGCACCCGCGCGCTCTTTGCCGAAGCGGGCCTGGTCGAGCCGTTCGAGATTTTCCGCAGTCTCTGGTACAGATGCTGGACCAGCAGCCGAGCCCCGCAATGATTAAGCCAGTGCGCTGTAAATGAAGGAGACTACACCATGCCCGAATTGCCGGTTCTGCTGACCTACATCGCCGTTCTGACGGGGTTCGTCTTTTTTCCTGGTCCGTCGATCCTGCTCACGCTTACCCGGTCATCGACCTCTGGAATACGCGTCGGCGTCGCAACAAGCCTTGGCATCGGGCTGGGGGACCTCTTCCATACGGCCATGGCGATTGTCGGGATCTCTGCGATCCTGCTGACTTCGGCGCAGGCGTTTACCCTGATCAAGCTAATCGGGGCAGGATACTTGATCTATATCGGCCTGCGCTCCCTATTCGAGGGCCGCCGTCGCAAGACTTCCGAAGCCGCACCGCCGATTTCGACAGGTCAGGCATTCCGACAAGCCTGCCTCGCTGAGATCCTGAATCCAAAATCCGCGATGTTCTTCCTCGCCTTCCTACCGCAATTCGTCGATCCGGGCCTCGGGCAGATTGCATTGCAACTCACGATTTTCGGATTGCTCTTCGTGCTCATGGGCACGCTGGCGACTCTGATAGCGGCTGTCGCGGCTGGCCATGTTGGCCGGTTTCTCCGGCAACATCCGGCAGTTCAGCGCTGGCAATCGAAAGTCGCGGGATGCATCTACTGTGCACTTGGGATCAGGCTGGCGTTACAGGAGCGCTGACCGGCTGGAATTTCCGCTCACCAACATCGCAACTAAAGGTGAATAAAATGCAACAGATCATTTACGACGTCGCCGTCTCAATCGACGGATATATTTCCGGGCCCGGCGGTGACATCTCGCAGTTTGCCCAGGAAGGCGCGGTGGTCGAAGACTATTCAGCCCGTCTCGAAACTTACGCGACCGCGATCATGGGCCGGGCAACCTATGAGTT
The DNA here is from genome assembly GCF_056531745.1 of Ruegeria sp. L12. NCBI lineage: Bacteria > Pseudomonadati > Pseudomonadota > Alphaproteobacteria > Rhodobacterales > Roseobacteraceae > Ruegeria > Ruegeria sp. L12. The sequence goes on from NZ_JBQFMH010000015.1 coordinate 44,756, forward strand.
CGGATATCGCTTCGGCATGCAGCCGGGCCAGAACCCCTATGCGCACATGGAAACGATTGTCCTTTCGAAGTCGCTCGACCTGCCGGATGGCGCGGAGGTCACAGTGCAGAGATCCAGCGACGCCGAGGCAATCGACGCCATAAGAGCCCAATCCAGCGGGCCGATATACCTCTGTGGCGGAGGTGCACTCGCCGGATCGCTTCTTTCCATGGGACGCCTCGAGGTCCTTCGACTGAAACGCGCACCTATCGTTCTCGGGGACGGCGTCCCGTTGTTCGGAGGGACCAGAGTGTCGCCACGCCTTGAACACACCGAGACACGGGACTATTGCGACGGATACTTGTTTCAGGAATTCCGGGTTCGCCACCAAGTGTGAGCTACCTGATCGGAAGATCCGGAAACCGGTTCGGGGCGGACGTTTGCACCATTCAACACGAAATCCGTCCGTTGCGCTAGCCGTGGCTGGTGGCGTCGCTGTGCGGAGTCGGCTATAGTGCGCCGCACTGGCCTTTTTGTCGAACTCTTGCAAGCCCAATATGGAGAGACCGAAATGAACCGGAGCACCATTGCGGCCGCTGGGGCGGCCCTGGCACTGATCGCTACGGCGGCAGTAGCGCAGGATCACGATGCGCTCGGTATCCAGGGTTTGTCCGACGCTGAAGTCGAAAGCATCAAGTCCATCATCGTGATACAGACGCGGTATCTCGAAGAACGGAAGATTCACGAATTCGCCAACACGTTCACGGAAACGGCTGTGCTAATGCCGGTAAATCATCCACGGGTCATCGGCCGCGATAACATCGTGGCGTTCGTGAAAAAGAACATGTCGGAAGGCGCTAGGGTCACCTACACGGACTGGGATGTTGCCGGTCGGGACGATCTCGCTGTCATAACGAACAACGCGACGATCACGTCGAACCGCTCAGGTGCCATACCCAAGGTGATCGATCAGATTGTCGTCCTAAGACGCAACGAAGACAGCGGGTGGCAGGTCCAAACAGCGATATGGGCAATGCCCTGACTGCAGCACGTTCACGGTCATAATCGGCCGCGCATCGTGCTGGGTACGATGTCAGCTTCTCTAATCGGGCGTTTGATCCGGATATCTTCGATCATCCGCTCACGCAGCGTGTGTGAGCCCCATGGCGGCCATTGTGATTTCGTGCTGCGCGCGCTCGCAGCGGCGAATATTCTGCGCAAGCACGAAATTCCATGACGCGGTGCGGCGGCGATTTTGGCCATTCGTGCATCAAGCAGCAATTTTTAAGGGGTGAATTTACAGGTCGCGGACTTTGCCGACATTGATGTTTAGCCATGTTGCTGACGCAGCATTTGTTTTCTCTTGCAGCACAACCATCGCTGCGTTGCGGCCGCGAGCCGCGGGAGCGGACATTCAGAGTTCGTCGGGCCCCAAAAATCTGTTCCACTACCGAATGACGGAGGGGAGCCCGTAGTTCCAACCCTGTACCTTGCTCGAACAACCGCTAGACGTCGCCACTTCAAGGTTAACGATCGCCATCGGAGCTGAGATCTTTCCCCGTAAGCTCCTGACACAATGACAGCGCAACTTCGGCGAGGGTATCAATCAACTGCTTTTGAATTGGTCGGATACGTCAGGTGTCCGCGACGTAGAACTTCAGAATGTCTGGCGCGACACCCACGCCGTTGACTGGCGTGACGTCTTGAGGGCAGGCGGACATGACGGCGATGACGTCCATATCGGCGCGGAAGGTCACTTGGTCATCCGGTTTTGACACGGGTGCGACGAAACTTGTGCTGCCGTCGGCTTGCACAGGGACGTTCATCCAAAGATTGAAAGGGGCGGGAACAGCTGGCGCTTTGAGGCCAATGGCCATCAGCGCCATCCGCAGATTATCAGCGCAATTGTCGTGGTATTCCGTGCAGCCCAATTGCTGGTACCGGGCATGATCGCAGCAGGCGATTATCGTGTCATGCACACCATCGGATGTGTCTTCCGTGATTGTCATCAAGGGGCGACGCAGGTTGGAGGTCACACTGTCACCTACTTTGGGGAATATCGAGCCTAGGGCTGTGTGCAAATGCTCCATCGAAGAATACTCACCCACATCATCTGCTGCAAAAATCCAGAAATCGCAGACTTGATGGCCGCTGGGGTTCATCACGGTTAGCTGTTGACCTGCGCCGACGCGCACCGCCACGCCGCATCGCGCGTCGATTGTGTAGGTGTGGTTCATTCTGGGTGTGCCGTCAGCGGAAACGGCAATCTCAAGACTGCGGTTGGTACCATCGGGTCGGGAGGGGTCGAACGAGGCCATGGGCACGGGCTTTCGTGGATTATGTCTGGGTAGTTGCATTGTTTGGCGAGGGGCCATTCGCAAAGGAGCATAGACAGTTCTCGGCATATTGGAATGAAGCTTACGTGCTTCTCGTCGGAGACGTGCCGAAGATTAGCTCCGCTTTGACATCGGCTGGTTTTGCAAAGAACCGCAGGCGTTCTCATCGAGATGCATTCATTTCCAAGCTAAATGAACTAATAAGCACAATAAATTTTCTAAATTCCATTGCCGATGATAGCGTCCTCGCAATAACCGGGATTGAGAATTGAGATGGATCGACACGACTTCAAAAAGACCTTTGGCGCAACTGGTCCTGTCATTCTTCCTGTCATTCATGTGCTTGACAGCGAACAGGCCGAGCGGAACATCAAAGCAGCCATTGCTGGCGGGTGTCCGGGGGTTTTTCTGATCAACCACGACTTCGAGAAAGAGAAACTGGTCCCGATCATCAAGGAGATGCGGCAGGCGTTCCCGGACATTTGGCTCGGGGTGAATTTTCTGGCGGTCACCGGCAAGTTTGCCTTCCCAATTCTGGGAGAGATGCAAGCTGAAGGGTGCAAGGTCGATGGTTACTGGGCCGATGACGCACGTATGGATGAACGCCGTGCGGAAGATGATCAGCCCGAAGCAGATGAGATCGCGGCCATCCGCGAAGGAAGCGGTTGGACCGGGCTTTATATCGGCGGCACCGCATTCAAAAAGCAGCGCGACGTTGATCCAGCACAGTATGGCAAAAGCGCGCGCATCGCGACGCACTACATGGACGTCGTTGTGACCTCCGGCGTGGCGACTGGCCACGCAGCCGATGTTGGCAAGATCGACACGTTTCGCGCGCATTGCGGCGACACGGCACTTGGCCTTGCATCCGGCATCACACCTGAAAACGCAGCGCAATATGCAGATGCGGTTGATCTTTTCATGGTCGCGACCGGCATCAATTTTGACGGCGATTTCTACAATATTGATCCTGAGCGCCTGAAGCGGCTCATGGACCTCACACAGACATAAGGGAGAGAAAAGATGGCTCAAGACAAAGGACCCAGAGACGACCGTTGGTACTTCTCGCTGATGGCCCCGAACACCAAAGGCGACAAGTTTGCATGGCTTGACCCGACCTCAATCTACATCAACGGCAAGGCGTATCATGATCTGCTGGATGATCTGGTGGCTGATCTAGATGCCGATGAGATTGACGTCGTCGCGGGCCTTGATGCGATGGGCTTTGTTCTGGCGGCGGGCATCGCGGCCCGTATCGGGAAGGGGTTTCTGCCCATTCGCAAACCCGGAAAGCTCTGTGTGGATACAGACAGCGCGTCTATGACCAACTACTCCGGTCAAACCCAGTCGATGGAAATGCGCACGCCCGCCTTTGCACCCGGAACGCGGGTTTTGCTGGTGGATCAGTGGGTTGAAACCGGCGGCACGATGCATGGTGCTGTCCAGCTGGTTGAACAGCAGAAGGGCAAAGTTGCGGGCATGGTGGCGATTGTCATGGAAGAGAATGACAATACGAAGTCCTATCGCGAAAAGTACAAGGTCGTCACCGCGATCCAGCCCGGCACCGAATGGCAGCGCCAGGCCAATGCGCAGTATCTGGAAAGCTTCAAGACCTACAAACCCGAGATGGCGTTCCCGGTCTAAGGCCTGAACCCGGCGCACATCCAATCAAACTCTGACCAGAGGGGCTCGACAGATGAAATTGATCTGTGGAAACAGTAACCGTCCGCTTGCTGAAGCGATTGCCGCGCATATGCGTGTCCCTCTGGCTGAGTGTAACGTGCGTCGGTTTGCCGACGAAGAAGTCTTTGTCGAGATACAGGAAAACGTGCGCGGCGATGACGTCTATGTCATCCAATCAACGTCCTATCCAGCCAACGACAACCTGATGGAGCTGCTGGTGTTGATCGACGCGCTGCGCCGATCCTCTGCCGGGCGGATCACCGCCGTGATCCCCTATTTCGGCTATGCCCGTCAGGACCGCAAATCAGCCCCGCGCACGCCGATCACGGCAAAGCTTGTGGCGAACATGATCACGCAGGCGGGCGCGCATCGGGTGCTAACTATGGATCTGCATGCAGGGCAAATTCAGGGGTTCTTCGACATTCCCACCGACAATCTTTACGCGGTGCCCGAAATCGTGCGGGATATCGAAAAGCAAAAGGACCGCGACAATGTGATGGTCGTATCCCCGGACGTAGGCGGTGTAGTGCGCGCACGCGCTTTGGCGAAACGTCTCTCGACTGGCCTCGCAATTGTAGACAAGCGCCGCGACAAGCCCGGCTCGTCTGAAGTCATGAACATAATCGGGGACGTCTCTGGCAAGTCCTGCATGTTGGTCGATGACATTATCGACTCTGGCGGTACGCTCTGTAATGCCGCGACGGCGCTGCTCGAAAATGGCGCGGCGGAAGTTTCTGCTTACATCACCCATGGGGTCCTGTCCGGCAAGGCTGTCGACAGGATCAATGCATCTGATCTGACGTCCCTGGTCATCACCGACACAATTTGCGCTACCGAAGCGGTCACCGCATCATCGAAAATTCGCGAGATTTCGATTGCGCCAATGTTCGCCAAGGCGATCACACGGATCGCGAATGGAGAGTCCGTCAGCGTCTTGTTCGAATAGAGGGTGATCATACGATTTGCATAAAGCAACTTTATCGTTGTTCGCTACACATTTTCAGCGCTAATGTTCTCGTATGGGCGCGGTCAACCTTTCAACAGAGCTCCTCAGAGCTTTCATCACTGTCATTGAGGTGGCAAGTTTCACGCGCGCGGCCGAGATACTTGGTCGGACGCAACCTGCCATCAGCCTGCAAGTGAAGCGCTTGGAAGAAGCGGTTGGCTATCCGCTCATTGCGCGGAAGGGCAAAGAGATATCGCTCACGGAGCGGGGGGAGGCTCTGGCCATACATGCGCGCCAGATTCTGCGCCTGAACGATCTGGCAATGGCGGAGTTTGAGCAGCGTGATCCCGCAGCAAGATTGCGGGTGGGGTTGCCTGTGGACTATGCGGTCAACACCCTGCAAGCCTGTTTGACGGACGTTGTCCGACAATTCCCCGATACACAGATCGAAATTCGATGTGATCTGTCCAAGCATCTGCTGGCGGCCATGCGGAGCAACGAAATCGATATCGCCGTGGCATTGTTCGACGGGGACGACCAGCAGTTCCTATTCCGCAACTGGAAAGAACAACCAACCTGGGTTGGCGCCAACGGGTTCGAGATCCCGGAACATGCTGACATCCCCCTTGTCGCGCACCCCTTTGGTTGTGTGTACCGCGACCGTATGGCTACCGCTTTGAAGTTGGTGGGAAAAAGCTGGCGCATCGCTTACTCCAGTCCCGGCATTGGTGGCGTTCAACGCGCGGTCCAGGATGGCCTTGGCCTTTCGTGCCTGACTGCTCCGACGGTCCAAAGCGGCATGCGCACTTTTTCTGAACAAGACGGCCTGCCGGTTCTTGCCCCTTTGCACATCGGGCTTTTCGCACGACAGGCTCAGTTGGGTGCGGGCGGATACGCGGCCATGGATGCCATGATCAACACCTTGGAGCAACGCTCATCGAGCGCTATTGACGCATAACTGCTCATTATGAAGGCATATCAACGATAAATTTCCTAAAAGTCTCATTTTACCATACCATTCTACAAAAATCAGACTGAACACTATGGTTCGGCGAAAAATCAAATGCTCTTTTGCTGGGAAAGAGTGACCAACCGGGAGACACAAATGTACAGACCAACCGTAACTTCATCACTATTGGGCTTGAACCGCCGCCAACTGCTGAAAGCTGGCGGCGCAGCCGTTCTGACAACACCATTTGTCAGCCGCGCCTGGGCGGCAACGACCGAAATCAACATGCTTGCGTGGTACGGCCATGGAGAGGCTGATGTGGTTGCGGAGTATGAGGCTGCAAACAACGTGAAGTTCGTGCCAAAGTATTATGCTGGTGGCGACAACATGCTGGCGCTGATCGCCCAATCCCCTCCGGGCACTTACGATCTGATCCTGTCCGACGCAGAATTCGTGCAGCAGCTGAACGCAGCTGGCTACATCGAAGAAATGAACCCGGCAGATTATCCGCTGGATGACATGCTGCACGAAGACTTCTCGCAGTTCCCCGGCCACTGGGCGGACGGCAAGATGTATTCCATGATCCTGCGCGGGGGGCACTTGGGTGTTTCCTACAACAAGAACTCCGTGACAGCGAAAGAAGCGGAAAGCTATTCCTGCTTCTGGAAGCCGGAGCTTCAGGGCAAAGTGGGCCATTTTGACTGGCACCTGCCGACCCTAGGTCAGATGAGCCTTTATGATGGGAATGGCGCTGACCTTTGGAACCTGAACGACGATCAGTGGTCCAAGGTTCAGGAGACCACCATGAGCCTGCGCTCGCAGGTTGGCGGCTTCTTTGACTATGGCGGCACGTTCAATGGCCTGAAAAACGGCGAGATGCAGGCGATGGTTGGCATCGGTGACTGGATCACCGGCGTTCTAGAAAAAGACGGCGCGCCTGTCGCGTCCGTGATCCCGAAGGAAGGCGGCATTCAGTTCACTGAAAGCTATTCCATCGGCAAGGGCAGCGAAAAGGCCGAAGAGGCCAAGAAGTTCATCCAGTACATGATGTCCCCTGCAGGTCAGGTGAAATCTGCACAGATGGCGGCCTATCCCGGCTTCTGCGTGACCAAGGCTGGCCGCGCCGCCCTGATCGAGGCTGACATGGCGGAAGCCAAGCGGTCGCACCAGGTCGATGGTGATCCGCAAGATCCGATCGCACTGATCAAGGAAGGCCGGGTCCATTACCGCGACATTCCTCAGCAGCAGACGCTGGAGGACTGGAACGACTTCTGGTCCGAGTACAAGAGCGCCTGATCTAGGGCCCAAAGAACCAAAAAAGGGCGGCCAACAGGTCGCCCCTTTTTCCCTTAAGACGCGAAAGCCCTGCACAGCCCCATGTCTTCCAATCCTGAAAATCGCCCAAGCCTTTATGCGCTGACGTGGCGTTTGCCGATCATCTTCTGGCAGCTGATCTTCTTTGTCGGGCCGGTTCTGTTCATGGTCGCGATGTCGTTCTTCCTGGTGAAGAACTATCGCATGACCGAAGCCTTCGAGTTCGTGAACTGGTCGCGGATGCTGACGCGCGGGTTCTTCTGGGACAGCTATTGGTACACGATAGGCATCGCCACACTGTCCACCGTCTGCGCGATGTGTATCGCCTTTCCGGCAGCCTTTGCATTGGCCTTCCGCGCTTCTGAAAGCACGCGACGCTGGGCGATCTTTCTGCTGATCATTCCGTTTTTCACCAGCTATCTGGTGCGCACATTTTCATGGTTCGTGATTCTGTCCGAAAGTGGCGTGGTAAATGCCGTGCTGGGCTACATCGGCCTTGGCCCCTACACCATGCTGAACACCAACTTCGGCACGCTGGTGGGCTACATGACTCTGACCCTGCCGCTGGTGGTCATACTGCAAACCGTCACGATGGCCAATATCGACAAAAACCTGATTGAGGCGGCGCGCAACCTTGGCTGTTCGCCCCTGCGCACGATCTGGCAGGTGATCATTCCACTGTCCAAGACCGGGCTGATCATCGCGGCGATCTTCTGCTTTATTCTGTCCTTTGGTGACTTTGTGGCACCCTTCTATCTGGGCGGATCGCAGGAACCGACCCTGCCAATCCTGATCCTCGATACCACCAAGTCCGGCCAGCAATGGCCGCGCGCAGCCGTTGTCGCGATCATGATGATGGTTACGCTCTTTGCCATCGCCTTCACCGGCATTGCTTTGGCCTATCGCAAGGGGAAGGGCGCAAAATGAAACAGAGCCGATCCCTCAACTTTATCCTTGGCATCTATGTCGTCCTGATCTTCGCCTTCGTATTTGCGCCCATCATCTTCAGCATGATCTTTTCCTTCAACTCGCAGCGCTTCCCGACGATCCCGTTGGGTGAGTTTTCGACCGAATGGTACGCTAAGGTCCTGGCCGATCCGGACATCTGGAAAGCCGCGCGCAACAGCCTGATCGTCTCCTGCTCAACGGCTGTGATCGCGACATTCCTAGGCTTTTGCACGGCCTATTCCGACTTCCGGTACAACTTCCGATTCAAAGGCCCGTACCTTGCGCTGATCCTGCTGCCGCCCACGATTCCGCTGATCATCATGGCGCTGGCCATGCTTGCGTGGCTGTCCAAGATCGGGATGTCCGGGCAGCTTTATTCGATCATCATTGCGCACAGCGTGCTGACAGCACCTTTTGCCATGGCTGTGATCCGCCTGCGGCTGAACCAAATGGACCCGGACCTCGAATCCGCTGCATGGAACCTGGGCGGATCGGAATGGCAGACCATGCGGCATGTGATCGTGCCGTTCTGCAAGCCTGCCATTTTTTCAAGCCTGTTCCTGACGGCCGCTGTCTCCTTCGACGAATTTGCTGTGTCATGGTTTGTCTCTGGCCTGAATTCTACGTTGCCCGTGGTCGTTCTCGAAATCGTTCAGGGCAATATTGACCCGCAGGTCAACGCCATCGGGACATTCGTCTTCCTCACATCAATGACGCTGGTTGTGCTGGCACAGCTCTTCTTCGCCAGCCGCCAAATCAAGGGCCTGCACGCATGAGCAAACCGCTGGTTGTCTTTGACAAAGTACAAAAGCACTTCGGCAATTTCGTTGCAGTTAAAGAACTGGATTTCGAAATCCGCGAAGGTGAGTTCCTCGCAATCATGGGGCCATCCGGCTGCGGCAAGACCACAACTTTGCGCATGTTGGCCGGCCTCGAAGCGCCGACGCACGGCGAGATTCGCCTAAATGATCGAGTGATGAATGACGTTGCCCCGCACGAGCGCGACACGCCTTTGGTTTGGCAGTCACTCGCGCTCTTCCCATTCCTGACGGCGCGCGAAAACGTCGAATTTGGTCTCAAGATGCGTGGCGTTGACAAGGCGGAACGCAAAGAGCGTGCGATAAAGTGGCTCGACAAAATGGGGATCCTCGAATTTGAGAACCGCCATATTTCGACCTTGTCAGGTGGCCAGAAGCAACGTGTTGCACTGGCTCGTTCGCTGGTGATGGAGCCACAGATCCTGCTCTTGGACGAACCATTGTCAGCTCTGGATGCTCATTTGGTAATTCGCATGCAGGCCGTCCTCACGGACCTTCAGCGCGAGTTGGGGATTACCTTTGTCTACGTGACCCACTCCCAGTCCGAGGCCTTTGCGATGGCCGACCGCGTCATCATCATGGGCAAAGGCGAGATTGGTCAGATCGGCACGCCCAAGGAAATCTACCGCGCCCCTGCAAACCAGTTCGTCGCCGAGTTTGTGGGCCGCAACAATATTCTGGCAGGCAAAGTCAAATCTGTTGACGGCGGTACGGCGCGCATCACAACCACCTCTGGCGAATTCACAGTACCCACGAACGAGGTGCAGCTGGTCGAAGACCACAACGCCAGCTTCGTGATCTCCGCCGATCTGGTGCACATCGCATCAGAAGAACCCGTCGGCGGGAACAAGGCGTATTGCAAGCTGATTTCTGAAGAATTCGTCGGCTCCATGGTCACCCTGTTCCTCGAAGACGCGCAGGGCCATGAATTCAAGGTCCAGATGCAGGAACGCGAACTGTCCAAGTTCGATCTGCACTCTGGTGATGAAATCTGGCTGTCGTGGGACACGCAAAGCGCCCACGTCCTGAACGAAAGCTGACGATGTGATCCGCAACCCCATCCCCTGGCCCAATGGTGCCAAATGCGCCGTGGCAATTACGTTCGACATGGATGCGGACAGCCTGATCCACATCGCCAAGCCCGAAGACAGCCACGACCGGCTCTACCCCATTTCAATGGGCCGCTATGGCCCTCTGGTCGCGCTACCCCGCATCCTCGACACCTACCGGTGTCTGGGCCTGAAGCAATCGTTCTTCATCCCCGGCTGGTGTTTGGAGACCTACCCGGATGTGGCCGAGGCGATCCTGAAAGACGGGCACGAGATCGGCCACCACGGATACTTGCACGAAGACCCTATAAAGACACGCGGGGAGCAGCGCGAGTGGTTCGAGCGCACGCTCGATGCGCATATGCGCATCTGCGGGCAAAAGCCGCGTGGTTACCGTGCACCGGTCTACAACATAACGCAGGAAGTCGTCGATCTGATGATCGAACACGGCATTCGCTATGACAGCTCAATGATGGCCGACGACATTCCGTACCGTTTGGACACGGCCAATGGATCTCTCTACGAAATGCCTGTGCATTGGGGTACCGACGACTGGCCCCCCTTCGCGCATTACGACGAGATTGGGTACATGATGCCAGTTGCAAGCCCGTCGCACGGGCTCAGCGGTTTCTGGGAGGAATTCGAGGCGCAGTATGACGCCGGTGGTTTCTTTATGCTGATCATCCATCCTTTTCTCACAGGGAGATTGGCGCGGTGGAAGCAGGTTGAAGCATGGATTGCCAAAACGCAGGAAACCAAAGACGTCTGGTTTGCCACCCTTGACGAGATTGCCGATCATATGGACCAGTTGCAGGAGAATGGCACCTGGATGCCAAGCGTTGAACGGCTGCCCTACTACGACGGGCCAATCCTGGGGGACAAGACATGAACGCTGACGACACACGCTTGCTGCGCATCGCTTACGACGAGGCCAAAGCCGGGTTTGAAGAAGGCGGGTGCCCGATAGGTTCAGTGCTGGCGCGCGGCGGCGAAGTCGTAGCCCAAGGGCGCAATCAACGTGTCCAAAAAGGCGACCCGATTGCCCATGGCGAGATGGATGCGTTGCGCAAGGCCGGCCGCCAGAAGACCTATCGCGACACGACGCTTTATACGTCGCTCAGCCCGTGCATGATGTGCACCGGGACGATCATTCAATTCGGCATCCCGCGCGTGGTGATCGGCGAAAACACCAACTTCGGCGGGAACGAAGAGTTCCTACGCTCGAAAGGCGTTGAAGTGATAGTCGCAGATGACCCCGATTGCATTGCTCTGATGCAGCGCTTCATCGATGAAAAACCGGAGCTCTGGGCAGAGGACATCGCGGAGTAATCGCGTCCTGTGATCAAAAACGAGAGCATGACTGTAGATCGGCCGGATCTCGTGCCCGCGGGGGCGTTCAGCTATCCGGTCAAGGATCCCAAGGCAACCCGGTGGTTCGGGTTCCTGCTGTTGCCCCAATTCACTTTGCTCGCGTTCAGCGCTGCTCTGGATCCTCTGCGCATCGCCAACCAGCTGTCCCAAAAACCACTCTATGGATGGCTGGCCATCTCAGATGACGGCAGGGCTGTTTCGTCATCCTCCGGCATCGATATTGATGTGCATGGCAGCCTGGACGATCTGAACCCCGATACCTACCTCTTTGTCTGTTCGGGCAACAATAGTATTCAGGCGGCCTCCGACGATGTCTTGGGGGGCATACGCCGCCACGCCCGGTTTGGCGGCAAGCTTGGCGGCATCTGCACCGGTGCTGCGACCCTCGCGCGCGCGGGTTTTCTCAGGGACAAGACTTTCACCCTTCATTGGGAAAACCAGCCCGGATTTGTTGAGGCATTTTCCGATCTGGAGCCCACACCACAGAGGTTCGAAAGGGACGGAAGTCTGCTGACTTGCGGTGGTGGTGTTGCGGCAACTGAAATGATGATTTCGATCATCGCCGAAGACTATGGCGAAGACTTTGCAATCGCCGTTTCGGATATGTGTTTGAACGGCCCCGATGTCGCGACCCGCAGCGAACAGCGCTCCTCAATCGCCAAGGCCATCAGCTCTCGCAATCCTCGTATCCTTGCTGTTCTGCGGGCCATGTATGACAATATCGAGGACCCGCTGACGCTCGATGAACTTGCCACAAGCGCGGGTATTTCGCGCCGTCAGATTGAACGTCAGTTCAGACAATTGCTGAACGAGGCTCCGGCGCAAACCTATCGCAACATCAGATTGGAACGCGCGCGCACATTGCTTACAGAAACCAACCTGAGTGTCATGGAAGTTGCCATGGCGTCAGGGTTCAACTCGAACAACGTATTCTCACGGCATTACAAAGAGCGATACGGCGAAACACCCTATGGGCACCGAGGGCGGCTCAAAACGGTGGGCAACAACAAATAGTGTCGCGCTAGATGTGGAACCTCAACAGGTTGTTCCGATCAAAGTCTAGCCGGCTGATGGGTGGTTTTGATTTTAGCGCCGTGTGTGGGCGGTGCCAATTGTAGAGGTGGGTCCAGACCGGCAGATCGGCGGCGCGGTCGTCTGAGGTCTGATAGACTCGGGCGTAGGCCCATTCACGCAGAGCAGTCTGGATGAACCTCTCGGCTTTTCCGTTGGTTTTGGGCGTGTAGGGTTTGGTGCGGATGTGGCGGATGCCAAGCTCGGCACAGGCGGCCTTGAAAGCATGAGATTTGTAGCACGACCCATTGTCTGTCATCACCCGCGCAACCTTCACCCCGATGGACGCATACCAGGCCACCGCCGCATTCAGGTGCGCCACCGCGCTCACCGCCTTTTCGTCGGGATGGACCTGGGTGAAGGCCAGGCGCGAGGCGTCATCGACACAGACATGCACATATTCCCAGCCGATCCCTCGGCTGTTCGACTGGCCTGTCCTGTCGCCCGTGATGCGGTGCCCGGCGCGCTCAAACTTGCCAAGACGCTTGATATCGAGGTGGATCATGTCGCCGGGATGATCGCGTTCATACCGGCGTACAGGCTCGGCAGGCTCCAGATCGCGTAGCCGCGAAAGGCCCGCCCTGCGCAGAACCCGGCTGACCGTCGCCGCCGAAACGCCGGTCCTTGCCGCAATATGTGCCCCGGTAAGACGCTGACGGCGCAAGGCGATGATCCGGTCTGCCACGTCATCAGGCGTAGGATTGCGCAGAGAATAAGGGCGTGAACTGCGATCCTGCAAACCTTCGCGCCCCTCCTGTTCATACCGCCGCCACCACTTCGTGGCCGTCTTGGCAGAGCAGCCGCAGATCGCCCCAGCCTGCGCAAAACTCATCCCGCATGCAATCATCCCCACTAGCCGCTCTCGACCCAATGGCGTCAGTCTGGCATTCTTGTGCACGTTCATTCGATCCCTCCGAACAAGGTTGGTGCTTGGTAACTCCAACCAACTCGGTCTGGATCGAATGGACAACCTGCTGAAAGCTCACAGCTAGAGCCGGTATGAGCAGCTGTAGCCGCTCATACCTTGGATCAGGACTGTTTACCCGACGACGTTGTGCTCCGGTCCGTAGGGGAAACCGGTGATGTTCTCGTTACCGTCTTCGGTGATGACCAGAATGTCATGCTCGCGGTAGCCGCCTGCGCCGGGCTGGCCATCAGGAATCGTCAGCATTGGCTCCATCGAGATCACCATCCCCGGTTCAAGCACAGTGTCGATATCTTCCCGCAGCTCAAGCCCTGCCTCACGGCCATAGTAATGCGACAGAACGCCAAAGGAATGGCCATATCCAAAGGTCCGGTACTGCAGCATGTCGCGCTCCGCAAAGAAGTCGTTGATCTTGTGCGTGACCTCGGCGCAGGACACACCCGGCTTGAGCAAGCTCATTCCGTATTCATGGGCAGCGACATTCGCTCCCCAGACCTTGAGGCTGGCCGGATCCACCTCCTCGACGAAAAGTGTGCGCTCGAGCGCCGTGTAGTAGCCCGAGATCATCGGGAAGGTATTGAGGCTGAGGATGTCACCGCGCTCTAGTTTGCGGCAGGTCACAGGGTTGTGCGCGCCATCGGTGTTAATGCCAGACTGGAACCAGACCCATGTGTCGCGGATTTCAGAATCTGGGAACCGTTTGGAAATCTCCAATTCCATCGCATCGCGTCCGGCCATGGCAACGTCTATCTCGCGCGCTCCGGTTTTGATCGCGTCCTTGATGGCATATCCACCAACGTCCGCTGTCGCGGCACCTGCTCGGATCAGTTCGATCTCTGCCTCAGATTTGTGCATGCGCAACCGCATGGTTGTCGGCGCGATGTCTTTCTTGACAGAGGGTGCCAGGAATTCATCCATCAAGCCCAGTTGTGTATAGGAAATGTGATCCCCTTCGAATCCGACTACCTTACCGGACCCCGTCACAGACTGGATCGCACGCCAATAGTTGTTCCGCTGCCAATCAGTGTAGGTGATGTTGTCACCATAGCCACGACGCCAGGGCTGTGCCGCGTCGATGCCTGCGCTGAACGTGACGGTTTCGGTCGCTGTGACCACCTGAGCGTAAGGCCGACCAAACGCACAATACAAAAAGCCCGAGTAGTAGGAGACGTTGTGCATTGAGGTTAACACGCAGGCATCAATGCCCTCATCGGCCATGACCGCACGCAGCTTGGTCAAGCGTGCTTCATATTCGGCGTCGGCAAAAGGCAGCACCTTTTCGCCTTGGTGAAAACGGTAAAAATCTGGGCGCTGTCCTGCAACGCCAAACTCGGATATTCCGGACATCGGTATACTCCTGTTCAGGCCGAGTGTGACGAGGAGGAGCGTGCTTCATACCGGTTGCACCTTCCCTCACCACAAGAGCGGCAAAGCAAGATCCCGGCGTTCAGGATGGTTGGATAGGGATGCTCTAATCGGAATTCGGTTAGTGACGACGCCATCGTCAATCCCATGGTGCACTAATAGACAAAAAGCATCGCCCAATCAAGAATGTTCACCGCCGAACTTCTGAAAAGACGCAAGCTGTTAGCTGACTTTGGACGCGTCCTCTTGCACGCTCACCCTGACGACGACGGGAACGTCCCACAACCCTGCGGATTCGACCAAACCCAGATTTTGCAGCCGCAGGGAACAGCCGCAATGCCCGCTTCGACCGCAGCATCCGTGACTATGGGTTCGCATTTCGTTTTCGACGTCGCGTGATCTCAGATCTCTTATGATCTGGCGAACGGTAAGCACCGTTCGCCAACATTGCTTAGATATCGATGCGCTCCGCAATACTCAGAGCATCTTCCAACTCAACGCCTAAATATCGCACCGTACTGTCAACTTTTGTGTGACCAAGCAGAAGCTGCACCGCGCGAAGGTTGCCAGTCTTGCGATATATCTCGGCAGCTTTGGTCCGACGGAGCGAATGAGTGCCGTAACCGCTGGGTTCCAGTCCAATTGCAGTCACCCAATCACGAACAAGTCGAGCATATTGCCGCGCGGAGATGTGAGGTCGGTCATGAAATCGGCTGGGAAACACGAAAAGGCGGCCGATCATTTCAGGCGATCTAACCCAAGCAGTAACCGTTTCTCTCGTGTTTTCAGTCAGTTCAAACCGAACCGGCTGATTGGTTTTGCTTTGGATCACCGACACTCGTTCGCGAACGCGATCATCTCTGACCAAATCGGTCACGGCGAGTTTGACTAAGTCGCACCCTCGCAACTTGCTATCAATCGCGACGTTGAACAGCGCGAGGTCGCGAAGGTAGCCTGCAATCTCGAGCCGAGCGCGGATTGCCCAAACTTGTTTGGGAAACAGCGGCCGTTTCTGGCCGATTATCCGCCCTTTGTTCCAAGCTTTGCGTTTTGGGGTGACTGCGGGAAGTTGGACTCGTGGCATAACATGCCCTCCAATCCTCCCTCCAAACCCAGACGTCAGCGCCGCGCTGACGTCTGGAGCATAGCATCGGGTCGACACGCTGTAGCCCATCGATGGTGTTTAGCTTTTTTGCCTTGGTTTTTTGACGTGGGAAGCTCCGCGACCTGATCCTTGAATGCCACACCAAAGCTCCAGATTGCGCGAATGGCTGCTTCTTACACCGTGTTGCAGCATCAAAACCTTCGCCAATGCAGCACAATCCGTGCTGCGAGCGCACGCAGCACAAAATAAGGACTTCCGGTGTGGGCTCACTGCCGACCAACGCCAGCGCAGCAAACAGCCCGGTCAAGGCGTCACAAGAGCGGCTGTTCGTCATGGCGGTCAAACTCTTGAATCTGCAACACTTGATCCGGCGCGCCGCCATTCTGGCTTCAGCAACCGTCATTCGCGTGAAGAGCGGCGAAACTTTAAAGTGAGCCCAAACTTTCAAAATGCTGCGCAGTGTCCGAACGGCTCCAAAGTGCAGGAAGTAAGCTCTGCATAGTCCGGCTTTCGCCATAGAAATTAGACCTGCAACCGCTGGGTTGACGCATGAAAACCGGTTATTGTGAGGCTTGCAGAAATATTATGGATTGAAGTCAACCACGCGGATTTTTCAATCATAAGCACGGATTAACCGCCAGCATAGTCTTTGAGCGCAGTTAGGATTATGTCGATTTCTCTAATTTCGAGTGTATAAGATGAAGCAACATGCTTCTCGAGCCGCGTCAAGCAGTCATCACTTAGCCTGCCCGCTGGAATGGGCTTGATACCGTCAAGATCGTCCTTTGTGTAACGCAACAAGCTACTACAACTAATATAACTTTCTTCCTTTGGCATTTCAGGCCAGTCGTTGCGATCTATTTTCATAGCGCCTTCAAAGGGATCAGAGCTTATGAAAAGCATCGCGCCTTTGGAGAGCGCTATCGCGACATGATACTTATCACGTGTCTCATGTCCAATGGCCTTCTTGGTCACGAACTTGAAAATGTCGCCAACTTTAGCTGGCATCACATTCCTTTGCACGTGAACGATAAATCTGAAACACGGCTTTCCTTTGACGCGTCCTCGGCTAAGAAATCCTCAAACCTCATTTCGTCGGCTTTTGTCTTCCTAGACTTCCAAGCCCGATCATATGCAAAGTGTTCATGCGTCAACTTAAAAAGCTGATCAAACGACATGTCCCCGTAATTCTCAGCGATTTGGTCAAGAACCATCAAATCACTCTTCGAAAACACTGACCTGTCTATGTCGCGCTTAGGGTGATCAATAATTACGATGTTATCGTGATTACGCCTATCGAACGGTAAAGTGGATGGATCTACTCCCAATGCCTTTCTGCCTTTCAGTAGATCAAATGCCGCAGATGCGACAGGGCCAAAAGGCATAGCGACATACTTATCAAAGGTGATAGGACGACCAAAGCGCCGAAGGTGTTCACGGTCAGCCAAATACAGAAGCTTGACCATCTTGTACTGGTCAAGTTCCATCTCCTTCAAAGACAGATAAAGCATTGTTTCTACAAGCTTATCTGGCTTGGGTTTGAATGTGATCCGTGCTGCCATCCGGATTAAGTATAGCATGGTTCCTAAAAAAACAGCCCCCAGCATTCAAATTTTCGCGAATGTTGGCTCCAAACACACAAACCTTCCGACTGGGCCTGTCCGCTTTGGGACTGGGAGCGGCCATCGCTCACGATTGGACGAAAGGCAGCAAAGTCCCGCAAAGCTAGAATTGCAAAGGCTTGTTTGGACGTCGGGCTTGGGCTGCGACCGGCCAACCATGCAATCCGCAGAGAACGGCAAAATTGAGCCCGAAATGACCCATGTCGCAATAACTACAAACGACAGCTAAACGCAGCTATGCCGACTTTGCCAAGAAGCATACACGGCTCACTTTGGGCATTAGTCAATGCATTCAATGCTGCGTCGCAGTTTCTCCAAAGCCTCCGATCTCGATAATGAGTCCGGTAATTGAAGCTAAGATTTATCGAGTCATGGCCAGGACGGCTTCTTCAATCGAATCTCTTATTCGGGTCGTTATGACAAAATTGAGAGCGCAAAATTTTTCACAAACCGAATTTGATGTGATATAGAAAAATACGAATATAAATTTCGATGCCGTTCATCGGCACCAACGAGCAATCTTGATTTGGGAGGTCAAAATGCTTCGTACTCTTGTGTACTCTACCTCACTGGTACTGGCATCAACGACGGTCCTTGCCGACGCAGTTCCAAGCGAAGAAGCGGCAGCAGGCTTATTCTCAGATCAACCGTATTCTCCATATGCCGAGCGCACTTTCCCTGAGCGACCGCTGTGGGGAGATTCACATCTTCACACCGGGCTTTCGCTGGACGCAGGTGCTTTCGGGAACACTCTGTTGCCTGATGAAGCCTGGCGTTTTGCAAAGGGTGAGCAGGTCACTTCATCCACTGGCCAACCAGTTAGGCTGGCCCGGCCTTTGGACTGGATGGTTCTCACGGATCACACTGATCTGATGGGATTTGCCCCGGACCTTCAGGTTGGCAAGCCGGGCATTCTTGCCGATCCAAAAGGTTTGGAATGGTATCAAGGTTACAAGGCAGGTGGCGAAGAGGCTGGCAAAGCGGCGTTCGATATCATTACCAATTTCTCGCAAATGACCCTGCCAGAAATTCTTCTGGAGTCTTACAGCCCCGGTGCCGACGCCTTTGCTTTTACATGGGAGCAAATCGTTCTGGCAGCGGAAGAACATAACGACCCCGGCAATTTCACAGCGTTCATCGGGTTCGAGTGGACCTCTGTGCCGAAGGGTTTCAATCTGCATCGGAATGTTATGTTGCGGGATGGGCCAATCAGGGCGCTTCAGATGGTGCCTCCGGTCACGCAACCACCCTTTGGTGATACCGATCCAAAGGCGCTCTATGCATGGCTTGAAGAATATCAAGAGAAAACGGGTGGGCGCGCGGTTGCCTTTGCTCATAACGGGAATCTGTCGAACGGGTGGATGTTCCCAACCGAAGACACCTATCACGGCGGCACGGTTGACGAGGAATACGTGGCTGCCCGCGCGAAATGGGAGCCCCACTACGAAGTTACCCAGATCAAGGGCGATGGCGAAGCACACCCATTCTTAAGCCCAGATGATGAGTTTGCCGATTACGAAAACTGGGACGTTGGCAATCTCGACATAACCGAGCTGAAGACTGATGACATGTTGGCTGGTGAATACGCCCGAGAAGCCTTGAAGCGTGGCTTGTTGTTGGAAGAAAAGTTCGGCGTGAACCCATATAAGTTTGGCATGGGCGGCGCGACGGATAGCCATACGTCTCTGGCAACTGCCGAAGAAGACAACTTCTTTGGAAAATCCGTCAGTGTTGAGCCTTCAGCCACCAGGATAAAGCATCCTTTCATCGCCAATGACCTTGGCGAAATTCCCGGCGACCTTCTTGTCGCGTCGGGATACACGGCTGTTTGGGCGACCGACAATACACGCGCTGCAATCTTCGATGCTTTCAAGCGGCGCGAAACCTATGCAACCACCGGACCTCGGATCGGCCTTCGTTTCTTTGGCGGTTGGGACTTCAGTGACGCGGATGTAGAAACGCGCTTCCTTGCTGATGTGGGCTATACTAAAGGCGTTCCAATGGGTTCGGATCTGCGACCTCGTGAGGGTGAAGGTGCACCCGCATTCCTGATCGCCGCACTACGCGACCCGATTGGGGCCAATCTGGATCGCGTGCAGGTGGTAAAGGGATGGTTGGATACTGAAGGTGCCCTGAAGGAAAAGGTCTACGATGTGGCATGGTCGGGCAACCGTGTTGCTGACCAAAACGGCAAGATCCCCGCAGTTGGAAACACTGTAGATGTAGAAACCGCCAGTTGGACCAACACGATTGGAACTGCCGAACTTGTAACCGTTTGGTCTGATCCTGAATTCGATCCGGATGCACGCGCATTTTATTATGTACGTGCGATCGAAATTCCAACTCCGCGTTGGGTTCTTTATGATAAGCTGAGATTTGGTGCCGAATTGCCTGAAGACGCAGTGCTCACACATCAGGAACGCGCCTACTCTTCCCCGATTTGGTACACACCGGCAGAGTGACACTGCTGATCACGGCATTGGCAGCCGAAGTAGCAGCCTTTACCTCGGCTCATTCCGCTGACGATTGATTTGTGCGTTGCGTTGATTTTCTTGCAATGCTCAATCGGCTGATGTCAGCATCGATACGTAAAACTGAAGCGCGTTTCACGCAGGAGCCTTCATGCGATTATTGAAAGAACCCCTGTTTCATTTCTTCCTGATAGGTGCAGCTATTTTCAGTTGGTTCCAACTTGTTGCGCCAAAAAACGAGACCGTCGAAGAATTCGGCACGATAACTATCGACGAAAACGACATAGCGCTTTTGTCAGATCAGTTTGAAGCACGGTGGAAACGTCGCCCAAGCGATGCCGAGCTGCAAGCTTTGGCCGATGCAACAATTCGCGAAGAAGTTCTGGTTAGAGAAGCAAGAAAGCTTGGCCTTGATCGCGGAGACTCCGTGATCCGCTCTCGTCTCAGTCAAAAAATGGATTTCCTGACCGTAGCGATCGCCACGTCTGTTGTTCCGGAAGACGAAGATTTAGAGGCCTTTTTGCAAAACAACTCGGAGCGCTATGCTACGCCCAGCAAGCTGGCCTTCAATCAAGTCTTTGTTGGTGAGGAGCCAAGCACAGTTGAAGTCGAGAGGGTATTGGCCGCCTTGCGTGCCGGGGATGAAGTTTCCGATCTGAGCGGCTCGACACTGCTGCCCGCATCTATGCCTTTGACCACGACCAGAGTGATAGACTCGGTCTTTGGATCTGGCTTTTCCGAGGGTCTTACAACACTGGGTAAAGGTCAGTGGGCCGGCCCGATCCAGTCAGGTTACGGGGCCCATCTGGTTCAGATGCAGGCCTTCGAACCTAGTCAAATACCGCCATTGTCAGAAATTTACGATGCCGTGCTGCGAGATTGGCGTCGCACGATGAGTGAAGATTTGGCGCAAGCGCAATATGAAATTCTTGCCGACAGTTATGAGATCGTATTGCCCGATCTCTCAGGTCGAACCAAATGAAAGCTGCATTTGGCCTTCTGTATGCGCTGCTGATTGCGTGGGTCGCAGGAAATGCCTCAGCGCATGCGCTTGATCCGGGATATTTGGAAATTCGACAAATCACTTCAGAAACCTGGAGCATTCATTGGCGAAAACCCGATGTGAATGGTCAACCGATGGCGATTGATGTGATGGTGCCGGATGGTTGCACCCCAGCGCGCGGCCCTGCCCCAATTTCCGATGGCAGAGCATGGGTTTCTTCCTGGGTTGTCGAGTGCCGCGGGGATATTGCGGGTCAACTCATCCAGATAGAAGGTCTGGAGGTTCAAAAGAACGACGTATTGGTCCGTGTACAGCCCCTGCAAGCTGATCCCGCAACGCTTCGGTTCACACCAGAGACTGCCGTTCAGAACATACCTTCTGAACAGACCACATGGTCTGTTTTCACCGCGTATGTCCAGTTGGGCTTTGAACACATACTGGAAGGTTGGGATCATCTGCTATTTGTCTTCGCGCTGTTTGTTCTGGTCCGTGATCCGTGGAGACTAGTGGGAGCAGTCACAGCATTCACCATTGCACATTCAATAACACTGGCACTGGCAACACTGGGATTTTTGAATGTCCCCGGCCCGCCGGTCGAGGCCATCATTGCGCTTTCTATAGTGTTTCTGGCGATGGAAATTGTTAAGAGCGGCGACGGGCGTTTTCGACTTTCAAAACAGAAGCCCTGGATCGTTTGTTTCGGGTTTGGGCTATTGCATGGGCTGGGTTTTGCAGGCGCTTTGGCCGATATCGGACTACCCTCAAACGATATCCCTGCGGCCTTGCTTGCCTTCAACCTAGGCGTCGAGGCCGGACAACTGAGTTTTGTGGGGGCTTTGGCACTTCTTGTCTCGATCTGGCGATTGATGGCACGTCCAGTTGGCCAAATGGCGACGGTGATTACTGCCTATGGCATCGGGTCGGTATCGATGTACTGGCTCGTAGAACGCATAAGTGGGTTCTGAAGCATTTTGCCTCGGTGTCTGTCGAGGTGGTAGATCGGCTCAATGGACAACTCGATTGCAAAGCGCACAATTCGACAGAGTGCAGTTGCTACCGCATAAAATGGCCTGTGAAAAAAAAGCCCACTTCGTCGCATGCCAATCGAATGTTTGCTTGCGCAACCTAAGTTGTTTCCTGTCCAGTCTGCGGATCGAGCATGTCCGCGTTTGGTTGTGAGCGGTCATTGAAACCAAACAGGTGAAGGGCAGATTTGTCCGCAACGCGGAAATCACCACCCTTGGATGTGAAGCTCCGGATTGGGATCAACCCGGACACTGCAGACTTACGAGAACGGCTCAAATGAAATTGCCTTTCACCAATCGACGAACATCCTGCGGTGTCGTCAGGCAAACCTGCTGTTTGCAGGCTTCCAACAGAATCTCTGAGTGGAACCCGGAATTGCTCTAAGGTTGCGTAAACATCGTTGCTTCCTCACTTTGAGATAAAGCTATCCATAGCAAGATTGAAAGAGAATTGAATGAAACGCCTGTTTCCATCTCTGCCGGAGAACGCGACGCTGGGAAGTGTCTATCAAGCCTTTCCAGACAAACTTTCTCCGCTTTGTGCGTACGAAAGCCTTGTGATGAGAGGGGAGAGCGACCTCTCGGTTGCAGAGCGTGAACTCATTGCGGCCTATGTCTCGGGTTTGAATGCTTGTGTGTATTGCCATGGGGCGCACATCGTTTTCGCCAAAGCCTATGGCATCGAGGTCGAGACAATCGAGGCGCTGATGGCAGACCGCGATACGGCACCCATTGAGGATCATCTCAAACCGTTACTGGCTTACGTCGAAAAGCTCACCATTTCGCCATCAAAAATTACAGAAGCCGACGCAAATGCGGTCTACGCGGCAGGCTGGTCAGAGAGCGCGCTGTTCGATGCTATCCAAGTCTGTGGTGTCTTCAATCTCGTGAACCGCTTCATAGAAGGAACAGGTGTTCAAAGCCCTGGCACCGATCCAAGAGAAGCGGACGAAGCCACTTTGAACCGATGCCGCAGTGACAGCTTTTACACCGATTTCGGACGGGAGAACGGCCTCGACATCCCTTGAATTGATGTTGTTCGAACTTTCGAGCGACGACAAAAAGCTGGTTCGATAAAGCGGCAGAAGCGTCCTTACCTCCCGAGGTTAACCAATTCGTCGATACCAGTCGGCACCTTCATCTGTTGTTGGTGGATCTATGTTCAAACCAAAATGATCCGTCCTGCTTTTCGTAGAAATCCCATTTTCTGATAAGGTTTTGGGGACATGTGGTCTTTGTAAGGGGAGCGAGTTGCTTAAATTTGACGCTGAAACAACGAGATTGCTTGAAATCGCCTATCAAGGCGCAGAACTGACGCGGCGAAGACAGGCTTCATTTGATGCGCTGCGCCCTGCTCCGGGTGAGATTATTTTGGATGTTGGTTGTGGCAACGGGCTGTTAACAGCGGAGTTGGCTCGCGCAGTTGGTTCGGATGGCTATGTCATCGGGATCGACCCAAGCGCTGACATGACAGAAGCCGCAAGAGAACGATGCCGTGACTACGCAAACGTGGAGTTTCGTGCTGGTGCCGCAAATAGCTTGCCCATTGAGGATGAGAGTGCTGACAAGGCCGTCTCGGTACAGGTCTTTGAGTACATCGAAGACGTAGACGGTGCACTGGATGACACGCTGCGGTGTGTCAAACCCGGCGGGCGCCTTGTCATCAGCGATCTACACTTTGGCAGCTTGATTTGGTTCAGCGACCAGCCTGACAGAATGCAAAAGATGCTGACATCCTGGAACCAGCACTTTGTGAGTGGTTCCGTCCCGGAAAGACTGCCTGCACTAATAAAGGCTCGCGGCGACCATGTGGAAGATGTCTTGTCGTTCACAATGACAGATCACCAGCTAAAGCCTGATGGCCTCGCAATCATGATGATGCACCTCATGAAGCAATACGCAGTCGCAAATGACCATGTTGATCCCGCTGTGGCGCAATCGTGGTTCAACGAGCAGCTCGGCCTCGCAAAAGTTGGACGCTTCTTCTTTTCGATGACCCAATTTATCGTCGTGGCGCGCAAAAAGGGTTGATCGTTCTAAAATACTGCCACTTGACCTCGGCCATGCTCGCTAAACCATCGTATGGAGCAAGGTTGGCGGCTGGCGGTTGTCTACCGTCGCCACTCGAATGCCAAGAGTTTAAGGCCGTCTCGCAATCAGTGTTGCAAAGACCTGATAGCCAAAAAGTGTGCGCTCTCTTGCTCGACGGCGATACTCGGCGACTAATCCATTGTGCAGATCCTCGCCAATGTCACCGCGTTTCATCAGCACTTTGCCAGTCTCTTCGACCCAGGGGAGCATTTGGTCATTGTCCAGAACTCTTCTGCTTTGAAGACTGAACTCTTCAACTGTGAATCCGGCGTTTGAGGCCAGTCCGCGCAGCTTGGCGACAACAAATGGGTCGGTGACAAACTCGTTCACAAATATTTTGGCACAGGCGTCCAGAGGATCGTTTGGCAAGTTTCCTAGTGACGCTTTCGAAAAGTCAGCGTCACACACCCCGAGACACCCTCCCGACCGTAGGACGCGCGCTGCTTCGGCTAAAAGGGGTGCCGGATCTTCCACATGGGTAAGCACCGTGTGCATTATCAAATTGTCAACCGAGCCATCATTCAGGGGTAGCGATGCTCCATCTGCGACCTCAAACTCCACATTGTCGTGGCCCCCAACCCGCGCTCTTGCTTCGGTCACAAAGCCTGTAGACGGCTCGAAACCAATGACACGCGCGGGTTTGGCTTTCTCCGCAATGCGGCGCGTGACAGCTCCTGCACCGCATCCGACTTCAATCGTCAGACTATCCTCGGCAAACTCAAGTTTGGCCAGATAGTTTGAAACGATCTCTTCCATTGTGGGGTCGGCCTGACGCGCGTCCATCGAGTCGGCAAATGCGGAAATGAACTCTGCACCCGCAGCATCTACATCTTGAAATGGATCAGCCATCCCAACCACCCTCCATTAACGCTCAGTATTCTCTACCAAAAACCCTAGCATCACCTGAACTAAGAACAAGCCGTGCCGAAACGGGTAGGCATAGAAAAACAAGAAATTCATGCCATGCTTCAGCTCGTTCCAAACGGAAA
Source organism: Ruegeria sp. L12 (assembly GCF_056531745.1). Lineage (NCBI taxonomy): Bacteria > Pseudomonadati > Pseudomonadota > Alphaproteobacteria > Rhodobacterales > Roseobacteraceae > Ruegeria > Ruegeria sp. L12. Next base: position 69,816 of record NZ_JBQFMH010000015.1, read on the forward strand.
CGTGACGCAAGAAATCGTTGGGTTCAGCCGTGTAGTTCAGTTTTGGGCTGCTGGCGATCAATTAAGGTTCTCGCTGAGAATTGCAGCGCTGAGCTCCAGAACAACAACAGAATTTCGCTGCACTCAATATCTGCTTTGATCTCGCCGCAACGTTGCGTTGCAACAATCCGGTTGACGTTTTTCAAATCGATCACTAACTAAACCGCACGCTTGAGGTGTGTTGCCTCTCGCAATGGAGATTTTATGAAAGAGAATCGGGGCTAACGCCCGTTCCTGGCGACACAAATTCAGGAGCACCAACATTGATAGGCACACTCACGCGC
>NZ_JBQFMH010000016.1:0-62668 GCF_056531745.1 Ruegeria sp. L12
CAACCAAGACCATGCTGGACCGGGTAGAGGACAAGTTCGATCTGCATCCCGAACGCCTGATCGCGGACACCGCCTACGGAACCGGGCCGCTGCTGGGTTGGCTTGTAGATCGCAAAATCGCCCCGCACATTCCGGTCTTCGACAAGTCCGGGCGCAACGATGGCACCTGGACACGGGCGGATTTCGAGTGGGATGCAGAGAACGACCAGTACATTTGTCCTGAGGGCCAGGAACTCAAGCAGTTCCGCCGCAACTATTCTGACCCAAACCGAGGCCCAACCGGCAAGGGTACGGCCCGCTACCGCGCCCTGAAAGACGTTTGCCAAGTCTGTCCATCCAAAGCCAAATGCTGCCCGAACGCCGATGCCCGCAAGATCACCCGTGAGGAGCACGAAGACGCCCGTCAGGTCGCGCGCGACATCGCCAAGACCCGCCAGTACGACATATCGATGAAGCTCAGAAAGAAGGTCGAGATGCTCTTCGCCCATCTCAAGCGCATTCTCGGGTTGGGCCGCCTCCGACTACGTGGACCATGTGGCGCAAATGACGAATTCCTCCTCGCTGCCACCGCCCAGAACCTCCGCAAACTGGCAAAGATCTTTCATGCGCCGCAGCAAACGCGAAAAGCCTGATAAGAAAGGCGCTCGCCTTCAGTTCAGATGGTCACTTTCTGCGTCAGCAACACGTTGTTTTTCCACAGAATCGGCGGGTAGCAGCCGTTCGCTGCACTCGCGTAAGAATTAAAATCCGACGTCAAAAGCTGACATTCAGATCATTGGAATTAGAAGCAGTTTGCCGTAACGCCTCAACACGGCTTCGAGCAGCACCTTCCTTTCTAGTTACCCTCTCAATCAAGCCACAGAATTGAAACCTCCCGATCACATGCCCGTTCTCATTGGTCAGCCGGAGAATGAGTAGTTCCGAATTCAATAGACCTTCATGTGTGTCGGCTTGTGGAAGCACTGCAAGTGTTGGGCAGCCGTCTGGTGGCACAAGTGTAAGGGATTTTTTTGAGGTCGCAGAGAAAAACGCCTGGAGAAGAAACCGCAAATACATCTCCTGCTATAGGTTCAAAATCTGCCCGGAAATGTGCGGTACTCTTAACGCAAATCACTGAATAACTCTCAGGGTTAAGGCCGATATGAGTAAAATGTGCACGATCCAGACATTGATTGCGTAGGCTTGTGACAACAAGATCGATTTCGGCCTCTTGTCCAACCAAACGTAGCGCCGCGGTCTTGCCAAGCGTTGCGACACCACCCCCATACATTTCTCCGGTATAGCGGCAAGTGCCGTCACCCAAAGCCAGGACTTTAAACTCTGCTATGACTGGAATCTGGCCAGCCAAATCGAACTTTGCGCCAATTGCCAATTCGACCAAGGCGCCTTCTCCAACCTCATGGGCTTGCTTTGCGCTTTCAGGATCATGGAACAAACCCATCAAGACATTCTTTGTCCCACCGTCAATCAGTGCTGCCAACAGTCCCGTGGTATCAGACGCCCCGCCTGCACCGGCGTTGTCCTGAACATCTGCGAGAACAATAGGTTTCTTCCACCTTTGACGACATGTCGAAACGGCTTCCTCCAGAGACAGCATCGAGCAATCGAGATCAGCTTCGCGGGACAAAAACAAGTTCACGATTTCTTCGGCGGCAGCTGCGGCTTTCTCGGCTTTGGATGCGTAGACAACGCAAGACGGGCCGGTGTCGGGGAAGTCCGCCGCTGTGAAACCAAGAGCAATTTCGGCCAGGACCTCCTGCTGTTCAAATCTTGCCGGCAATTGATAGATTTCGTTGAACGGTACAGAACCTGTATGTTGCGCATGCAGGGGGATGAGATAAGGCACCGGTAAGAATGACTTGTTCAGCTTTTCGCCTTCTAACAAGCGCTGCAGAACCGGAACGCAACGTGCACCCGTTTCCGCCATGTCCAAATGAGGATAGGTTCTAAAAATCGACAAATAGTCGGCGTAATCAACCATTTCAGCAGAAATGTTGGCGTGCAGGTCCAAACTTGCGACCACCGGAGTATTGGAGCCCACGATTTCTCGTACGCGACGTAATATCTCTCCTTCACCATCAGCAAAGCTTTCAGTGACCATTGCCCCATGGAGGTCAAGATAAACGCCGTCTATGTGGCCCGCATCTCTGAGCCCGTCCAACAACATTCCGCAAATCGTTTCAAAAGCATGATCGGTCACTTGTGCGGACGGCTCGGCAGCGCACCACAGGATTGGCACGACTTCAAACCCTTCTGCTACTGCGGTCTTGGCAAAACCTGCGATCGGAAGGTTCATGCCAGTTGTTTCCGAAACCACCTGCGTTCCATGCAACATACCGGGCCAGGAATCCGCCATTTCAAATTCGTGTAGACCGGCTTTCGTCACACCAAAACAATTGGTTTCATGCTGAAACCCTGCGATCGCAATACGCATTGTCGTCATTCTGTGTGCTCAATTTCTTGTTCGGCCTGCGTTGCAGCAAAAACACTTTGACCATAGCGGATGGTTTCAAGCACAGAAGTTTCTATCAGGCGGTCCGGATCGTGGAGTGGATTGCGCGAAAGGACCACGAAGTCAGCAACTTTCCCCGGTTCGATAGATCCGCGCTGGTCTTCCTTGAATACCTGCCAAGCCGCGTCGATTGTCTGGGCACGCAGAGCCGATAGAACGCTGATCTTCTGATCCTCGCCGAGGACGCGGCCCGAAACGGATTTCCGACTTACCGCACAATGAGCCAGGTGGATCGGACGTGTCGGCGTGACCGAAGCATCGTTGTGGATCGTATATCGCACGCCATACCGTTCTGCTGACGCTGCCGGCGATATTCGCTCGGACCGTTCTGGCCCAAGGAAGGTGTCGTGGTGACGGTCCCCCCAAAAATAGACATGAGCCGAGAAGAAGCTGACAGTAAGGCCAAGCCGAGCCATACGCTCTAACTGGTCATCCCGAAGGGCCTGACCGTGAATAATGGTGTGACGGTGATCCTGGCGTGGATGCGCAATAAGCGCCTTTTCCACCGCATCGATGAACATCTCCGCGCCGGCATCGCCATTGCAATGGCAGTGAGTCTGGAAACCTTGGCTATGGAGTTTGCTTACGTCGGCATCCAACTGCTCTTGCGAGGTGTAAGTCATCCCGCAAGGATGGTCCGGATTGGCTGGTTGGTAATATGGGGCAGACAGAAACGCAGTCTGCAGCTGAAAGGCCCCGTCCGTAAACAATTTGCGCGGACCCAGAGTGAAGTGCGGGTTCCCCGGCCATTCAGCATCAATCCAATGCGAGGATAATTCTGGTTCCAGACTGCCGACAGGTAAGAGCTCTATGTCAATTCCCGGGTCCTGATCCGCAGGCAGGCTGGCGAAGTGATCCAACATGGTTTGCGACGCCCAGGCATTTTGGGCGTAGGTCACCCCATGAGACAGGTATTCGTCGCGACAGGCGTCAAAGCCTTGCCAGAACCTTTCGCGGTCGATCAGGAAATCCGTGTCGCCCATCTCACCCATGGCCGAAAGTCCTTCAATCAATCCGGTCAGAGCCCCAGTTTCCGGATCACGGCCAAAACGGCCGCCCTCCGGATCAGGTGTTTGGCGGTTTATTCCGCGCTTCTCAAGCGCAAGAGAATTGGCCACGCCATTGTGACCCGACGCATGAATAACCCAAATCGGATGGTGTTGTGATACATCGTCCAGTTCGGCCCGCGTGGGCATGCGGCCTTCCAGAATAGATGTATTGTCAAAGGACACCCCCATGACCCATTCACCTTCGGGCGTTAATTTGGCCTTCTCCCGAAGCCTGTCCAGCGCCTGTGCCATTTGCCTGCAGTCCCCTAAAGGAGGCGAAGACAGGTCGACACGGAACAGCCGGATAAACCCAGGATCTGGAAAATGCCCGTGTGGATCGATAAATGCGGGCATCAGAGTACGACCCTGAAGATTGTACTCCTGAGAATCCGCGGTCATGCGTGCGCGCAGATCAGCCTCGGCACCCACTGCCTGAATTCTGCTTCCTTCGGTCAAAACAGCCTCTGGTGAAGAGTTCTGCGCATGCATCGTTAGGATTGTGCCGTTAAAATAGAGTGTGCTTGGCATTGAATTTCCTACTAAGACAGTGGTGCCAGACAACGCAGCCCGTGGCCGTCGTCCACCTCCCATTCCGGGGTCTGGGTGCAGATGTCCTTGGCAAAAGGACAGCGTTCGCGGAACTCACACCCGGAAGGGCGCTTGAGCAAGCTGGGGGGTTCCCCTTTGAGGGCAATCCGTTCCAATCGCGCATCCGGATCGGGCTCTGGGTTGGCACTCAGAAGGCAGCGCGTGTAGGGATGGCGCGGGTCGTTGAAGATCGTCTCGGTTGTGCCTTCCTCGACCAGACGGCCCAGATACATGATGCCCATTCTGTCGGCCACGTGGCGCACGACGCTGAGGTTATGAGTGATGATAACCATCGCCAAGCCCAGCCTTTCACGAAGATCGTTGAGCAGGTTCAGCAACTCACCCTGTACCGATACATCAAGACCAGCAGTTGGTTCATCCGCGAGGATCAGCTTGGGTTCCAACGCCAACGCGCGAGCTACACCCACGCGCCGTGCCTGGCCGCCAGATAGCTGATATGGATAACGATCAGCAAAATGCTTGGGCAAGTTCACCATTTCCAACAGGCGCTTAGCCTCTGCATCCAGATCACGGTCCTTCATGCCCTGAATGCGATAGGGTTCGGTGATCAGGCTGCGGATCGTCAGGCGTGGTGAAAGGCTTCCGACCGGATCCTGAAACATCATTGCCATGTCTTTGCGCAACGGACGCATGACACTTTCCGGGGCGCCACGAATTTCCTGACCCTCAAATGTGACCGAGCCGTCTTGCGCAGGCGCAAGACCGGCAATGGCGCGAATAACTGTCGTTTTGCCAGAGCCACTTTCACCGACCAGCGCGTAGGTCTGACCTGGTTCTACGGTAAAGCTGACACCCGCCAGAACATTGACTGGTCCATAACTGGTTTTAAGGTCCACGACGTTCAGCAAGCTCATGTTGTGACCTCCTCGTGGTTCAGCCAGCAAGCGGCGTGATGGCCTTCTTTCAACTGATCCAGCGGCGGCACTTCGGTGGCACAGCGCCCCAAGGCTTGATCACATCGGTCTCTGAAAATGCAGCCCTGCGGCAGGTTGGCCAGATCGGGCACTTCGCCTGGAATAGTTGGCAAAACGCGGGCGCGCTCTTTGATGTGACCGGGGTCACATTCGATCAGTCGACGCGTGTAGGGGTGTTTGGGATTGTGGAAAATCTCACGCACCTCTCCGCTTTCGACAACCGCACCGGCATACATCACCACCACCCGGTCGCAGAGCTCTGCAATCACGCCCAGATGGTGCGAAATGAACAGGATGGCACAGTGAAACTCGCGCTGCAGCTCTTGCAGGCGCTCGATGATCTGCACCTCAAGTGTCGCGTCCAATGCCGTGGTCGGCTCATCAGCGATCAAAAGATCAGGCTCTGACATTAAAGCCATCGCGATTGCGATCCGCTGGCGCATTCCGCCCGAGAACTCATGCGGATACTGTTTCAGACGCGCCTCGGGATCGGGAATACCAACAGCACCCAGCATTTTGGCCGCGTGGGCCAGCTTATCAGCCTTTGACTGCTTGGAGCGGTGTTGAATGTCCAGCATCTGCTGCCCGATAGTTAGAACCGGATTATGCGTTTGCATCGGATCCTGAAAGACAATGGAAATGTCTGCCCCGCGCAGGTCTCGCATCTGGCGCTCGGAAGCCTGCAACAAGTCCTGCCCTTTGAACCGAACCTCTCCCTCGCGGAACCGCGTATTGGGTGCGGTCAAACGCAGGATGGATGAAATCAAGGTGGATTTACCGCAACCAGATTCCCCTACTATGCCAACAATTTCACCCCTATTGACGTTGAATGTGATGTCCCTCAAGGCTTTGAGGTCGCCACGGCCTGTTTCGTAGTCGACGCTAAGGTGGTCGATTTCCAGAAGTGTATCGGTCATCGCTGTTTCCTCAGTTTCGGGTCAACTACATCGCGCAGGCTTTCGCCCAGGAACGTAAATCCAAGTGTTGCCAGAATGATCGGCAGGCCTCCGCCAACTACCAGCCAAGGCGTTTGTCGGATCAGAGAATAGCCGTCCTTGAGCAAAGCTCCCCAACTGGGTGTAGGAGGTTTGACCCCCAGACCCAGAAAGGACAGACCTGCCTCCAGCGCGATGACCGTGGGGATATCCATGGCTGCCAGCACAGCCAGAACGCCGATGATGTTCGGCAGCATATGCACACCCAGAATGCGCGCCATGCTGGCCCCCATCGACCGCTCGGCCAAAATAAATTCGGAGTTGCGCAGCGTCAGCGTCTGGGTTCGCGCCACGCGCCCATAGGTTGGGATCGAGGTCGCCATGACCACGAACACCACCGTCTGAAGGCTTGGCCCAACCAGAGCAACAACGGCCAGTGCGAACATCACTGTCGGAAAGGATCGAATGGTATCGAAAAACAGCATCAGAAGATTGTCGAGCCATTTCGGCCCGTACCCGGCTATCATGCCCAGCGTCAGGCCAATCGCCATTGCGCCGAACACGGCGGGCAATGCCACCTTGAGCGCAACCTGACCGCCTGCAATCACCCGCGAAAATGTATCGCGCCCCAGTTGGTCGGTCCCCAGAAGGTGTGCTGCGGATGGTCCTTGCATGCGCGATTTAATATCCATGGCAATCGGGTCGTAGGGCACGATCCAAGCCGCGAATATCGCGCAGAACACGATGATGCCGACGATGATCAAGCCCATTAGGCCAAGTGGGTCACGGGCGACCCCGACTATAATCTGACCCAATTCGGAACGAGATTTTTCCATCACTTTTCCCCTCAATGAGCCGTACGTGCACGTGGATCGAGCAACGCGTTGATCAAATCTGCCAACGCGGTCGAAACCACAAACAACGCGGTGGATATGAGGACTGAGCCCATCACAATTGGGTAGTTTCGGGTCGTAATGCTATCGATAACTAATTTACCCAGACCCGGCCGGGCAAAGACGATTTCGGCAAAGACGGCCGAGCTGAGAAGAAAGCCCATCCCGACCCCGATCACGGTAACCACTGGCAGAATGGCGATACGTAAGGCGTAAACCATGACGACGCGGCGTTCGGCGATACCAAATGCCCGGGCGGTGCGTACGTGGCTTTCGCCCATGACCTCTAGCATCGAAGCCCGCACCAGCCGGGCAATATAGCCGACCCAACTGAGCCCGATGGCAAAGGCGGGAAGAACCAGATGGTTTAGGCGATCCCAAAAGCCTTCTCCTGCCCCGATGGCGGGAAACCATTGCAGATGCACGGCGAAAATCAAAAGCGCCAAGAGCGCGACAACAAAGGCCGGAGCAGCGACAAAGCTGACAGATACCGCAGCGGCGATCCGATCAATCACAGTATTGGGATGCGCGGCCGCATAGGCACCAAGCGCAATTCCCAAGCTTGCGGACCACAAGATCGACGCAAAAATCAGTTCCAGAGTGAATGGCAATTGCTGGAAAACAATCTCAGTCACGGAACGGCCCGAGAAGACATCGGTTCCAAGGTCACCCTGAAGAAGGTTCCCATAGAAGATCAAAAGCTGTTTCCAGATCGGTTGATCAAGCCCCAGCGCCGCGGTGAGTTGGGCCTGAAGCTCGGGCGTGGCACGCGGGCCCAGCATGATCTGGACCGGATCGCCTGGCACGGCGCGGATCATCAGGAACATGACGGTGACCGCCACAAACAGGATGAGCAGCGACAGCCCGAAGCGACGGGTTGCAAAATTCAGCATGGCCAACTGGCTCCTTGTGGCTTGGTGGCGTTGGTTTTGGTACGGCGAGCGTCACGCGCCCGCCGTACCCGGTCGACCTGGCGAGTTCAGGTCGCCTTGCCGAAATAGCGAAGCAAGGACAGGCCATCCGGTCGCAGCGCAGGAATGACACGAGCACTGTGAATAACCGGCGTCGCCTCGTGGGTGATAAAGCGATAGGCGCCGCTCTCTTCCATCAGATCTTGCGCGCGCTGGTACATTTCTGCCCGCTTTGCAACGTCCGTTTCTGCGGCCGCGGTTTCATGAATTTCATTGAATTCAGGGCTGTTGAAGCGTTCCCAGTTCCATTTGCCAATCTGTTCGGGCGTGAACCACGACGTCGCATAATACGGGTCTGGGGTCATCGAATAGCGGTTCAGAACAAGCTGCAGGTTCTCGTTGTCGCCAGATGCCCAGAACGCCCCGGATTCCAGAACGTTCACTTCAACCGTGATCCCGATCTGTGCCAACGTCGCCTGAATGATCTGTGCAGTTGTTGTGAATGTCGTCTTGTTCAGCGTATCCAGGGTCAGCGTGACGTTGGTTTCACCAGATTCCGCAAGCAGCTGCGCGGCTTTCTCAAAATTCGCCTCCGGTGGCACAAGCGAAGAAGGTCGATGGCCGGCAAGGCCTGGTGCAATGATACCTGTTGATGGTTCAGCAGCACCAAAATATGCGGCCTCCAGAATGCTGGGTACATCAACTGCGTGCTGAATTGCCTGTCGTAGTTTCTGATTTTGTAGCTTCGGATGCTCGACGTTCATGCCCATCCAAACATAGTAGAGCGAGGGTTTCTCAACCAACGATCCACCATTTGGAACTTCGGCACGATATCGCTCGACCGAGCCCAGAGACACGCGGGTTACATCCAGTTCACCCGCCTCGAACGCGATCTCGGCGGTGTTTTCGTCGTCGATCGGATAGATTTCGACGGTATCCCAAGTGGGTGCATCCCCTTTCCAGTCGGGATTGCGCTTGAGAACCGTCTTTTCCTTGGGTGACCAACTGTCCCGGAGGTAGGGGCCGGACTCTGCCACCGGATCAGCGCCGATCCGGCCGCCGGCGGCTTCGACCGCTGCTTTTGAGACGATGTTTCCAGTAATGTAAGGCAGGGCAATCGACCAAATCGGCGCGAACGGCTTATTCAGTACAATCGTCCCTTCGCGTTCACCGGTCACGTCAACATGGCTGAAGGGACCCAGGTCGGGTTTGTTCGGACTATCGGTCGCGTCATCCACGATCCGTTCCATGCTGAATTTGACGTCCTCGGCACTCATGGCGCCAAACCCGTTGGTGAATCCGATATCGTCACGCAACGCGAACTTGATATGGGTCGGATCAGCCTGTTCGATCATCGTCGCAGCATCCAACTGCCAGCCCCATTCCTCGCCAGGCTTGTACTGGATCAGCTTGTTATAGATGGAGGCGTGTACCTCTTCTTCGACAACACCAACGGAATGGGCCGGATCCATGTTCTGCGCATCACCATAAGCCCGCACCCGCAGAACACCGTCATCTGCCGCAAATGCGCGGTTCGCCCATCCCATCGGAAGCGCTGTGGCCGCCCCAAGCGCGGTCGCGCCTTTCAAAAACTTCCTGCGACCAACATTGGCCTTTGTCCATTCGATCTTCATGGTTTCCTCCCTTGGATTAAGTCAGAGAAGTCCGCGTGGAACGGTTTCGGACCATTCCTTCGTCAGAACTTCGGTTTCATCGGCGCCTTCGGTGGCGCGTAGTCTGCGGTAGAGATAGAAATTCTGCGTGTCGCAACTCATGCGGCATTCGGTCGAGATAGCGACCTGCCAATCCGCCCGCTCAAAGGTAAAATTCCAGGCAGTCTCGAAACGTGCAGTCGCCGGATCATCGGGATGGATACCGTAGTGCATTCGCACATCGCTGCCGACAATCAGATCGTGGTAGGGATCCTGCGTTTTACCGTAGTCATCAAAGGTCTCCAGCACCATCCGGCCATCTTCAGTCATAGAATGCTCGGATTGCGCCGCAGTCGAACGCAATAGCTCGGCGGCTAGAACCGGATAATCCTGCGCCGGACCAGGTTCAGAGGCTTGTATTTCGTGCGTAACTTCGCGCACAGGCAGATGCAGGGTGCAATTCTGCAAGTGTAGTGTCACCTCTGCAGAATTCGGCGTCGGCCAGATGATCGGCCAGTAGGATGTCGACACGGCCAGCCGTAATACATGCCCCACACGCAAGCGATGCGCACATTCATTCAGGGCAATCTCAGCCTCGTAAACCTCCCCCGGCTGCAAGATTTCAGGCGTTTCGTGACTCTGGTAATGGCAGAGGTTCAGCGACCGATAGCTGATGCGTTGCGAAACACCGCCCGGCGACACATCGCACAATCGAGCAACAAGCTGGGCGACAGGCTGATCCACCGAAAACTGAAACTTCAGTTTAGCGCGCCCCAGCAACTCCAGCGGCGCTTGCACTGGTGCGCTGTCAAAACAGAGCGACAAGGCGTCATCGCTGGACTGATCTCCGGGAAGCTCGTTGTCAATCCGCATGCCAGCACAGAAATACCCGCTTTGTAGACCAACATGGCAAGGCGACGCGATAGCTAGGGAGCCAGGGCCTGGGCTTTGGGAAAATCCGCCGGGTGCTAAATACCAAATCTGTTCCTGTACGTGCGGTGACGGCCAGCTAGCTTCCGCAATCCAACGACCTTGCCGAGGGCCATTTTGCGGTGTCGGATTAAAATGTTCCTGCATGTATGTCCGATAGACAGGCAGGTCCTCTGCACCATTTTCTTGCCCTTTTAACCAGCGATCAAACCAACCGATCACTTCGGAATGGAAATCCGCAGGATCAAGTTTCGAGATATGAGGATACCGATGTTCCCATGGTCCGATGACGGCCTTGCTTGGTGCTCTCATGTTTGCAGCCAAAGCGGGTGGAGCATTGACATAAGCGTCTGCCCAGCCTGTGATCGCCAAAACAGGAACCTGAATGGCAGACCAATCCTCGCAAACAGAGCCATGCCTCCAATAGGAGTCACGGGTTTGGTGACGCAACCAATCTGCGGCAGAGAACGGGACGTTTTGCAGGCGTGCCAGCCAATCCTCTCGCCAATCTGCACGTAGGTCCGGATCGGCAGGGCGCGTCAGATACGCAAACATCTGGCTACCCCAGTTCACGTTGTCACTCAGCAGGCACCCGCCCATAAAATGGATGTCATCCGCATAGCGATCCACGGTCGAGGCGACGCTGATAACAGCCTTCAAAGCCGGTGGTCGGCGAAAAGCCAGTTGCAAGCCGTTAAATCCGCCCCACGATATTCCGATCATTCCGACATGGCCGTCACACCAATCCTGCGCGGCGATCCAGGCTATGACTTCCTCGCCATCACGCAGTTCCTGCTCGGAGTATTCGTCGTCGAATATCCCTTCGCTGTCCCCGGTGCCGGCTATATCGACTCGGATGCAGGCATACTCCGCTTCAGCAAACACTATGTGTGTTGTTTCATCTCGAGGCGCCGTTCCGTCGCGTTTGCGATAGGGCAGATATTCCAGAATGGCCGGTGCAGGGCCCGTTTCGGGTAACCAGAGTCGCGCAGCAAGCCTCCGTCCATCCGAGAGTGTGATCCATGTGTTTTCGATGGTTTGAATTGGCATCTGGAGGCTTGTCTGTTTCGAGCTGATGCCGAAGAAGAAACCAATTTGCAGTGAAAACAAATTGTGCGAACTTGTGCGAATTGACGCTATCTGTTGTGATATAGCGTCAAAACGCGAAAGGTTTTACCTGTGACAGAGAATTTTTCCACAAACCTAAAGTCGTTATGTGCAGAACACGGGAGCATTTCGCAGATTTGTCGTGATATCGGCGTCAACAGACAGCAATTCAATCGCTACCTGAATGGCTCTAGCCTGCCTTCAGCCCACAACATGCGCCGAATTGCGCGTCACTTCGATCTGACAGAAGCAGAGCTGTTCGCTGAAACTGCGAGCTTCGAACGAATGCTAAAGGGTGTCCAGCCACAAGTTGGCAAAACGCCGACAGACGCATTTCTGGATCCGTTTAGAGGTCAACAGAAAAACCTGAGGCGTTACGTAGGTTTCTATCATTCATATTTCTGTACGCCATCTTGGGAAGGAAAGATCTTCTGTTCATTGATCCGCATTCAGGAAGTTGATGGGCTTTTCACCATTCGCTCCCGAGAAATTGCCACTTCACAAGATAAAAGCACGCACCAGATTTCACGTTACGCAGGGTTGGTGACAATGCGTGGCAACAGGATATTCGTGACCGAACACGAGCTCGCGCGCGAAGGCAGCGTAGCCAATACTATCTTGTACTCCGCACACCGCCAGCAGTTGAAATATCTGCGAGGGATGACCATGGGCGTCGCATGGCGCCCATACCCGCATCCCTATGCTGCCAAAACAATCTGGAAACGATTGCACGAGCGTGTAACTGCGCGCGAGGCTATTGCCGCTTGTGGCATCTACCCAATTCAAAGCAATAGGATCGATCCGACAATCAGGAAGCACCTAACCGAGGCTTGAAGCGTCGGATCGACATAAGCGGCGGTGCGGTTTCCTTGGTGCGATGTACAGTTCAAAGGCCGCATTTTCATCTAGGCATTGCGCAATCAACTTCGCAAACGTGCTGATGACATAACCTCATCACTGATGTTTGACTGGAATATTTGAGGCCTGGGATCAAAAATTCCAACTATTGCAAGACGGCTCTGTGGGCGCATTCGGACCAATGGAGACCTGGAATTCACTGTTGTTGAGAATGACCGGTCTAAAGACATCAGGTGCAACGCAACGATATTTGTGCTGCCCCTGCAAACCATTACTGCGTCAGCAATAGCCGCATGAGCAAAAGGCGGCTCCAGGTCGCAATCTACCAAACCGCAGGCATCGCGAATGCGCGTATGCGGCGAAAGTCCGGAAAGCGGGCTGCGACCGCAACATTGACGGGTTTCGATCAACGGCAGGAAAGGGCCGTTGACCAATTCGCGCTACAGGGTGCATGCTTCTTCTGCTCGGAGGTCTGCAATGTGCTCGAAGTCAAATTTCTGCGATTGCACAATTCTGGTCGTTCTGCACTTCAGGCGATAGTGATGAACCGATCATGGCTTCCGGTTTCAAGTGCGTTCAAGCCAGTTCAGTTTAAAAATCGTATGTTCCCCTTCCAGGCCTTTGAGCGGAACTGTTATTTGCTCGGCAAACTGGAACTCCTGTGACCCGCCTACCATGATCCGTGTTGCCTCCGAGACGCGTATATCACTGGGTGCTGCGAGGGCCGCTATACGTGCAGCCTTATTGACAACGGTCCCGAAGTGATCAGCATCGGACGTAATCACTTCGCCTGTGTGCAAGCCAATTCGGACCTGTAGCTTTGGCTCGTTGGTTTCCGCCGAGTTTGCCTGCTGGATATTCTGAGCTGCCAGAAGCGCTGCCCTTGCGGATGCAAAAGATGACATTACGCCGTCTCCCAGTGATTTCACTAAACGCCCACCGCTTTCAACAATCTGTGTTTCGACCAGTCGCAGATGTCTTCCGAGGGCGTCTGTCCAAAGTGTATCTCCTATAGCCTCAGCAATAGTCGTGCTATCCGCTATGTCAGTAAACATAATGGTCGCAATCCCACTTTGCCCGAGTTCGTAGGGTGTAGAGAGGGCGGCATCGAGCAACTCTTCAAAGCCTCTGGCCTCGTATCCGAAGCCTTCGACGTTGTTGACCGGAATGGAATTGTGAACGTGCACGATCTTCCAGGAACCTTTTTCGAGTTTCAGAATGACTGTAGAGCGCAGATGCGCGGACTGCCCTGTCTCAATGCCATCAATCCTTGCTTCCCATTCCACCCAACCAAGTGATCCGCATTCAAATCCTCTCAGTTCCTTTGCGTTCCACCGGAATCGTGGGACCTCTCTGATGTATTGATCCATACCGCGACGCAGAGCATCACCTTTCCACGCCTCTCCTTGGGCTGAGCCGAAGTATGACAGTGCAGCATCGTCAGAAAATAGATGTGCCACTGTCTCACCATCGCCCCGGCCATAGGCGTTTATCCAACGTTCCACAATCGCTGCAAGTTCCGGGGAGGGGCTTATCGTATCTCTCATACCGGCCATGATAAGAACTTCGCGCCGTATCTCATAGGGTCTGATAAACTGAACTTAGTCACAGATGTCAAAATTGGTGGAGCCCTAGCTTTGGGGATAGCAAAACCTGATAACAGCCAGTGCATCGACGTTCGTCGTGATACCGATGCGCTGGTATCGCAAACGGGCCGTCGTCAGCGCCAGTGAGGCATTCGATTAAGACATTCACCACCCGCCATGCAAACTATGTTCAGCGGACGAAATGATTGGAATTTTGCTGAACGACTTTAAGGTTATTTGGTAAAGCTCGGTAGGCGCCCGTTTTAAGCCCAAAGCGACTGAAGCAGCGCTTGGTTGAAAAGATGATTGTGTGGTGGTCTCAGTCGACAGCAGGTTAATCAGTAGCCTGGTTCCAGAGTGCGCAGTCGAAAGAGGTCTGTTAATCTCACGGCGCATCATCTTTTATGTAGGAAAATTACGTGCTTAGTCCGATAAAGCCCGGAAATGAGAGACAAGGCATCGCATGCGCGGGAAATTGGATCCTAGACACGGTGCACAGAATTTCGCATTGGCCAGAAAAGTCAGGTCTGGCGCTTATTGAGAACCAGCATATCGACCTTGGCGGCGGACCGGCCAATGTTGCATTGGGTTTGAAAGCTATGGGCGTTTGTTACCCGGTGATCCCAATCGGGCTAATCGGCGCAGGAGCTATGGGCGACGAAGTCTTGCGTCTTTGCGCCGAGGCGCGGCTACCGGTGAACGGCCTGCAGCGAACAACACGGGCAACAACATCACAGACGCATGTAATGAACGTGCAGGGCGACAGCCGCACGTTCTTCCACCACCGTGGTGCGAACAGTTTGTTTGACGCTTCGTCGATAAAAATTGATGAGTTATCGGCCGCCGGAGTTAAGCTCTTTTATCTTGGTTATCTAACTTTGCTCGATAAGCTGGATGAGGTTCTGCCGGAGGGCAAAACCGGGGCCGCACTGGTTTTGTCCGACGCCAGAGCTGCGGGCATGCTAACCTGCGTTGACCTCGCATCTTTCAGATCCGGGGCATACAGAGACATCGTGTCAAAGACGCTTCCGGAAATCGATTTTCTGTTTGCGAATGAACTTGAAGCCGAGGAGGCGACAGGTATCAACCTGACGCAGAGAACTTATCCCAACGAAATGATGAAAGCGGCTCGCATCCTGAAGTCTGGCGGGGTCAACCGGGCTGTCATAATCCATAGCCCGACACAAATTGTATGTTGTGAGAACGAGGTTGAAATCGCTTTCGCACCGGACCCTATACCTGCGGAGCAAATAATCAGCCCGGTGGGCGCAGGTGACGCTTTCTGCTCTGGCGTTGTCCATGGAATCCACGAAGACTGGCCGATTGAGAGTTGCCTCAGACTTGGAGAGAGTGCCGCCGTCGCCTGCTTGTCCCGGCATACGGCCACTGATGGGTTAAAAACAATCTCGGTGCCGCAGACCCCACCATAGTGAAACCACTCGGACCGAAGGCAAGTTAGTGCGCTGAGCCGAACTTGATGTCGTCTGAACCGACCCTAGAACCTACCGAAACCGTCAGATGACCGGACTGAGCCTAAATTGTTGAATGCTGCGGAGCCGTCCGCATGCGATGCTCTGTAAGCCGAAATGACCAAACGCCCCAGTCAAGAGAACGATGAAAGACCCGCCATTCTCTGTGTTGCAGGATTTGGTGACAATGCGAGCATGTTTGAAGGTTTGGCTAACACACACCTTGCCAACAGCTATCGTCTGCTACCCATCAATCTTCCGGGGTTTGGCGCTCAAGCGCATTGTTTTAAGGCAGATTATCGTGAATGTGCGCTACAGTCCTTAAAGCAAAACCCAATGTGCGTCTCTGACTAATCGCGCATTGTATACGCGATTAGCGTGATATCGAGCCGTTCGCGACATATTCAGCTATGACTGCTCGGCTGCCAATCTGCCAGATCGCGCTCAGCCAAGAGGCGAAGGCTCTGGAAAAGTGTGTGCTCTGGCCGAAGTCTCCATAGTACTGGCGTTGTTCGAGCCAAATTTCAGGGTCGGCTTTGGACGCCAACGCTGTTGTTCGTAAGCTCTCCCATTGAGGGTCATTCGGGGCGATTTCTGAGCCATCTTCACGAACACCCGCACACATCCTGCACCAGAATGCTTCGGCCAGCGCGAGCCCGTTTGCGGAAAAACCGGACGCGAGTACATCACGCAGCGACGGCAGAATGAACCCCGGATGTCGTGCAGATCCGTCGAACGCGACCCTGCGCGTCGTATCGTGAATTGTATTGTTTGCAAAACGCCTCTTTACCAACCCAAGGTACTGTTTCGCTGTGATTCCGGGTACGGCTTCGACATGCGGCAGAATTTCTTCTGCCTGAACTTTTCTGAAAAACGCCAAGATGTCCGGGTCCTGCATACAATCTGAAATCGTCGGAACGCTCAGGATTTCCCCGACATTCGCAAGCAGTTGGTGCCCTCCGTTCAAAATGCGCAGTTTCATCGTCTCATAGCTGTGAACATTGTGGGTCAGCGTCACACCGACCTGTTCGAGTGGCGGTCGCCCGGCGCAGAAGTCATCCTCGATAACCCATTGGCGAAAGTTCTCGTGCGAGACCGGAGCGCGGTCGTCGACTCCAAGGGCAAGGCATTGTGACAACACTTGCTCAGTCGTCGCAGGTACTATGCAATCCACCATCGAGTTGGGGAATGCGCTGTTTTGGTCGATCCAGTCGGCCAGATCAGGGTCTGACGCGCGCGCCAAACCAACAACGCAGTTTCGCAGGATCGTACCGTTTCCCTGAAGGTTGTCGCAGCTGAGCGCAGTAAAGGGCCTGAGGCTGTTCGCCCGGCGCTGCTTTAGCGCCGATACAATGGCGCCAAAAGCCGTGCGGGGCTGGTTCGGATTCCTCGCATCATGGCGAATATCTTCGTGATCCGTATCGAAGGCCCCGGTGTTGGCATCCAGAAAATACCCGCCCTCGGTTACTGTCAGCGACACAATCCGGATGGATGGGTCAGCCATCTTACGGATCAGGGCAGCGTTGTTGTCCTCAATCGGCAGGTAGTCGATCATCGGGCCGATCACCTCGGCAGATATTCCTTGCGGGTCGAGTTCGATCAAGGTGGTCAGGCAGTCCTGCGCGAGCAGCCTCTCTCGCATCTCCGCGTCATAGTTTCGCATGCCCGCCCCGAGGATCGCCCAGTCATAGGCCAGACCCTGCTGCATCATCTGGTGGATGTACCAGGCCTGATGGGCGCGGTGGAAATTGCCCAGCCCGATATGGACGATCCCCGGCGCCAAGTCCGAGCGCGTATACGTCGGAGTCCTGACAGTTGCCGGCAGGTCAGAAAGACCATCGCGCCGCAGCCGCGTCGGAGAGTTTGCATCCGCCATTGGGTTCATCAGCTCATCCAGTTTCCGCCATCGACATTGTAAGTTTGGGCGACGATGTACTTGGCCTCATCCGAGGCCAGAAACACCGCCATTCCGGTCAGGTCATCGGCGCGGCCCATTCGGCCATAGGGGACAGCTGCTGCCACTTCGCGTTTTTTCTGGCCAGGGGGTTTGCCTTCGTGTTTTGCGAAAAACGCATCAACGCCGTCCCAATGTTCGCCATCGACAACACCGGGTGCGATCGCATTCACGTTGATCCCATGAGAGATGAGGTTCAATCCCGCCGATTGTGTCAGGGATATGATCGCGGCCTTG
The DNA here is from genome assembly GCF_056531745.1 of Ruegeria sp. L12. Taxonomy (NCBI): domain Bacteria; kingdom Pseudomonadati; phylum Pseudomonadota; class Alphaproteobacteria; order Rhodobacterales; family Roseobacteraceae; genus Ruegeria; species Ruegeria sp. L12. The sequence goes on from NZ_JBQFMH010000016.1 coordinate 17,617, forward strand.
CTGGCGCAGTAAACGGCGACCAAAGGCTCGCCCCTGCGCCCGGCCTGCGACGCCATATTGATGATCCGGCCTTTGGTCCCGTGATCGATCATATGGCGCGCGACAGCCTGCATCACGAACAGAGCGCCTGCGACGTTGATTTCAAAGACGCGGTTGTAGTCAGCGCGCTCAATCTCGACAATTGGTGCGGCGGTGAAGATGGCCGCGTTATTGATCAGAATGTTGATGGAGCCGAAATGTGCAGCCGTTCTTGCAACTGCGTCATCTATGCTGCGTTGGCTGGTTACGTCCAATTCGACGGCCAAAGTAGCCTCACCGATCTCAGCAGCTTCGTCCTGCGCGCGCTCGATGTCGATATCGGCGATCACGACACGCGCACCCTCCGCCACATAGGCTTTGGCAAAGGACAATCCGATACCACGCGCGGCCCCGGTGATCAGAGCGGTTTTGCCAGCCAGACGTGTCATTCGACCCGCAAGCCATTTGCGTCAAACCGGTGGATTACGTCGGCACGCGGTGTCAGGTGGATACGGTCCCCGTGGCGGAACCCGACCTCGCCATCTGCGCGGACGGTGATCGTTTCGGCCAGACCGGTTTCATGGATATGGAAGAACGTGTCTGATCCGAGGTGTTCCGATACGCCAACTACGCCGGACCACGTGCCCTCGCTGTCGGACACAGTGATATGTTCGGGGCGCACACCGATCGTATGCGCGCCGTGTTTTGCGGCCTCTTCGCCCTCGATGAAATTCATTTTGGGGGAACCGATGAAACCGGCAACAAACAGGTTGCGCGGCGTTCGGTACAGCTCTAGCGGGCTGCCGACTTGTTCGATCACGCCAGCCTGAAGGACAACGATCTTGTCGGCCAAGGTCATGGCTTCGACTTGATCGTGGGTCACATAGATCATCGTGGTGGCCAGACGTTCGTGCAACTCGCTGATTTCCAGACGCATTCCGACCCGCAGCGCCGCGTCGAGGTTCGACAGCGGCTCATCAAACAGAAACGCTGCCGGTTCGCGGACGATAGCGCGCCCGATGGCGACTCGCTGGCGCTGGCCGCCCGAGAGCTGGCCCGGACGTCGATCCAGATAGTCGCTCAGGTTCAGAACGCTCGCCGCCCCTTCGACACGTCTGTCTATCTCGGCCTGATCCAGCTTCGCCATGCGCAGCGGAAACGCGATGTTCTTGCGCACGGTCATATGCGGATATAGCGCGTAGGACTGGAACACCATCGCCAATCCCCGCTTGGCAGGGGGCACGTCGGTTGCGTCCGACCCGTCAATGTCGATGGAACCGGTGGTGATATCCTCCAGCCCCGCAATCAGGCGCAACAGCGTGGACTTGCCGCAACCCGAAGGGCCGACGAAGACTGTGAATTCGCCGTCCTCGATCGTCAGGTCCAGCGGAGGGATAACCTGCACGTCGCCGAAGCTTTTGGTCACGGACTTCAGTTGAATACGTCCCATGTGTCGTGTTCCTTATTTCACAGCGCCGAAGGTCAGGCCGCGGACAAGTTGTTTCTGGCTGAACCAGCCAAGGATCAGGATTGGCGCGATTGCCATAGTCGAGGCCGCGCTGAGTTTGGCAAAGAACAGACCCTCGGGGCTAGAATAGCTGGCAATGAACGCGGTCAGCGGAGCAGCATCGACGGCGGTCAGGTTGAGGGTCCAGAACGCCTCGTTCCACGCCAGAATGAAGTTCAGCAAAACGGTCGAGGCGATGCCGGGAATGGCCATGGGGGTGAGGACGTAGAGGATTTCCTCTTTCAAGGTCGCTCCATCCATCCGCGCAGCTTCCAGAATTTCACCCGGAATTTCGCGGAAATATGTGTAGAGCATCCAGACGATGATCGGCAGGTTGATCAGCATCAATACCACGACCAGACCTCCGCGTGTGTCCAGCAGGCCCAGACGGATGAAAAGCAGGTAGATCGGGTAGAGAACGCCGACCGCAGGCAGCATCTTGGTGGACAGCATCCACAGCAGGATGTCCTTGGTCCGTTTCGAGGGCACGAAGGCCATCGCCCATGCTGCAGGCACTGCGATGATCACACCCAGAACGGTCGAGCCACCTGCGATTATGACAGAGTTCCACAGGAACCGCATGTAATCCGAGCGTTCCTGCACGATGGCATAGTTCTCAAGGGTCCAGTCGAAGTTCAGGAACAGCGGCGGGCTGGCGATGGCCTGCGCCTCGGTCTTGAAGCTGGTCAGGATGGTCCAGAGGATCGGGAAAAAGATCAGCAGACCAACGGCCCAGGCAAGGACGGTGTTCAGCGATTTGCGGCGGGTTGTGACGGCGCGGGCCATGGTCTTACCTCCTCACGCGTCCAGGTTCTTGCCGACGATGCGCATCAGGAAGATGGCAACAATATTGGCAAGGATGATAGCGTAGACACCTCCGGCTGATCCAAGGCCGACATTCTGGCTTTCCAGCACGCGCTGGAAGATCAGGTAGGTGAGTGTGCGGGTGCCGAACGCGCCGCCGGTGGTCACGAATATCTCGGCGAAGATCGACAACAAAAAGATCGTCTGGATCAGGATCACGATGGTGATCGCGCGGCTCAGATGCGGCAGGACGATGTGGTAAAAGCGTTTCAGAACTGGCGCGCCGTCCATCTCGGCCGCTTCCAGCTGTTCACTGTCCAGCGACTGGATCGCGGTCAGCAGGATCAATGTCGCAAAAGGCAACCACTGCCACGACACGATCATGATGATCGAGGTCATCGACGCCTCGGACAGCCATGAAATCGGTTCAGCACCGAAAAAGCGCCAGAGATGGGCCAACAGGCCGTTCACCGGGTCCATAAACATGTTCTTCCAAACCAGCGCTGACACGGTGGGCATGACAAAGAACGGCGCAATCACCAGGATTCGGACAACGCCCTGTCCCCACATGGGTTGATCCAGCAGCATCGCGAGCAGGATGCCCAGTACGACGGTGATCATCAGCACTCCACCAACGATCACCAAGGTGGCTTGCACGGCTGGCCAAAAGGAACTGGACGAGACGAACCGGACGTAGTTATCAAACCCGACCCAGCCCAAGTCGCCGCCGCGCAAAGGCAGGTATTTCTTAAAGGAAAAATACAGCGTCATCGTCAGAGGCACGAGCATCCAGCCAAGCAGCAGGACCACAGCGGGTGCCATCATCAGGCGAGCAACTGATCGGGAATGTTGGGTTGCCATGATGCAAGTCCTCTCTGTTCAGGCGCGAACCAGCCCGCGAGAAAAATACGGATTGTGGAAGGGTAGTGCGGGGGGCAATAGGCTGCCCTCCCACGGGGAGAAGACCTCAGTACCCTGCGGCTTCCATCTCTTCGGCAGTAAAGGCCTGCGCTTTCTCCAGAGCCTCTTCCACTGATTGTTGTCCGGCATAGACGGCCGAGAACTCCTGGCTCACCTGTGTCGCGATTCCTGCGAACTCCGGGATCGCTGCAAACTGGATGCCTACATAAGGCACCGGTTTTACCGTCGGGTTGTTCGGATCGGCCGAAAGGATCGAGTCCAGCGTCATCTTGGCGAATGGGACCTTCTGATACTCGGGGTTCTCATACAGCGAGGTGCGCGCACCCGGTGGAACATTGGCCCAACCTTCGTTTTCGGCAACCAGTTCGATGTAGTCCTTAGACGTAGCCCATTCGATGAACTGCTTGGCTGCATCTTCTTGCTGGGTGCCTGCGGGAATGGCCAGAGCCCAGGCCCAGAGCCAGTTCGAGCGCTTGTCAACACCCTCTGAGTTTGGAGCCAACGCAAAACCAACCTTATCCGCCACGGTCGAGTCATCGGGGTTGGTCACGAACGAGGCCGCAACGGTGGCGTCTATCCACATGCCGCACTTGCCTTGCTGAAACAGCGAGAGGTTCTCGTTGAAGCCATTGGTCGCGTAGCCTGCGGGTCCAGATTCAGTCATCATATCAACAAAGAAGGTCAGTGCCTCGTTCCATTCCGGCTGATCGAACTGAGGTTTCCAGTCTTCGTCAAACCAGCGCGCCCCAAAGGAATTTCCGGTCACGGTGATGAAGGCCCCGCCCTCGCCCCAACCAGCCTTGCCGCGCAAGCAGATGCCGTTGATGTCGTTGTCACGGTCCGTCATTGCCGCCGCGGCTTCCCGGATGAACTGCCAAGTCGGTGCTTCGGGCATTTCCAGACCGGCCTTTTCCATCAGGTCGGTGCGGTACATGATCATCGAGCTTTCACCATAAAACGGAGCCGCATAGAGCGTGTCTTCATGGCTGAGACCATTGCGCATCGCGGGCAGAATGTCGTCCACGTCATATTCAGCGGACATACCTTCCAATGGCACCAGCCAGCCATTTGCGCCCCAGATTGGCGTCTCGTACATGCCGATGGTCATTATGTCGAACTGCCCACCTTTGGTGGTGATGTCGGTGGTCACGCGCTGACGCAGCACGTTTTCTTCCAGCGTCACCCACTCGACATCGATCCCCGTCGCTTCGGTGAATTTGTCGGTATAGCCCTGCATCCGGATCATGTCGCCGTTGTTCACCGTGGCGATCGTGATGGTTTGCGCTTGGGCCGCGACCGTGGCGACGAATGTCAAAGCAGTCGCCGCACGAAGTGCGTGTTTCAAGTACATCCTTGTCCTCCCTGAGCTTGGATGCTGTGCAGAGAGCGTAGTTTGTAAGTTATCGCGCCGTCAATAAAAACTTTACGCGCGTCAAATATAATGGGCTATGCGGAATCCCTTAGAACAAGACGGGCAGGGAAAAGCGTTTCGGTTCGTGAGTCGAATTTCCCCCCGTTTTCAATGAGTTCAAACAAAGTTTCGACACTTCGTCCGGCAACGTTGTCGTAATCATGCGCAGCCGTGGTCAGAGACGGGCACGTGAATTTTGCGAACGGATGGTCGTCATTTGAGGCCACCCGCAGCGTGCAATCTTCTTTCCGGCCAACCCGAATCCCCTGTTCGTAGCAAGCCGCAAGAAAGCCAATTGCTAGCCGGTCATTGCTGCACAGAACAGAATTCGTCCTTAATCCACGCTCTTCCAGAACTTTCAGCGCACCCTTGTGCCCAATCTCTTCAAACGCCCATCCTTTTCCGTCGACTTTGATGATATGCGGCTCGAACCCGAGGCGCTCCATCATCTCAATATATGCCTTCCTTCTTTTGTTGGCGTTCGGGTTCGCAGGTGTGCGCATTTCAAAGAACGATGGGGGCTCGCCCGTCCGGGTCATGTATTCAACGGTCTGTGACACAAAACTGAAATTGTCCGACCCGATAAATGCGGCACCCAGCCCATCAAGGTTGCTGTCAAACAGAACCGTCGGCACATTGGCGCAGAACTTCTCGATCGCGGATTGGTCTGAAATCCGCCCCAATGGCGCCAACAAAACCCCGGCGGGTTTCATCGATTGCAGCCCGTCCAGAATTTCGTTCTCCAGCTTTTGCTCTCCGTGGGAACTGAACAAGGACGGGCGATAGCCTGCTGCGATACAGGATTGCTCAAGATACCGGGCGATCTCGGCAAAGAAGGGATCGGCCAGATAGGGCACGACGATGCCTATATTCTTGGTCAGCTTCCGGTTCTGATTCACAGCATAGATGTTCGGGCGGTAGTCAAAGCGTTCCAGCGCCTCTTCTATGCGAGCCCTTGTCGTTGGGCGAACACTGTCGGGGTCGTGGAAGTACTTGGACACCGTGGGCCGCGAGATACCGCTGAGGGCCGCGAACTCTTCCATGTTCTTAATTTTGGTCATGCCAGTCTGCCTGCGGATATTAGCCGTCTTGATCTTATCATATTTTTACATATTCTTTGCGCGCGCTAAAAAATCAAGAGCCAGACATGTTCCCGGCTTTTGAACAGGGCGGGGGGCTGAATGTATCTCGGGATCGATATAGGAACATCAGCGGTCAAACTTGTTTGTACTGATGCCGATCGAATTCTTGCGACGTCATCAGTGGGGATTAAGACGTCTTCGCCGCGGCCCGGTTGGTCCGAGCAGCATCCGGACCTCTGGTGGCAGGCAACACGCGACGCTTTGGGCCAACTTGCGGGGCAAACTGCACTGTCAGAGGTGGAGGCCATCGGGTTGTCCGGCCAGATGCACGGGGCTGTTTTGCTGAACCATAATCTGCGCCCGATCCGCCCGGCAATCCTGTGGAATGATAGCAGGGCGGCACGAGAGTGCGATGAACTGCGCGCGACCTTACCGCAGATTGGTCATATCGCGGGTGTCCTCCCTTTGCCGGGCTTCACCGCACCCAAGATTGCATGGCTAAAACAACATGAACCGAGGCAATATGCCAAACTTGCCCGTATCCTGCTGCCCAAGGACTACATTGGTTTACAGCTGCATGGGGAATTGGCAACCGATACATCCGATGCCGCCGGGACAATGTGGCTCGATCAGGCGTCGCGTAACTGGCACGCCGGTATTGCCGAAGCCACTGATGTAGCAGCGGATTGGTTGCCGCAAGTATTCGATGGCCACAGTGTCGTTGGGACTGTGACGGCGAAAGCGGCGGCTGAGACCGGATTGAAGACCGGCGTGCCTGTCGTTGCTGGCGGCGGAGATGCAGCAACAGGGGCAGTGTCTTTGGGTGCCACCGAACCGGGGCGCGGGTTCATCTCACTGGGGACTTCTGGTCAGCTGTTTGTGGCGGATCGAAGCTACAAGCCAAACCCCGAACGTTACGTGCATGCTTTTGCGCACACACTGCCCGGCCGTTGGTATCAAATGGCGGCGATGCTGAACGGAGCAAGGCCGATTTCATGGATCGGCGGTCAACTGGGGCTGTCTGCCGCCGAAGTTGTTGCGCATGCTGAAACGGTCAGCAGCGAACGCGTGCCCATTTTCCTACCCTATCTGACTGGTGAACGCAGCCCGCTCGGGGATCCGCATATCCGGGCTTGTTTCTTTGGCCTCGAGGATTCGACAACACGTGCAGACATTTGCCGTTCCGTGGTAGAGGCAATTGCCTTTTGTTTTGCCGATGCTGCACAGAGTTTCGGTGAAACGATAGATAATTTGCCGGAAATGGCCGCCATCGGAGGGGGCAGTCGATCAGATCTTTTGTTGGGCCTGATAGCAACCGTGACCGGGAAACCTATTGTGCGTTCGGAAGGGTCGGATTCCGGCCCGGCCTATGGCGCGGCACGGCTGGCGGCTTGTGGTTGCGGTGCCTTGAGCAAAGCCGATCTCGCACTTCAACCGCCAGCAACGGATAGGTTTGAGCCTGCTGACATGGAAGCGCTGTCCGAGCGCTTGGCGCGATTTCGCAGGCTTTACGCTGCAGTAAGTGCAGCGGACCAGTTGCCCTCGCGTTCCAGTTAGAAGCTACACCACCGGTTTTTCTCGCAGCGGGCGTATTGCATCTTCGGAGATCAGAAAACCCATGAATGCGCACAGTTTGGGCGGCAACCTTGCTCAAGCTCAGGTTTTTGATCAGTGGCATTGCGGATGTGTCGCAAACTTTTGCAACGAACATAGGCAGTCAACTACTGGACACACCTAACCTGCGATCTCAGCAAACATCCGAAAACCCGAGGTCGTATTGCTGGGGAATTACCGTTTCCGGATCATGTTGGCGACCTCGATGCCGTCCAGTGTAGCCGAGGCGGATCTGAACAATTTGAACCCACACATGTGCCGTACGCGTCGCTTAATAAATCGATGATCCTGTTCGATCAGGTTATTCAGATATTTGGACCTGACCGTTTGGATTTTGGCTGGGCAGCCGAACCGATTGAGGATTTTGTTCACCTCTCGAATGCCCGCTGCGTTGGCGCCACTTTTGTCAATGACAATCTTGCTCGGGATTCCATTAGAAGACAGAGCTTTGGCAAAGAACCTGGCTGCTGCTGGACGGTTCCTACGCTCAGACAGCATGAAATCAAGAGTATTCCCAGCTTTATCGACGGCCCGATAGAGGTACATCCATTTGCCGCGAACACGAATATAGGCCTCGTCCATGCGCCAGGAGCTCAGCGTTGGGCGTTTCTTCGATTGCGCTCTTGCTGCGATCATCGGTGAATACTTAACAACCCACCTGTTAAGTGTAGCGTGGTCCACCTGCACACCGCGCTCAGCCATGACCTCTTCAAGGTCACGATAGGACACTGTGTACCGCAGATAGAAGTAAACAGCGTACAAAACTGTATCCTTGGGGAAATGACTGCCCTTTAACGAGATCATGCTCAAAAAAACCTGTTCGAAATATTTCGAACAGTACAAACCTCAGATCACGCAGGCTCGTCAACTAGACCCCAGAGTTTGCGGCACATCCTTTCCAGCACGCGATTGTCCAAATGATAACCGTCCATGGGTACCAGCGTGGCTAAAGGAACCGCAGAGCCTTGTTGCGCGTTCAGCGATTGCACGACGGTTTCTGCCAAAGTCGACTTTCCCGATGCAGGGGGGCCGGCGATTGCGGCAATCGTCCGAACCCCAACCTGCCTCCGGGAGGAAATCAGGTCGCAAACGCGCTTTGCATCCTGGTCGATCATGCGGCGTCCTCTTTGGGGGGTTCTTTGGCGCCGGTCATGAAGGCAACCGCGTCGGACATCGTGTAATCCTTGGGGTCGATCGTGCACAGGCGTTTGCCTAACCGATGCACATGGATGCGATCGGCTACCTCGAAGACATGCGGCATGTTGTGGCTGATCAGAATGATCGGAATACCACGCGCCCGCACGTCCTGGATCAGCTCAAGCACCTTGCGGCTTTCCTTGACACCCAAAGCAGCCGTCGGTTCGTCCATGATGATAAACTTGGTTGCAAAGGCAGCGGCACGGGCAACAGCAACACCTTGACGTTGGCCACCAGAGAGAGTTTCAACCGCCTGATTGATCGACTGTACAGTCATCAGCCCAAGCTCGGTTAGCTTTTCACGGGCGAACTTCTCCATCGCAGGGCGGTCAAGCTGACGCATGTATTTGCCCATGAACCCCTGTTTGCGGAGCTCGCGCCCCATGAACATGTTGTCCGCGATCGACAAAGCAGGAGACATGGCAAGTTGCTGATAGACAATCTCGATCCCCATGTTCCGGGCGTCGATGGGAGAGGTGAAGTTGACCTTTTTCCCTTCGATCAGAATCTCGCCCTCGTCTGGGATAGTGGCGCCGCAAATCGCCTTGACGATGGAAGATTTGCCAGCGCCGTTGTCTCCGATAACGGCTAGGATTTCTCCTTGGCGCAGTTCAAAGTCAGAATGGTCGATGGCGGTCACGTGGCCGTAGCGCTTCACGATCCCGCGCCCTTGGACGACTGGAGTTGTGCCTGACATTAGCCCGATACCTTTCTGATCCACTGGTCGACTGCGACTGCTGCGATGATGAGAAGCCCGATGAGCAGGAAGGTCCACTGCGCATCTGCGCCCAGCAGCCTCAGACCCAGAGTAAACACGCCGACGATCAAAGCTCCGAACAACGATCCCAGAATGGAGCCTCGCCCGCCGAACAACGAGATACCCCCGATCACAACAGCGGTAATGCTCTCAATATTGGCCAATTGGCCGGAGGTCGGCGAGACCGATCCGATGCGCCCGATTAAAGCCCAGCCCGCAAAGGCACAGATCAAACCGGACAGCATGTAAACGGACATCAGGGTATTGTGGACGTTCACGCCGGAAAGTTCGGCGGCCTCAGGGTCGTCTCCGACTGCATAGACATGCCGGCCCCAAGCCGTGTGTTTTAGCGCGTAAGCCAGCACGAATATCAGAACGAGCATGAAGATCACGCCAACCGTGAAAGTCGCACCACCGATGCTGAATTTTGTGCCAAAGAATTGCAGGAATGGGGCGTTGGCCTCGATATCCTGACTGCGAATTGTTTCGTTTGCGGAATACAGGAAGTTTGTCGCCAGAACGATCTGCCACATGCCGAGGGTAACAATAAAGGGCGGCAGCTTTACGCGACTGACCAGCCAGCCGTTTAGAGCCCCGATTAGTGTTCCCATTGCCAGCCCGCACATCACCGCAATGGGTACGGGGATGCCGTAGCGGAAGGTGAACTGACCCATAATGACGGATGAAAACACCATGATTGCACCGACGCTCAGGTCGATGCCGGCGGTTAGAATGACAAGGCTTTGCGCCGCGGCCACGATGCCCACAATCTGGACCTGTTGCAGGATCAGCGTCATCGCAAAGGGTGAGAAGAATTTGGACCCCAGCAGCAGGCCGAAAATCACGATCGCGCCAACCAGAACGATCAATGGCACAAAGGATGGATTGACGTGGAGAAGATGCTGCAACTTCCCCAGAACACCACGCCGGTTATCTTCAAACTCCGCCACGGTTTCTGAAGCGTTGGCGGCGGTTTCGAATTCCTGGGTGTTTTGGTTTGCTTCAGACATATCTCCCCCTTTTCGTGGCTGGCATCGCGCCCACGAAATCAGTGTACAGGAAATTTCGGTTTGCTGGTGAGAGGATTGATGAGGCGCTGTGGCGCGCCTCACCCGATATGGCTGTCTTTAGCCCCAGCAGAGATCCAGGCCTTCTGCGACCGACAGCGACTCGACCCCATCAACCGGCTGGTCGGTGATGAGCGCGACGCCCGTGTCATAGAAGTCTTTGCCGGGTGTGTTTTCGGGCTTCACGCCCTCTTCGGCCCATTTTTTCACGGCCTCAACACCAAGCGAGGCCATCAACAGCGGGTACTGCTGGCTTGTCGCCCCGATCACACCGGCTTCGACGTTTTGGACACCGGGGCACCCGCCGTCGACCGAAACGATCAGCACGTCGTTTTCACGCCCGATGGATTTCAGTGCCTCATATGCACCCGCAGCAGCAGGTTCGTTGATCGTGTGAACAACGTTGATCGATGAATCCTTGGCCAGAAGGTTTTCCATCGCTCGGCGACCGCCTTCTTCGTTGCCGTCGGTCACGTCACTGCCGACCAGACGCGCATCGGTTTCGTCACCGATGACATTCGGGTCCGCCAAGTCCACGCCAAACCCGTCGAGGAAACCCTGATTGCGCAGAACGTCCACTGTCGGCTGGCTGACATTCAGATCCAGCGTCGCGATCTTGGCATCGGCCGCGGCGTCGCCCATTTTGGCCTTGGCCCATTGACCGATCAGCAGACCGGCCTTGTAGTTGTCCGTCGCGAATGTCGCGTCCGCTGAGTCAATCGGGCTAAGCGGTGTATCCAGCGCAATGACCAAAACCCCCGCATCCCGCGCCTGTTTGACCGCAGGTACGATCGAGCTGGTGTCAGATGCCGTCAGTAGAATGCCTTTTGCGCCATCGAGGATGCAGGTTTCAATGGCCTGGACCTGAGTTTCATGGTCGCCATCAACCTTGCCGGCAAACGCCTTGAGCGTCATGCCCAGCTCTTCTGCCTTGGCTGTTGCGCCCTCCTTCATCTTTACAAAGAACGGGTTGGTGTCGGTCTTCGTAATCAGACAGACTGTTTCCCCAGCTGCCTGAGCGGATGCCGCAGCCATTGTGAGCACGGTCGCAGATGCAGCAATCTTGAATAGATTTCTCATATTGTCCTCCCAGAAAATTGTTGTCGCCCCGCGTGGCGTTCCTGCGGGACGCGCCTCCATCCTCCAATGAAGGTCGCATCCAAGAAACTGTGATTCTAGCCCTTCTGTCAATAAATAAATAAAGTTTATTTATTAATTTGCACCGGTATCTTTCCATAAGAAAACAAGGTGTTTATGTTCAGGGTTATGGAGAAAGAGGCTCTCAAAATACTGACTGGAGGCGTAAGCCAAAGCGGTGTTCGCGATCATAACGAACGCCTGATTTTGACAGTTTTACAACGACATGGACCCGCGGCAGGCGCGGACGTCGCGCGCCTGACGGGGCTGTCTCCTCAGACCGTGTCCATCATTTTGCGAAAGCTCGAAAATGATGCGATTCTCAAGCGTGGAACGCCACTGCGCGGGAAAGTGGGAAAGCCATCAATCCCAATGGAGCTAAACCCGGAAGGCATCTTGTCGGTGGGTATGAAGATCGGCCGACGCAGTGCTGACCTGCTTTTGATCGACTTTACGGGCAAGCCACGTCGCCAGCTCTCTACGACATATGACTATCCTCTGCCCGAGGTCGTTTTCGCGTTTCTGGAAACTGGCTTGGAAACGTTGCTGTCCCATGAGCCTCAAAGGTTACGCGACCGTGTTTGCGGCATTGGGATTGGAACTCCGTTCGAACTGTGGAAGTGGCACGACCTGTCTGGCCTTGCGGCCAAGAAATTCAGGTCCTGGAAAAACGTGAATTTCTTTTCTGAGGTCGCCAAGTTCAGCGACCTGCCAGTTTTTGTGGTCAACGATGCGACGGCTGCCTGTCACGCCGAGCATCTTTATGGGCGCGGGGCCGAATATCGCGACTATTTTTATTTCTTCATCGGGTCAATGATCGGCGGCGGAGTCGCGCTGAACGGCACCGTGTTTGAGGGCAACCAGGGAAATGCAGGTGCCTTGGGTGCGATGCGAACGACCGGGCCTTTAGGCGAAAGCCAGCAGTTGATCGACACTGCCTCACTTTTCCTGCTCGAAGACAGGTTGATCGAAGCCGGTGTCGATCCCGAAATCCTCTGGCAGAAGCCACAGGATTGGAGCAGCATTTTACGATATGTCGAACCCTGGATTGGGACAACAGCACAAGAACTGGCCAAAGCTGCCTTGTCCATTTGCGCGGTCATCGACTTTGAGGCAATTTTCATTGACGGCGCTTTCCCATCGGAAGTACGGGAAGAGTTGGTTGCACGGGTTCGTCGTTACCTACTTAACCAAGACAAGCGCGGATTGATACCTCCTGTCGTAGAAGCCGCAGCAGTTGGGGAAAACGCCCGCGGCATTGGGGCGGCAAGCAGCCCAATTTTCCGCCAGTTCCTATTGAACACCAATGCGGGGCTTTCTGGGATGTAGCCTAAGCTCATAGAGTGCAAGTCCCAATCAAGAAGGAACCCGCTCCTACTCAATTTGGAGGCCTTAGAACGGCCGCTTTGACGCATGCTGCAGTGCGGCAACCAATTTGACGCCAGAGGACCTGTGTGGGTGGCGCCTGCATTGCAAGTGTTTTCTGCGTTGATAGCGGCGGTCCGTCAGTACTGTCGTGTGTTCGGCCTGTTCACGCAGCCATTGTTGTCGGCTGCTGGCCTTGATGAGTTCCGCAAGTAAGGTTCCTATCGGCTAAACGACCTCGGTTTGGGCCGCGACATTCGTCGGAGTGTCCTGGCTTTTGGTTGACTTAAGTCCGCATCATCACATCAAGTGTCTTGCATCTCTGGGCAGGTCGGCCTGTTCAGGCGGTCGGCTGCCGGTACTCGTGTTGTTTCGTCAGTATCGCCCAGATGATCCGGGCGCTCTTGTTGGCCATGGCGACCGTCGCCAACCGAAACGGTTTCTCTGCGAGGATTCTGGCGATCCAGATATCTATGCGCTCCGGGTGCTTCCTGCCCATCAGGGCACGGGATGTCATGCCGGTGATCAGGAGCTTTCGGATGTAGCGGTCGCCATTCTTGGTGATCCTCGTGACTGAGGCGCGCGAAGGAAGATTGCACTCATTTATCCTTGACGTCGCCACTGGAGCGGAAACCAATTTCGGGACAGGCGACCATGGTTTCGACCCGCTGGACAGGCTGGAGAACGGTGACTGGATCGCCCGCGCCTACAGCGCGTCCGAACCGGAAAAACTTGTGCGGACAGACAGTACAGGGAAAATCCGCACGGAACTGGCTGTCTGCGCCCATCCAAAGCAGCAGCGAAGCTTCACCAAAGCGCAATCGGTGAAATGGTTGTCATCGGATGGCGAACCGGTTCAGGGCTGGCTCTACCAACCACAACAACCAAGCCGTGGCCTTGTGGTCTGGGTTCATGGTGGCCCTACCGCCATGAGCAAGGACCAGGTGCATTCTGCCATTCAGTATCTCGCGGCTGCCGGATTTACTGTGCTCGACCCGAACTACCGTGGTTCGACCGGATTTGGGATGCGTTATCGAAACCTGATCCGTGAAGATGGCTGGGGCGGGCGCGAGCAGGAGGATATTCGATGCGGGATCGAAATGCTAATCGCACAGGGAATAGCGCAACCTGGCAAAATTGGTGTGGCAGGACAATCCTACGGCGGGTATTCGGCCTGGTTTGCAATCACGCGAATGCGTGATCTGGTTTCAGCCAGTTGTTCGATCTGCGGCATGAGCGACCTGTTTATCGATTATGCAAGTACGTCCATGCCGCATCTGCGAGACTACAGCGTCGAGATGCTTGGGGGCACTCCAAAGGAAAGACCCGCCATCTATGAGCAGGGTACGCTCAGAACGGACTATCCACATATCACTGGTCGATTGATGATCGTGCATGGGCTGCGTGACACGAATGTCGGTCCCGAAAACTCTCGGCGCGCAAGCAACGATCTCACGCAGTTGGGAATAGGTCATGACCTGTTGACCTTTTCCGATGAGGGCCATGGGATCTACAAACAAAAAAACAGATTAAAACTTCTGGTACACATGAGCGCGTTTTTCGAGGAAGCATTTAAATAGTGCCCGCCATAGGATTGAGCTGCATCAGGCTGACTAACATTTACAATGTCATTGATTTTAAATTTGGGAGTGTATTCTTGCGTTTTGTCCTGGACCATCAGTTCTGGAAACAAGTATCGCAGCGCTCCGATCGGATGGCAGGTCCTATCGCTGCTTCTCCGCAGCGAGCCTTACGCAGTTGCAGAAATTACCGTACTGCGTGCGCACGCAGCGAAAAATCCGAACTCACAGGTTGGGCTCGGTACCGACCAACGCCGCATGAGGGACAGACACCCGCATTGAAATGGCGAACGGCAGAACCGTTCGCCAAGGTAGCTTAGATATCGATACGCTCAGCGATGCTCAGAGCATCTTCGAGTTCGACGCCGAGGTAACGCACTGTACTGTCGACCTTCGTGTGACCGAGCAGCAGTTGGACCGCGCGGAGGTTACCGGTTTTTCGATAAATCTCCGCTGCCTTTGTTCGACGGAGCGAATGGGTGCCATATCCGCTCGGCTCCAGGCCAATCGCAGTCACCCAATCCCGAACCAATCGTCCATACTGGCGGGTTGAGATGTGTGGCCGATCATGGAAGCGGCTGGGAAACATGAACCGACACGCAAACATCTCAGGTGATTTGACCCAGGCTAAGACAGTTTCGCGTGTGTTTTCCGTCAGTTCGAACTGCACAGGCCGTTTGGTCTTGCTCTGGACCACTGAAACACGTTCCCGGACGCGTTCATCCTTGACGAGATCGGCCACCGCCAGTTTGACTAGGTCGCAACCGCGCAGCTTGCTGTCGATGGCGACGTTGAACAAGGCCAGATCACGAAGATTACCAGCGAGTTCGAGCCGGGCGCGGATAGCCCAAACCTGCTTTGGCAACAGTGGACGTTTCTGACCGATGATCCGCCCCTTGTTCCAAGCCTTGCACTTTGGGGTGACGGAGGGAAGTTGAACTCTAGGCATGATATGCCCTCCAATCCTCCCTCCATGCCCAATCATCAGCACTGCGCTGACGGGACGATTTTTCAGTCAGAAGGAATGGCCAGTGTCAGAGACGCATGAATCTGGTCATCGCTGCGCGAGCAAAAGGCGGCAGAGAGCCCAAAGTACCGGATACTGCGCAACGATCACTTGGCGGGTTCTGCACCGTAGTCCGCCTCCGATCGGTCTTTGGTCGAAGGTGCAACATTTTTGGTGCATACTTCCCTGCCTGTTTGCATTTGCGCGCTTACATCGCCGCGTGCTAGCTACAACTGCGTGACACCGGCACCCGGCTCTGTTTATCCGTCGAGCATCGCGAGCACGGCGTCGCGTTCGGACAGGACCAACAGCAAGGCAAGATCACCCGGTTCCAGCTTTTCCAATATCATCGAGGCAGCTAGAGAGGGCGAAGATGCTCTCAGGACTTGTTGCGCGTCATATCCCTGTTCTAAGGCGGATTTTTTGATCAGGTCCGGGATTTCTCCCAATTCGCGACCTCTTAAATACCCTTCCAGTTCGGCTGCGACGACCACGTCGGGCTGGAAATTTAACGCCGTCGCGGTAACGTCCCGAATATCCTGATCCGACCGATCGCCAGCATGGCTGAGCATAATGTAACGCCGTTTCGCCGGTAGGCTTGACAGCGCATCGCAAACGGCCGAAATTGAGTGCGGGTTATGCGCAAAATCCACAAAAACACGCGCATTATTGTAACTAAACTCGTTGCAGCGTCCGGGGTTGTCCTTGGCGTCGGGTTTGAACCCGGCCAACCCATCCCGAGCCCCCTGAACGGGCAAGTCCAGAGCCAAGGCAAGGCACAGGGCCGCCAGCGCGTTCAGGATATTGTATTTCGCAGCGCCGCCCATGGTCAGCGGAACATCGGAAACTGCAATGACTACCTGTTCGACCGCACCGTCGAAAAAGACGATATCTCCCTCCTGCACATAGGCGCAGCACTTGCCCGCATCACGCGCCTGACGGACAAGGTTGTTCTGCGCATCCAGCGAGAACCACCAGATATTTGCGGATGTATTTTCCGCTTCTGCGCGGACATACAAGTCATCGGCATTCAGTGCCAGCACGCCACCCTCGGCCAGCGTGCGATGCACGGCGAATTTGGCCTGAGCCAGTTCTGGCACCGTGTTGACCCCGTATTGCCCCAGATGGTCGTTTGCCACATTGGTGACCGCCGCTGCCGTTGCCGCGCGGGTCGGCAGACCCCGGCGCAGGATACCTCCGCGCGCGACTTCCAGACAGGCGACCTCCAGCCTTTTGTCACGCAACAGCATTCGCCCGCCGCCGGGGCCGGAATAATCGCCACGGTCGAGAATGTCGTCTCCCACCCGCACAAATTCGGTCGAGGTCAGCCCGGCAACCTTGCCCGAAGCGCGGGCGATCGCCTCAAGTAAACGGGTTGTGGTTGTTTTGCCGTTGGTTCCGGTTATGAAGGCCACCGGGATATTGTGCAGAGCCGACCAGTCCAAGTCATCGGGGGTAGGCAGCGCATCGACCGGCCAGGTCTGACTGCCAGTACCGTGCCCGATCGACACTTCGTCATCATCGCACAGGATATCCACACCATGCGCTTCTGCTGCCGCAATCAGGGCGATCAGCGCGGGATTGGCTTCCTTCTCCATAACGCTTTTGACATCCGCAACCATCTGATCGAAATCGCCGGGCTCGGATGCCAACAGTTCGGCAGCACAGAAATGCCAGACGGTTTGCACCGCGAAGATAGCGGAATAGAGCTGATCCATCGGTGCTGAAATCGCCAGATTGACGCCACCGGTGAAACTGCGGTGGGTTACGTCCTGATCCTGCCAGCCAAGTGCGTCCAGCACGCGGCGCGCGTGTTTTTCCCACAAAGCAGTGACCTGCGCGGTGCCGGTATCGGTGAAAAACACATCCATCACCGTGCCGGGGCGGTTCCACAACAGTCCCGGCCCGGTCAAGCGTCGGGCATCGTCTACCCGGATATGATCGGCGTACGCGCTTTCAATTGTCAGCGCGTTTTCAAGCTCTTCGATCCGGTCCATTCCGGTACCCCCGCTTAATCCGCGTCTTCGCTGATGTCGCGGGCCAGGCGCACGCCGCGCGCATCCCGGATCAGGTTCTGGTCGCTTTCGAACATGTCCTCGAACGAGGTGTCGATGGGGCTTGCCACCGGCGCAGCCTCTGTGACCGGCGCTTCGCTATCGGAGTTGAAATAGATGATCTGCTTCCAGCAGCGCGTTGTGTCATCACCGAAAATCACCAGCAGATCGCCCGGTGCGGCCTGTTCCAACGCTGCAGTCACCGCTTCGACCTCATCCGGGATGATCGTGATCGCGGCATCATCGACGCGGTTGTCGATCAGGGCCTGCCGCATCATTTGCGGTACTTCGTCGTGTCCACGGCCCCGGCGGCGGTCATCTGCCTTGCAGATGAAATGATCAAAATGCCCGGCCAATGCGGCGGCCCCGTCGATGATATCCTCATCGCGCCGGTCGCCGGGCATCGCAACAACGCACAGCCTTCGGCCCTTGACCTCCAACTGATCGGCCAGAGCCGCCATCGCCCTGAGCGCGGCAGGGTTGTGGCCATAGTCGAGGATCACCTTGAAGGGATGCTCGTCATAGACATTCATCCGCCCGGGTGCCTGGAAATAGCTGGTGTCGAAGGTGCGCAGCCCATGGCGGATATTGTCCAGATCCACTCCGAAACTATAGGCCATCGCGGCGGCGAACATCGCGTTCTGGACGTTGAAAATGGCCTTGCCTTCAAATGCCGCCGGGATCAGATGCGACCACAGCACCGGGATATGAAGACCGTTGTCATAAATGGTCAGCATGTCACCATTCATGCCCTTTTCAAGCACAATGGCCTTGCCGCCTGCCTTGATATGTTCCTTGACCAGGCTGTGCCCCGGATTGGTGGTGACATAAAAGATCTGATCCGCACCGGCATAGTCGGCCATTTTCAAACAGTTGATGTCATCGGCATTCAGAACTGCCGTGTCGGTGGCGCTTTCCACCACCACGCGTTTGACAACGGCCAGTTCCTCAACCGTGTTGATGCCGCCAAGACCCAGATGATCTGCCGAGACGTTCAGGCAGGCCGCTACGTTCGAGCGCTGATAGCCCAGACCCGAGCGCACAAGTCCGCCGCGTGCGGTTTCCATCACCGCAAAATCGACAGCCGGGTCGCGCAGAACGATCTGTGCCGACTTAGGTCCCGTCATGTCGCCCTTCACGCTCAGCTTGCCGTCAACATAAACGCCATCGGTCGAGGTCATGCCAACGGTCTTGCCGCTGGTTTTTATGATGTGCCCCAGCATCCTTGAAGTGGTCGTCTTGCCGTTGGTTCCGGTGATTGCCGCGATGGGAATGCGGGTTTCCTCGGTGGCCGGAAACAGCATGTCGATCACTTTGCCCGCCACGTCGCGCGGCTGACCTTCGGACGGTGCCACGTGCATCCGGAACCCAGGGGCGGCGTTCACCTCGACAATCGCGCCGCCGATATCCTTGTAGGATTTGGTGATGTCGTCGATCAGGAAATCGACGCCGCCCACATCCAGCCCGACGGCCATGATGGCACGCTCGGCCATGTCACGGTTGTCAGGGTGCACCACATCCGTCAGATCAATGGCCGTGCCGCCGGTCGACAGGTTCGCGGTTGATCGCAGATAGAAGACCTCGCCGTCAGGCAGCACAGTTTCTTCCGTCACGCCAGCATTTTCCATCAGGCGGTTGGCCTGATTGTCGATCTCCAGCATAGTCAGCACTTTTTCATGCCCGATGCCACGGCGCGGATCCTCGTTCACGATATCGACCAGTTCGGCAATCGTGTGCGTGCCATCGCCTACTACATGGCCCGGCACGCGCTTGGCTACAGCGACCAGCTTGTTGTTCACCACCAGCATCCGGTGATCGAACCCGGTGATGAAGCTTTCCACCAGAATGGCGCGGCTGCGAGAATGTTCCTTGGCTTCGGCAAAGCCTGCCTCGACCTCTTCGTCCGAGTTCAGGTTGATCGAAACACCACGCCCATGATTGGCATCGAGCGGTTTGACCACCACCGGGTGCCCGATCCGTGCGGCGGCGCGCACGGCTTCACGCGCGGAATAGACCATGCGTTGCTGCGGCACAGGCAGGCCCAGATCGTTCAGCAGATTGTGGGTGTCTTCCTTGTCGCAGGAAATCTCGACCGAGATATGCTTGGTCTCAGAGGTTATGGTTGCCTGAATGCGTTTCTGGTATTTGCCGTGCCCGAACTGAACCAATGACCCAGAATTCAGCCTGATCCAAGGGATGTCACGCTCTTGCGCGGCCTTAACCAATGAGCCGGTTGAGGGACCAAACTCCTTGCGCTGCGCCCGCAGCACAAAGCTACGCAACTCGTCATCCCAGTTGAATTCCGGGTCGAAGTCGTAGTCCACCTGTTCCTTGAGGGATTGCGGCAACAGATGCATCAGCAGCCGCATTGCCAACTTGCCTGCGTCCAGACCAACATCGCGCTGGCGGTATTCGTAAACCATGTTGTACTGGCCGGGTTCGCCTGTGCCGCGCGTCCTGCCAAAGGTTACATCCGAACCGGCCACGTTCTGCACTTCGATGGCACAATGCTCCAAAACATGACCAAGCCAAGTGCCTTCATCTTCGCGCAATCGGCGGATGAAACCACCGGGTTCGCGGTAGGAACAGCCATGTTCCGCCAGACCGGGAAGGGTCTGGGTCAATGCATCAATAAACTCGGAACCAATTTTGGCCGAAGGCCAATCTTCCAGAACGCCCAGATCAATGACGTGGCGAATGACCGGAAAACTTGCCCAGACATTCGGGCCGACAAAGACATTGGTCGAGATTATTTTCATGAGGCTCCCCGTTGGTTAGCTTATTGTTTCCCCCCGCTGGCGGCCTCATCCTCGGACAGATCCGGCAATGTGCAGAACGCCATATGCTCATCCGGCGGAAAAGCCTGGCGAGCCGTCAGATCATAACGGCACCCTTCACCCAGAACGTCAAGCCGAAGTCCAAGAAGGCTGAGTGCTTCGCCGCGACGGGCATCCCACATCGAAGAATGGGTCAAATGGCTGGCATCCACCACGGTAACCGTTCCGCTGCCGATTACTTCAAAGACGTTATCGGGCCCAATGAAGGCCGCCGTGTCTTCGTCAACGCCCAATCCGATTAGAAAAGGGTTAAAAGATGAAGCGGTTAGCAATCGACCCAGGCGGTTGCGTTGGGTGAAGTGCTGATCAATGATGACGGCGTTGGTCAGACCCATACCGGGAGCCAGCGTGATGTTACCTTCGGCTGGACCAGAGTTGCTGCTGCCACCTGCTACCATATGCTCGGACATGATCGAAGCACCGGCCGATGTTCCTGCAACCGGCACCCCTGCCGCGTTTCGGCGCCGGATTTTTTGGGCGACGAGCGTGCCTCCAAGAATCGCTGACAGGCGCAACTGGTTCCCACCGGTCATAAAAATTCCGGTAGCACGATCCAGCATCCTCGCGTAATCCGGGTTGTCGCAATCGGCGCGGCGCGAGATAGGCAGGAATTCAACCTTGCCTGCACCAAGCTCGGAAAAGATGCGGTTATAGTCCGGCCCGGTTTCTTCCAGCATCGAGGCTGTTGGGATTACGACGATATCAGCGTCGGCACCGCCGGACAGTTCTACGAACTTTCGGTGAATCTGCATTTCCTTGACGCGGTCTTCACCGCCGCCGATCGGAATGATGAACCCGCGCGGGGTTTCTGCATCAACGGGTGCAGGGCACATATCTTAACTACCTTCCGGTGCTATAGCGGGCAGCCACCGGGGACCGCGCGGACGCTCAAACCTGTTCATACATGCCGCGTCGGGCTATCTGGCCGTCGCGTACATGCCATTCCCCCCGGGCCATCACATGCCGCACGGCAGTGTTTTCGTCAAGAACGACCAAATCAGCGTCCATACCCACGTTCAGACGACCTTTCTGGTGCAGCTTCAGCAGGTCGGCGACATTTGAGGTCAGCGGAGCCAGCGCTTCGGGCATTGGTACTCCTCTGTTGGTGAGTTCGCGCAGCGTGTCCGGCAAAGTGTCCGACAAACCCACACCAAACCGTGTCAGATTGCCTTCATGGTCAAAGGCGGGCAGGCAGCCACCACCGTCAGAGCTGATGGTGAACCGGTCGGCGTGACCGCCCAAATCGCGAAACTGAATGTAGGCCTCAGCAGCAGAGATGCCCGGCTCGACATGTCCGCAGGGGAATGCAGTAGCGTCGATGTAACATCCGTGCCGAGCTAGCGCCACGGCCTGTTCGAAGAGTGGTTTGTTGCGATTGACATGGGTTGGATTGAAGACGCGTGCGGGGATTTCGCAGGTCGCGATAGCTTGTTCCAACATTGACAGCCCTCGCTCGCCATCTCCCATATGGCAATGCACAATCCCCGCCTTGCCAGTCATCAGGCCTGCGACATGCGCTTCGCTTGCGATCCGCAGAAGCTCGTCCAATGTCGGTTGGCTCGACCGGTGATCACTGATCGCCAGTTCCCCAACACCGATGACCGGATCAAGGAACACAATGTCTCCACGGGCTGAACCGGTGAGGGTGGTCAGTGGGACGTGATAGCCACCGGTGTGACACCAGGCTGAAAGTCCTTCTTCGCGCAACCCATAGGCCTGTTGCACCAGGGTCTGCGTGTTGCGGGTCAGATCGTCCGTGCCCAATACTCCAACAACTGAAGTGACACCGGCACGCGTGAAAGAGGACAGGACAAGCGGCGGCACCCGACTGGCTGGTCCGGTTTCACCGCCACCGCCAGTTATATGCGCATGCCCATCAATAAAACCCGGAACAACCGCTGCGCCTTCGACGTCAATGATCTCTGCCTGAAGCTGGACAGGCAATTCGGGTTTATTGCTGCCGAGGTAAATGATGCGTTCACCCGCAGTGAGAATATGGCCCAAACCAACAGGTTCAGGTGAATAGAGGCGCGCATTCTTGATGAGCTTCAACACGTTGCAAATCCGTCAGTAGGAGCGAAGACGTCCTTCTTTGCACCAAATGGCAGCAGAAGAACCATCCCCTTTTTCGGGGAAAGGGTAGATGTCGGTCGTACGCCACTAGCAGACAGTGAGAAAAATGAAGCGGATGGCAAGGTTGTCCGCGAAGTAGTCGTGTTTAAGGGTTGCGGCGAACGGTTGCTCCGAGCCCAATCTGTCTTATGCTGCGGAACAGCCGAATTTCCGCTTTTCTCCCGGGCGACCATCACGGTACGCGCCATCGCAATGACCTTAAGCCAGCGTGGAATAAACCTCGGCAACTCGCTGAAAGGTCTAATAGCAGGCGATAGCCGCACATCGTATACCGTTTGGGATCCGAGAACGTCTAGGGTGAATTCCAAATCCGGATTCCTGGACCCAAAACAATTGAGATTGCAGAAAAATTACGTCGCTTTCAGCCTCTTAGGTCGAAAACAGCGCAGCGCCATCTGTGCATCTTGGCAAAATTCAGTACCAATCAAAAATGGTGTACAGAATGCTGGAAGTTCATTCGATTCCCGGTGCATTTACCGCGCGGGAATGTGAGCAGATTGTTGCTGCATCACAAAAAGCCCCGGCGAACGAGGCTCTGCTTGTCGGGCAAAACAAGGATCATAATCTGCGCAGAGCGGATGTGACCTGGCTGGACGACGTCGAAGGCTCTGATTGGGTGATGTCACGCCTGATCAATGTTGTCCGTCGCTCCAACACCGACAAGTTTGGCTTTGATCTGAGCGAGTTCGCCGAAAGTCCGCAGATTGCCTGCTATAAAGCATCAGATGGTGGTCATTTTGCGTGGCATTCCGATATCAGCGACGGGCCTGTTGCCCGAAAAAGAAAGCTGTCGCTGGTCGTTCAACTCAGCAAACCCGGAATGTACGACGGCGGAGACTTGGAGATAATGCCGGGCGCTTATGCTGTAACGGCCAGCCGACATCAGGGCAGCGCGACCATCTTTCCCAGCTTCTTGTTGCATCAGGTGACACCGGTTGAGAATGGTGATCGGTATTCGTTGACGGTCTGGGCGCATGGCCCGACGTTTCGGTGATGATTTCCGTACTCGTTTGATTAAGAGTCCGAGACTACAAGGCTAACGGTTCCTTTCGTGTAGGAAACAGAGTCGAAAGAGTTAAGCTTGCCTTTAACACATTCGCTGAAATGGCATTTCTTGTAGTCCAACATCTCTGCTAAATCCTAGAAGCTGCACGGTACTGACGCCTGAGTTGCTTTGGTCACTCAATGGCTGGCTTCTATTATGTGTCAGTCGGTAAGCGACTGGCGACTGATTTCTCATGGACTAAGTTTGGCAGGCTCACCATATCAGAAGCAACTTTGCCAGCTTCCTTTGAAGTACTTTCGACAGATATGCGTGTCTGGCCCAACCGGGGGTGCAGCTTACGAGCCAGAACCCACGTCCAAAGCAAACCTGCGCCACCCGCAGCGAACACGCCAGAGAGCGGTGCAGCGAGAAGAACCAGCCAGGCGGCACCAGGTGTAATAATACCCGAAACGTCGCGAAAGCTCGCGTATATTGCTGACATCTCAGTTCGTTCGGAAGGTTTGACTGCGAGAAGGAACGGCAAACCAGCGGAAACATCGAGCAAGATCAGGAAAATCGAGCCCATCATTAAGAATGCGATTGTGACTTCAGGGATTCCGAATGGAACTCCAGCAAAAAGAAACAGCAGCCCGGACATGAGGAATCCGGTTCTGACTGCTGCGCGTACCGAACTGCGCTGCATGAAACGAAGCATCAGTGGGGTGCAAAACAGGGCGGCATTGGAAATCGATAAAGCAATCCCTCCAAGCTGGCTGCCTAGCCCGTTCTGAACCGCATAGATGGGCAGGTATACGACATAAATCCACCACCCACAGGAACGAACGACCGCGAATACCCATCCGGCAACCAATCGCGGTTGCGCAAAAAACCTCCCGAAATAGGCGAACGGATTTGCGGGAGCGCTTTGGCTTCTGGTGATCAGCCTGCCGTTTCCGAGGCGCATAACAAGAAAGATGAGCAGCATGACAATCGCCGCACCGGCTGCAATCAGGAACGGCGCAGGTTGCCACCATTCGTACAATATCGCGCCAAGTGCAGGCCCAGCCGTCCAACCCAGCGCACTGTAAAAAAGCCGCGATGTCTCAAAACGTCCCAGTTCAATCCTGGCAACATGGTCGAGCACATAGGCGTTGAAGCACACAAATGTCGTCACAACGGCGAAAGTCGTGAGAGCGAGCCCCGCAATAACGGCAGCAGGGGTCGCAACGGTCGTCACAACCGTACCCGCGACGTACGAAAGAGTGCCGAACACATAGACCCATCTCCGTGGGACAAACCGGATCAGGTAGGGAACCAGAAGACCGATCAAGAGTGATACCGCGCCAATGGCGAAATAAATTTCGGATACAAAACGCGCATCCTTCAGCGCGTTGTACATCGCTACCGGAAAGACAGAGATCAAAATACCCCTGGCAATCGCCTCCGTTCCCGCCAGAATGGCGAATCCCCGCACGCTGGGTGCTGGCGCATGGCGAAGCCATTCTGGTATTCGACGTTCGTGCATGAGAAGTGCTCAATGGACTTGGAACTAGTCAAACTTGTTTCCTCATTTTATCTTTCCTGCCAGCGACCCGATGTCGTTTTTGCTAATCGTGCAAGTTACAAAAATTCAAAAACGGAATTTCGTTTTCTCTTTTTGGGAGCCCGCTTCGCTGGCGTTCAATTTTCAACGCTGATTACACCGAAAGGATAGCTTGAACTCGGGCTGGATTGGCCCAGTAGAATGGCCGCAAACCGGAAATCATTGCTCGACCGAAAAATCTACCGCTGTGGATGCAAGCACTTTCAGTATGAGCAATAGTCGTGGCTACAAAAGTCGGTTTTGTCCGCAAAGCGGTCAGTTAAAGTCGGGAGTGCGATACCCGCCCGATCCAGGTGTGGATGAAAGCCTTTGTGGCGCGCGGTCAGAGTGGCCTGGCAAGGTCACCAATATCCCAGAAAAGACCGGCCATTGCCCGCAATGCATCACGCGACACCGACTTCAACACGTGTTCGTTTGGCGCGTGCTGTGAACAGCCACGATAGGAATGAGGCACCCAAATCGTTGGGAGGCCGAGCACATCGGAAAAGACCTCATTGGGCAGGGAACCGGCGAGATTTGGCAGAATATGTGGCCGCTTTCCAGACGTTTCTTCCAGCGAACGCGCGACAAACGACACCCAAGGATGCTCCGGCGATGTCCGCGTCGCATCGAAAAATCCGCGGTCGTGAGGTTTGATCTTAACGATCTGAAATCCTCTTGCATCAAGGTGGCGACGAAGGGCCGACAGGATACCGGCTTGATCGGTGCCAACAACGAAGCGGAGCTGACAGGCGGCCTTGGCATATCCCGAGATCGCGTTAACCGGCTCTTCGGGGACACCGCTTTTCATTGCGAGGATCGCAAAGCTGTTCCAGCCAAAGACCCGTTCGGCCGGTGTCAGGCCTTCCTCTCCCCAATTCTCGTCAATCTTCGGACCGCCATCCCCGCCAACCGGCAAGTTGCGCAGGGTGTCCCGGATGTCTTCAGTCAGGCTGGTCGGCCGCCATTCTGGTATTTGGATTTGGCCCCGCACATCGGTGATCGTCGAGAGGGCTTGTGCAAGGATCATCGCGGGGTCGGCAAGCAAACCGCCCCAGTTGCCGGAATGATGCGCACCGTCTCGAAGGTCAACGATGAGGTCGAACGAATTGCCGCCCCTTGCCCCCATGAACAACGTAGGCGTGTCGGACTGAAGGCGCGGTCCGTCCGATGCGATCAAGACGTCGGCGGCTAGGTTGTCTTTGTGCTTGGCGCAAAACTCCGACAACCCCGGTGATCCCATTTCTTCGCCCATTTCAATGAGAATGCGCATGTTGAAACCGAGCGCTCCACGAGCCTCAATGACAGCGCTCAGCGCCGCCAAATTGATGAGATGCTGCCCCTTATTGTCGGCGGTTCCCCGTCCATAGAGGCGGTCGCACTCGTCAACCAATCGAAATGGGTGAAGCCCGTCGCGCCATTGATCCGTTTGCGCGCGGATCACGTCGCCATGCCCATAGGACAGGATTGTCGGACGCGCGTCGTCCTCGATGCGTTCAGCGACAAGGATAGGACCTGCATCTGGCACAGGGTTCGGGTGTATTGCACAGGAGAACCCAAGACTGCGCAGGCGCGGAACGAGGGCTTCTTCAAGATAGCGCGGAAGTTCCGCCACTTTCTCTGGTGTCTGGCTCTCCGTCTCATGGGCAACCAGTTCGCTAAGATCGGTTGCAAATCGACCGCTGTCAAAATATTCGGCGACGTTGTCTATGGCAGCAGCGCGGCTCATGTTCACTTTCCCTCAGACAGGTGGGCGCACGTCTGCAGGGATCGGACATGTGTACGGCGTTTCGCCCAGATGGTCTTGATGCGTCGCGCGTGCAGCTGCAATGCGCGAGGGATCCTCAACCAGTCGACACACAGTCGCGGCCATTGCTTTTGCCGCGTAGACCATGCCTTTGTGAGCCGCGGGTGCCTTGCCTTGAGCAACTGTTTGCCACGTATGAAACGGCGTTCCTATGGCACAGGTGGCAACTCGTGCCTGAACCGTCGGAACTGCCCAACTCACATCCCCTACATCTGTTGAGCCTTCGCCACCATCGCTGTGGCGATCAAGAGGTGCGATGAAGTCGCAGAGTGCGAGATCCTTTTTGGGCTTGGCTCCGATCCGCTTGAAGGTCGTGTTGATGTCAGCCTTGGTCAATGTAGTCTGAATCTCACGGGCAAAGCTGAGGTCTGACTCGTCAAAGGCGACGGGTCCGAGTTTCTCTAGCTCATGCTGCATGGTTTCTTCCAAAGGACGGTTTCCAAGCAGGTTTGAAACGCCGGAAAAGACCCGACTTGTGACCTGCGTTCCAGTCATCAGCGCCGCACCGTCTGCAATCTTTCTGACACGCGTAACCAATTCGGCGAGGTCGGGTAGCGAACTGGCCCGGACGAGCTGGCGCACCGTGGCCTTGGCCTGCACCACGTTCGGTGCAACGCCACCCGCATCGAGATAGGCGTAATGCACCCGGGCGCTGTCGGGCATGTGCTCGCGCAGATAATTCACGCCGATGTTCATCAGTTCAACCGCATCAAGCGCGGACCGGCCCAATTCAGGCGCGCCAGCAGCATGGGCAGCTTTTCCATGAAAAGTGAAGTCGATCCGGGTGTTCGCGAGCGATCTGGCCTCATTCACGCCTGTGAAGGTCGCTGGATGCCACGAGATGGCCGCGTCGACATCATCGAACAGTCCTTCGCGCACCATGTAAGTCTTGGCCGCGCCCCCTTCTTCAGCGGGGCAGCCATAGTACCGCACACGGCCCTTGATGCCGTTTTCGGTCAGCCAGTCTTTCACCGCCGTCGCGGCCAAGAGTGCGGCGGCGCCCAGCAGATTGTGACCACACCCATGCCCGTTGCCGCCCTCTTCAAGTGGCTGATGTTCAGCCACACCTGGCGCCTGGCTCAGATATGGCAGCGCATCGAATTCGCCGAGGATGGCGATCACCGGACCCTCGTCTCCCGCTTCGCCAATCACGGCCGTAGGAATGCCAGCTGCATTCTCTGTTATCTTGAACCCCTGAGCACGTAACATCTGCACATGCTCAGCGACGGACTTGTACTCGGCGTAAAGCGTCTCGGGCGTGTCAAAGACGCGGTCAGACAATGCGATAAAATCATCACGATGGCGGTCAACGTGGTCCCAGATCGGATCGGCGTTTTTCAAGGGGCTCTCCAGCTTCTCGTTCAAACGGTTTCGGCGTGTTCCAGGAGGCAGGCTGTTTCGCGCCCACCGCGCCCGGCTTTCAGTTCAGGAACAGTGGTGCGGCACTCAGCGGTCGCCACCGGGCAACGCGGGTGGAAGGTACATCCAGATGGCGGATCGAGCGGCGACGGAATTTCCCCCTCAATCGGGGCAAAATCACGCCGGCGCTGATCAAGGCGCGGAGCCTCTGCAAGCAGCGCTTTCGTGTAGGGATGGCGTGGGTCCGAAAAAATTTCCTCAGTCGATGCTCTCTCGACAATGCGGCCCAGATACATGATCGCCACGCGGTCGGCGATGTGTTCGACGACGCTCAGGTCATGGCTGATGAACAGATAGGTCAGGCCCAGCTCTTCGCGCAGATCCATGAACAAGTTGATAACCTGCGCCTGGATCGATACGTCCAGCGCAGCGATGGCTTCGTCGCAGACAAGGAACTTCGGCTTCACGGCGAGCGCACGTGCAATTCCAATCCGTTGCCTCTGACCGCCGGAAAACTGATGCGCGTAACGCCGCTTGAGCGACGGGTCGAGGCCGACCTTGCGCATCACGTCGTCCACGTATTCCGCACTCTCTGCCTTGCTGACGATCCCATGCATACGCGGTGCTTCGCCGATGATATCTTCGACGCGCATTCGCGGATTTAGGCTGGCAAAGGGGTCCTGAAAGATCATCTGAATTGCGAGGGTCGCCGCGCGTTTGTCGGTGCCGTTCAACGTTGCAACATCTTTGCCTCCGTAGAACATCTGTCCGTCACTTGCAGGGTGAATGCCGGCAACAATGCGTCCCAAAGTGGACTTGCCGCAGCCGGATTCGCCGACCAATCCCAGAACCTCACCCTTTTGAATCGACAGGTTCACGTTATCGACAGCATGGACCGTTTCTTCTCGGATGTTTGCGCCAAGTCGCTGTGCGATTTTCCCCGCGACGTCCAAACGTTTGGTGAAGCGCTTCGAAACGCCTCGGATTTCAACGAGCGGCTCACTCAAAGCGTCGTCTCCTTGGTGCGTTGCGGATTGAAACAGCGAAGGCTGCGGCCATCCACGTCCTTAATCGGGGGGCGCTTGGAACACGCTGCCGTTCGGGCCTGACAACGCGGTCCAAAGGCGCATCCTTCAGGCAGGGCGAGCATGTTTGGCGTCATCCCTTCGATCTGGAACAAACGCTGCCCGCGCCGGTTCGCCGTCGGAACCGATCCGAGAAGCCCGACCGTATAGGGATGCAACGGACGGTCGATAACATCGTCGATACCGCCTTGCTCAACGATCCGTCCTGCGTACATCACCGAAATCCGGTCCGCGAGCCCTGCCACAACGGCAAGGTCATGCGTGATCCAGATCATCGCGGTTCCCGTGCGTTTCGTCAGCTTCTGTGCCTCGTGGATGATCTGCGCCTGAATTGTCACGTCGAGCGCTGTCGTCGGCTCGTCGGCAATAATGAGGTCCGGCTGGTTCAAGAAGGCTGTCGCAATCGCCACGCGCTGCCGCATCCCACCGGAAAGCTGATGCGGATAGGCTTGCAATCGCTCTTCCGGCGATGGGATGCCAACCAAACCAAGCGCATCACGGCTTCTTTCCCAGGCGGTTTGGCGGCTTACGTTTTCATGGGCGAGAATGGCCTCGATCATCTGCGTATCGACGCGCAGGACCGGGTTGAGCGTCATCATCGGATCCTGAAAGATCATCGAGATTCGGTTGCCACGCAAGGTCTTGAGTCGCTCTTCCGGTGCGTTCGCGATCTCGTCACCATTAAAACGGATTGACCCATCGACGATGCGCCCGGGAGGATCGATCAGCCCAAGGATGGAAAACCCGGTGATCGACTTGCCCGACCCGGACTCACCCACCAGACCCATTACCTCGCCCTTGGAGACGGTGAAATCCACACCATCTACGGCCTTGACCACACCCGCGTGCGTGAAGAAGTGGGTCTTCAGCCCGCTGACTTCGAGTACTTCAGTCATCTCTTCAACCTCGGGTTCAGAACATCGCGCAAATGGTCGCCAACAAGGTTGATGGACACCACCGTCATTAACAGCGCGACGCCGGGAAAAACGGAAATCCAGTAGCGTCCTGAAAGCATGTATTCGAATCCATTTGCGATCAGCACCCCGATCGAAGGCTCAGTCTGTGGAAGGCCTACGCCAAGGAACGAAAGCGTCGCTTCCAATGAGATCGCACTGGCGGTTTGTACCGTGCCAACGACAATCAGAGGCGCCATGCAATTCGGGAGAATATGCCGAAAGACGATCCGCGAACGCGAAATGCCGAGACATTGTGCGGCTTCAACATATTCCTTTCCACGCTCGACAAGCGCGGTCGCGCGCACCGTGCGGGCGTAGTAGGCCCATTGCGCAATTACAAGGGCAAGAATGATCTTGTCGACACCCTTACCAAGTGCCGCAACCATCATCAGCGCAACCAGCGATGCCGGGAACGACAGTTGAAGATCCACGATGCGCATAATGAACGCTTCGGTCCGGCCACCAGCGTAGGCCGCGACCAGACCGATCGCCATACCGATCAGAAGGGCAATCACTCCGGATGCAAGCCCAACGGTCAGAGAGATACGCAAACCATAGAGAATTGCCGAGTAGAGATCGCGCCCAGACCCGTCCGAGCCGAGCCACATTGTGTATCCGTCGAAGGCTTCGGAACCTGGCGGCAAGCGCCCATCCATGACGCTGACCTGACCAAGATCGTAGGGGTTCTGCGGTGTGATCCAGGGTGCCAGGATGGCCAAAAGAACGATGATCAGGAATATGCCGAGCGCCGCTGTTGCGATCCTGCTTTCGAAGAACTCGGCCCGAAATCGCTGGAACGGCGTCTCGACCTTAGGGGATTTGGCGGTGGTCAGCGAATGATCTGTGACGGTGTCGGTCATGCGCCCTGATCCTGCAAACGAACCCTCGGATCGAGGATCGAGTAAAGTATGTCGACGATCAGATTGATCAGTACGAAAAACAGTACGATGATCATCAGATAGGCGACGACGACAGGCCGATCCAATTGCAGTATTGCGTCGATCAGCAGTTTGCCCATTCCCGGCCACGCGAAGATTGATTCAGTCACCACCGAGAACCCGATCAAACTGCCGAATTCGAGGCCCATGACGGTCACTACCGGGATCATGATGTTCTTCATTACATGCACCAGAATGATGCGTCGGGTCGAAAGCCCTTTGGCCCGGGCATATTTAACGTAATCCTGTCCCATCGCTTCCCGGACACCCGCTCGGGTGAGACGGATTGCCAGCGAAATCTTAAGAAGTGCCAGGTTGAGAGCAGGCAGGAAGATGTGGCTCAACCCATCGAGCGTAAAAAGGCTGCTGTGAATCCCAAGAAACGAGCCGATGTCGCCACGACCTGTCGCAGGTACCCATCTAAGTTCTACGGCAAACAGCATGATGAGCATTAGTCCGACCCAGAAGGTCGGCAGCGAGAAACCGAGAATCGAGCCAGCCATAACGCCTTTGGAAAGCGGGCTGTCGGGATAGAGCCCGGCATAAAGCCCCAATGGAATTCCGATCACGATGGCAAGAAAGAGTGCACTGAAGGCCAGTTCCATCGTGGCAGGCATATGGTGCAGGATCAGTTTGAGCGCGGGCTCACCGAAGACGAAGCTATCGCCGAGGTCACCCTGTGCCGCACCTTTGAGGAACAACCAGTACTGTTCCCAAATTGGCCGATCCAATCCAAGCCGTCGAATGGCCGCTTCGATGTCAGCCTGATCCGCGTCGGGGCTTACCAGCATGTAGACCGGGTCACCAACGATGTTGACGCCAAAAAAGACAATCACCGACATCAGGAAGACAACAAGCATTGCTTGCAGCAATCGGCGAATGACAAAAACGGTCATGAGGACATTCCCTGGGCAAAGGCTGCGGGCCGCTGCGAAGGCGGCCCGTTTGCATTGCGTTTACTCTTTCACGACGCCTGTCGCGAGAGTGTATTCGTCGGTCCGAGGGATGTAGCTCAGACCTTTTTTGGCCGCCCAGGTGTTGACCTGGAAGTGCGTCGGAATGATCGCCACGTTCTCGATCGCGCGCTCTGTTGCCGCGGCGAGCAGTTCCTGCCGCTTTGCGTCATCGACTGTTCGCAGGGCTTCTTCGATCAACGCGTCGGTTTCAGCATCCGAGTGTCGGCCACGGTTTGATGATCCAAAGCCCGCATCCTTGTCATGGGTGTGGATCAGCGATTTGAGAGGCGAGGACGCTTCGCCGGACCCCGCGCCCCATCCGACGAGGATAAAGCTGAACTCCGGTAGACCCTCTGGGCTGCCTTTGGAAGCGCGCCCAAAGTATACCGAACGCGGCATGGTTTCGACGGCTGTCTTGATGCCAACACGGGTCAACATTTGCGCAATTGCCTCGGCAATTTTGGCGTCGTTGATGTAACGGTCATTCGGCCCATGGATTGTCATTTCAAATCCATCGGGATAACCGGCTTCAGCCAGAAGCGCTTTAGAACCGTCTGGATCATAGGTCACGACGTCCAAATTGTCAGACACGCCAAAGAACCCCTCGGGCAGAAGCTGACCGGCGGGCAGGGCAACCCCTTCCATGACACGCTCAACGATTGCATCGCGGTTGATCGCCATGCTGATCGCCTTACGGACGCGGACGTCCATGAGGGGGTTCTTGATATCGCCGCCACCGTTGGCCTTCACAAAGGGTGAATCCTCGCGGAATTGGTCCATGTGAAGATAGATCACTCGGTTGGACACGCCCTGGCTCAACTGGATACCGTCATTGCCCTGAAGTGTTGTGATATCGGTCGTTGGTACGCCCGATATCATGTCCACGTCACCGGCAAGAAGCGATGCAACACGGCTCGGACCGGACGTGATTGGGCGGAATTCCACCTCGGACCAGATCGGTGCGTCACCCCAGTAATCGTCGTTCCGCACCAACACGATGCTTTCACCCGGCGTGTAGCTTTGGAACTTGAACGGCCCTGTGCCGATGGCGGCCGTACCCGCGTTGAAGTCTTCTGTCGTTGCTTCGCATCCCACTTCTGAGATCACAGGGATCGTGGAAATGTCATTGCCCATCAACGGATAAGGTGCGGCCGTTTTGAAGTGCACCGTGTAGTCATCGATCTTGACGACTTCCTTACCCTTAAGATAGGTGCCGTATCCCGATGGAGAGTTCGGTACGTCCGGCGCGCGCGCCATGGTGCAGACGACGTCGTCCGCCGTGAAGTCGCTTCCGTCGTGAAACTTAACGCCTTCACGCAGCTTGAACTCCCAAGTTAATTCATCAATCGGCTCCCATGACACGGCAAGACCCGGCGATAGGCGCTGCTTCTCATCCTGCGCGATCAGCCGGTCAAAGATGTGCACGGACAACGCGTTGTTCGGACCCAGGTTGTGAAAATGCGGATCGAGTGACGTCGGCTCCGAAGCGAGGCCGATCGTTAGTTTTTCGGCCGAGACAGCACCGGCGCCGAAAGCCAAAATGCTGACAGCGACGGCTGTCGCAGATGTGAGTTTCCTCATCAAAAAGACTCCCTGTTTGTTTGGCGCTTGTGAATGGGCGAATCTTTGGCCGATCCCGCGCCCTATTAAAAAAGGCTAGCTACCGCAAAAATCATTGCCAATACATATTGCTATGCGACTTTGCATAGACCAATCCAAGAGTTTGGATGTTCAGCCGCTCGTACCGGGGGAGTAATGTAGCATGACGGAACACAGACATAGACTGCGCGAGTTCGAGTCGCTAAGAGCCGTGATCACGACTGGGACAACCATCGGCGCCGCGCGGCGTCTCGGGATTTCGCAGTCTGCCGTGAGCCGGTCCTTATCACAACTCGAGGCCCGTGTTGGGCGAACGCTCTTTCTCCGGCGATCGGGACGTATCGACCCAACAGACGAAGCCTTGCGTCTCAACGAAAAACTGGACCCAATTTTCGAGACGCTGGCGGACATTGAGGGCGCAGAATGGGCTACTCCGGATAATGAGCCGTTACGCCTGATCGTGCCGCCGACTCTGGCACATCACTTTGTCATCTCCAGGGTGGCCAGTTTTCTCAAGAAGAATGAAGGAAAGCAGCTTCAATTGGATATTCAGGCCACGGACGTGCTGGTCGCCGGCATTCTCGACCTCCGCTATGATCTTGGTTTGACGAGTGCGATGATCCAACGAACGGGTGTTCATCTCATGCCTTGGCGCCGCAGTCAGGTGGTCTGCGCCATGCCGAGCAACCATCCGCTATCGGAAAAACGAGTGGTGACGCCGCACGACCTTGAAGGCGTCGCGCTGATCGAGTTTCTGCGAAGGCTGGGTACGCGAGCGATCACCGAAAAGATCTTTGCGCGCGCTGGAATTCGGCCGAAACAAGTCGCAGAAACGGCAACGAACATGGCCGCACTGGAGCTCGTCCGCGAGGGTTTGGGCGTGACGCTGATCAATCCCTTCCCGTTGTTGTCGTCAGGGATGGAAGGTGTCGTCGTCAGGCCATTTGACGCCGCCATTTTTTATGACACGAGCTTTGTACTTCCATCAGGAAGGCCACCTTCTCAGCTTGCCCGCCAGTTCATGCAATTTGTCAAGTTGACGACGCCGCAGGACAAATACTCAGAGCCCGTCTAGCGCAGCATCGTAGCCGACCACGAGGTGTCGACGTCCATCGGAAAGTTCGGTCGTGGCAAATTCGCAAACGGCCAGCGGTCGTGAACTGGCGACGTAAGCCCGCCCGTGTCGACCTCAAATACCTGGCTTGGCCCAAACCAGTTGGAAAACCCGGCCCGAAAGTGGCCTCGGGATTTCACAACAACAGTCCGGGCAGACGCAATATCCAGCCCGAACATATGAAAGAACACGGGGTCGGCAGTCTGTGTGCGATCGGTGATCACCACCACGGTGATACCACCAATACGAAGCGCAGCGGATGGCCCTAGGGCCAATCTCCGACCAGCCGTCATGCCCAGTTCACCTACCACATCTCCACTATGGAGACCCAAGACCTCTGCATCCGCCTCAAAAGGCACATCCCATTGCGCCCAGAAAGCGCTGGAGTCGGAAGACCGGTTGAATCGTGCCCTGAATTTGCCGCCGACACCGATGCCATGGGCTTCGTTCGCAAGTTCCGGATCACAAAAGGAACCGAATAGGCATTCTTCGACTTTTGCCGCATGAAGAGCGGCTAACAGTTCCGTCGTCCTGCCACTGCCGCCGCCACCAGGATTGTCACCGGCATCGGAGAAAATCACAGGTGTGCGCGCTTGGTCAGTGGAAATTGAGATCGCTTCCGTCACGGATGTCAGTTTCCGAACGAAATCCTTCCTCAATGACCAGGCCATGTCTGCCAATTCTTCCGCCAGTGCATTGGCCGCCTTCTGGTCCTCACGCGCGGTGACAACGATGCTCAGACCGTTGTCGGGCGTGTCGGAGAAAAGGAAATTACCGAAGATCGATACGTTTAGAATCTCACCTCGACCTTCGGCTTGTCGTCGCTGACCATGGTCGATCAGCGCGCCATACGGGTGCTCGGCACTTAGCAGGGTCACGGATGCCGGAACAAGAGGCAGTTTGACATGCGCGGTTTGGGGCCGGACGCCCGACGCCAAAACCCGGCGCAGCGAAAAGGCGGCTTCCTCGCCACGTTCTATCTGATCGACGTGAGGATTGGTCCGATAGCCGACGATCAGGTCACAGGCATTGACCATCCGTTGTGAGATATTTGCATGCAGATCGAGTGTCGCAATGACAGGTATGTCCGGTCCTACAACTCCCCGAATGCGTGACATCAACAAACCGTCGGGGTCGTGGTCATGCTCGGCAACCATCGCGCCATGGTTGCAGATGTAGACTGCGTCAACAGGGCCAGCTGAGCGCAGCATGTCTTCCGAAGTCGCTATGACCTCTTCGATTACAGATTTTCGTACTGGACCCGCCGGGTGGCTGGCTGCCAAGATACAGGGTACCGGCGTCCAGTCGCCCGTGGCATCCATCGCCCTGACAAAGGCTGCAAATTCTATTGCCAGCTTTGGTGTCGCGGATCTCGCTTCAGACATCAAAGCATCGCCTGAAAGCCATGTCAGAGACTTAAAGTCCGACAAATCAGCCGGCGGTGCAAAACGATTTGACTCGAGAATTGCGCCAAGGAGGGCGATCTTTGGAACCTTCATGCGAGAGGCCTTTGGAAATGCAACGCAATGCGAGGAAACATGAGTAGGTGATTTCAATCAAGGTATCATGCGTCTTCTCTTTTCTAGGAAAACCCCTGCCGCCCTGCGTCTTTCCTATAGCGCGACGCGCAAACGATCAGTGCCACCCGTTATGCTGACAGAAGTTTCCGGAGAATTCGTAAAAATTGTTTGGGCCGATGACCCAGACGTTCACCTCATGCGCGGCGCACCGGATCGCCCACCCGCCCGGTTCAATCGCCGGGGGCAGGACGCTTTGTATCTGAGCCCTGATGTCGAAAGCGCAAAAGTCGCTATTGGGCAGGACGTCAGGAAGGATGATCGCCCGCGGGTTGTGCTGACCTTCGAAGTGGAACGATGTGCGTTGTTCGATCTGCGCAGCCCCGAAGCCGCAGATATCTATGCGCTTGCCAGTCAACCCTGGCGCAAACTCGTAGCTGCCGGTAGGGATCCGTCCTCATGGTTCGCTGCTGATCGGATCAGAGCAGACGGGCATATCGGATTGATTGATCCCTCACGAAGGCGCCCGGGCCTTTGGCACATCACTCTTTTTCGATGGAACGAGGCGAGCGCACCTGGCGTATTTCGGCGTAGTGAAGTGAAACCGGTTACCGTCCTGCCGGACTATCGATGATTTTTTGCTTTGCTTTTTCCTGTCGCAGCGAATGGCGGCTTTGCGGATTGCGACCGCAGTAATGCTAAAGGCTGCTGAAATCCGTTAAGGGCCGTTTGTTGACGTTGAAGCTTGCGACCCGACTGTCTGGTTCGTCCGCGACCCGTAAGTTCCCTCCAAAAACTTCGCTGCGCCATGAACCAATGGCCGCTATCCCCGCCGCTTTGCAGCGTCGAAAACCGCGCAATTGCAGCGATTTTCGTGCTGCGAGCGCGCGCAGCATAAAAACACAATGACTGCCTTGGGCTCCAGAGTTGCCGTTCTCCGCAGCTTGCATGATTGGCTGGTTCGCAGCCCAGACCGGACTTTGCAGTCTTCGAGATGCCCTAATGAGCAGAATATTGCCTGAAACTAAACTTGATACCAGT
This sequence comes from Ruegeria sp. L12, assembly GCF_056531745.1. NCBI lineage: Bacteria > Pseudomonadati > Pseudomonadota > Alphaproteobacteria > Rhodobacterales > Roseobacteraceae > Ruegeria > Ruegeria sp. L12. The sequence goes on from NZ_JBQFMH010000016.1 coordinate 55,046, forward strand.
TTTCGACGTCTCGGGCGGCTTCCTCGACTGTGAAAGCAGCCTCTACCTCTGCGATAGCACATTGTACTTCGTCCGGGCTTGCGCTGAGTTCCAAGATGTTGCCCTCAAGGTCATGGGCTGACCCGGCATCTGAATAAATCGTATCGACCGCAATTCTGACGGCGTTTCGGTGTTGCAGCAGGTGCTCAAAAAATCGGACATAGATCGTCTCCTCGTACGGAGAATGGATGTCAATCTCAGAGACAAAGCCCAATTCCGCAGCCTTGGCGCATGTCTGGCGCCAGGCCAGTTCCATTGTCGATGGAGGCGCATCTCTGGCCTCATCAGGATGTTTTGGGTTCGCAAACGTTGACCTTCGGATGGCTTCGAGATTGGCACGCAAGCTTTTTGTGGGTACAGGATAGATGAATGTGGTTTCCTCGGATGCTAAGGCTGGTTCAACCTGATCCGGCTGCGCCTGGATGAACTCGGAAAACCTGTTTCCGATTATAGGGACTTCACCGACAATCATGTCTGTGGGGTCGGTATTCTCTACCAGCCATCGCGCCAGGGCTCTCCGGCCCCACAATCCAGCTGCCCTTCGTATCAACGGATGAGTTCCATCTGAAACATCTGGATACCTCGCGAGTATATCTTCGGTTTGAAACGCCGCGAGCCCCGTATCCCAACGCATGATATGCACGCGACGTCCCAAGGAGATCGCAATGGATATTTGCTTGCGCAATAGGAATGACTTTCCAGATGCCGGTAATCCAGTGAAGAAAACCATGCGGCAACGACGTGCAGCGTCGGCCAAGTGTCTTCCAATCTCAGTGTCCGCAAAACTGTCGATAGAAATTGCGATTCTCCTAATTCGGTGTCGGCCACAGGCCGAAACGGCAATTGGGCTTTGCTGCCCAAAAACCGTTTTCAGAACGCGACCTTTAAAGCCAACCAGACAATATCAGGTGCAATGCGCGTGACACGCGCACCATTGCTGCCTGATCAGTCAGTTGCGAAGCAATAAAACAGGCCCGCCCCGCCAGAACGTGGCAGATGTTCCTCTCCGCAACCGCGCGAGCCGTGCGATGAGTTCCAGGACAACATGTTTCGAGCATCGTTGAGACCTACACGGTCATGGTGTCCGACAATCGCAGACCCGTCTTCACTATTCGAAGTCCAGTTGCTGCACGTCGTATCGCCACCTGCCGTCGAAAAGTGTCCTGCGGAATCGGAACCTGTCAGAATGTCATGTTTGTTCGGCTGACTGCCACGCCCGTTGACAGGGTTACCATTCTCGTCGAGCGCGGTTTGAAGATTGATATTCACACCGTCACTGTGCAGGTCTTCAACATTGTTGGCGATAAGCTCTCCATTGGCATTATACCAAGGGCCCGACCCGATCCGGTCGCGCGCAGAAATGCCATTGGTGATTGTCATCGGGTCGGTGCTGCGATCAATAGACATTGAGGTGCTCAGGTAAGCCGCAAAGGATTTGGAAGAACCGGCCGCAGAAGCAAGCGCATTGCAGTGAGCATCGGCGCCTTCTAGCCCGCCCAGATTGGCGCCGTCCCCCTTACCCACACTGGTTATGAAAAATGACATCTCCTCACTCGCCGATTGAGCCTGTGCAGCCATTGCGAAACAGCAGATTACGAGTGCAGCAACCCCATGGGCAGTTGTTCTATTAGTGAACTTCGACATGCGTGTCTCCCTTCGTGCTGAGTAATCACTGATGCTAGTCGTATGCTCTGATTGGGTCCACGGAATAGCGCTTACGATTTTGGGAACGTGGCAGTGAAGCGCGCGAGACATGTGCTGATGGAATATCGATTGGCTCAGACGTATGGCCGACGTTCGTCACCTCCGCAGAAAACAGAAATTTGGGTGCGTCCGACGCTGTCGCTGCGAGTTTTGCGAACGTCCGGTTCGGAGGAGTGCTCTTTCGCTGCGCTGGGATTGAACGCCTAAAATGCGGATAGCTATGACTTATTGCACATACGCGTCTAAGATACATCCAGGGTCTCACCCTCAAAGCCAAAAAGTGGCCATGTTCGAGAAAGGAGCAACCGAAATGTTGTTTGCTGATGCACTCGAGAAAGCTTCTTCGTATGCTGCTGCGTGGAGTTCCAACGATCCGGCACAGGTAGCAGCACATTTCGCGGAAGACGGGGCGGCTCGGCTCAATTCCGGCGCGGCGATACAAGGTCGGGAAGCAATTGCTTCGGATTACGCAGCCCCGTTCTTCCGCGATTTCCCTGGTTCTTCGGTGTTGCTGCATGATTTTCGTTTATCTGGGAACCACGCTCTCTTTACCGGTATGCTCGTCGGTCCCGGAAGGCGTGAAAATTCTCCTGTTCGCCTGTTGGGCTGGGAGGAGTGGACCCTCGACGACAATGGCTTGATACAGTTGTTGTTGGTTTGGTTCGACCGCGACGACCATGCCAGACAGGGCGGTAGCACTTTCTCATAGTAATATCGCCACGCAAAGCGGGTACTTTAGCATTTGAGAAGGCAGCAAAGCTGATGCTCAGCAAACGAAAACTCGTGTCCGTATTCGGTCTAACTATGCGGAATGCACTCGCAGCCAACTGTGACTGGTGCAGTACCTCCTACCAAATGCGTACCCAATTGCGATTGAAGTGAGATGGTAGGTGGGTTCCAATAGCATTCGTTGCCGAGGTGGTCACACAGTCTTCTGCATTTGCTGCGGTAGGCGCAAGTGTTTGGGTATATATTGTTCTTCGCAGGTGACGAGTTTTCCGACCCTTTCAAAGCGATACCCAGTAGCGTGGAAGCAAAAACGACCGCCGCTGCGATCATTCAGTCCGATGGTCGAGGCAAATTCGGAATAATCCATTCCGTGGATCCGAACCGGTTCTCTGGACCGGGTAATCCGGTCGATTGGCAGCGGTGTAATGGTCGAAATCGGAAACGAAAAGAAATCGGACAGATCGGAAACGCCCTCGAAACACAGATTGACCTGGCAAACGGAAAAACTGAATTGCCCGTTGTCTTGCCTGATCCACTCCTCAATGTGGTCGATATCGAGTATTAGTTCGCTCACCCAATCACCGTTGTCTGGATCAGGCGAAATCAATTTTAGGGCATAAATGGAATTGTCGTGGAATTCATGACTGACGTCCTGAAAGAGCCTCTGTCCGTTATCCATCGCAATCACTCGAATCCGAATTGTTGCTGATACACTCGATCTCAGGGTTTCAGCCAGTTTAATATGGCACCATGCCAAAGGTAACGACAACAACGGAAGCTCTTGCAACCCAGATCATTGCTGCATTTGACGGCCTAGATCCACCTGCTGCTGATGAACTTCTTCACCCCGAATGTATGGATGACGTGGATATTCTTGAATTCTACGGCGGGGTCAAATGGCATGAGATGACCGATCAAATGATCGTTTACGGTTACGCTGCCCCCACTGCCTTCAGCGCCAAGGCATTTCAGTACTACTTGCCCGCATATCTGATTTGGACGCTGCTAAATTCAGACAGCCCGGAATATGCCAGTGAAAGCATCCTACTTGCACTCGACCCTGGCACATCGAAAGAAATGCTGCACGAGTTCAGGAAGTCCAAGTTCACCCAATTGACGCCTGCACAGACGGAGGCCGTGTCGAGGTTTCTGTACCACTTCAGCGACCATCCTAATCTTGGTGAATTTGCACAAGCCGCATTGATTAACTACTGGATAGAATAAGGCATGTGGTTACCGGCTTGATGATGTTTACGTATTTGATGTGGCTCTTCGCAGCGCTTTTTGTCGTAACCGGTTTGCCGTTGGCATTGACTGAGGATGAGCAATGGCAACGGCTATGGGGGGGATCCAGTGCGCTGTCTCTTGGCCTTTTTGCGATATCGATGGCAGCAGATGGTTTGCTTAGAGGCCAGATAAGAATTCACTTTTCGATTATCCGCCGCTCCAGCCAACCGTGTTTGTTCTTAAGCGCTATCGCATTGGTGTTCGCAGCCGGCGCCGGAGTCATCATTGCTGCTATCTGGGCGATTTTCATTAAAGATCAGTAAATTTTACCCAGCGCAGCGAGACTTCAGAACTAATGTGCCAAATTTGGCTGAGCGATTACGACCGTCGTTTGGACTGGTGCCTACTCTTTCGCTGTCGGCGAGTCGAAGACTACATTGAGCATTTCGTCCAAGATTCCGAAGACTTTTCCACCGCTGTTACGCGCAAGAGAGCTTGCCCGCGTGCCCTCAGTCCTTTTGCCTTAACCATTACTTGTAGATTGCCGCGTAGCGAGGTGCGAAGAACTTAACGAATGCTCTAACCTCTGGCCGACGATAGGCTTCGGGCGAAATGAGCATTAGGTGCGGCACCGCAAGTTCGGGGATTTCGTCGAAGCATCGGACAAAGGACATGTCTGTTTCAACCAGCTTGACATTGCTGATTCCAAGACCTTGTCCTGATCTAATCGCCGCGTGCATTAGCTCCAGTTCGGTAAAAGACATGACGATCTGTTCCGGTGCCACGTGATCGGTAAGCCATTCGTGGAATACATTCGGTACATCGTCCCGCTGAAAGGTAACAAACCGATGCCCGGCCAGATCATTCGTTGAGCTAGGTAAGCCAAATTTGTCCGCGTAATTTCTGCTGCCGAACAAGGACCAGCGCGCCGTGCTGATCTTCCGGCAGATCAGATCAGGATCAGGATCGGTTCTTGCAAGGCGCAAAGCAATGTCGGCCTCCCCAGCCATTAGGTCCAGTGCCCGAACGCTGGACAAAAACTCGAATGCGACATCCTGATTGCTGGCGGAAAACTCATTTACGATTTCGATCATGCGTGAGGAGAAGTTTGCCGAATAAGCGGTGATACGGATGGGTTGTGTCGACGTCAATTCTTTCGCGCAATCGGCAAATTCGAGGGCTGAAGCCTCGATTGCTTCTGCGAGGGGAACGAGGCGAAGGGCTTCTGGGGTCGGTTTGAACCCGTGCGTACCGCGCTCAAACAGCGTCAAGCCTGTTTCTCTTTCGAGAACATCAATGCGTCGGGCAACCGTTGGTTGGGAGACCTGCAGCTTTCTGGAGGCCGCAAGCGTCGACCCTTCTCTGAAGACAGAGAGGAACACACGAATATCCGACCAGTTTTGGAACCCGTTCTTCATTTTTGTAGAACAGCACAATTTTGCGCCGGATACCAGACGAACGGGTGAACAGTTACTCTTGTTGCGACAGCGCAAGTAACTCGGAAAGGACCACGAGATGGCTTCTCATACAATGTCACCCAGTATCTGGACCGTATTTGGTGGACTGTTCGGTTGGACCAAAAGAGCCTTCCCCGACACCCGAAAACTGCGGCCTACAGCCAACGATCTTTATTCGGAACGCGACTATATAAACGAGGTGATCTGGAGTAATCCGGACGCGTTTTCGAGTGAACTGGACGTGCAGAACATGATTAATCTGTATCCGGGAAGGTTTTGAAGACACTTGGTGACAATCGGCCAATTAAGGCAATGAGATCACATCCAAGGCAGTTGCGAGCTGTAAGTGACAGCTACGTAACCGCTTAGTGGCCTTCTCCGCTATACGTCGTCGGCAATGATCGCTCTGTCGATACCACCACCGACGGGGCGGGTATTGGTCCAGACCTGCGGACTCCGAGGCCAGCCCCAATCGTGATAGCATGAGCGCCAGAAAAGCCACGCTGAAAAAAGGAGCCTTTCAATGTCGGCCGAGAAGCAACTTGAAGACCTGAAGGCAAGCTGGGCAGCGCTTGCGGAAGGAGACATGGACAAGCTTGCCGGGTTCTACGCGGAAGAGATGATTTTCGTGCTGCCCGGACAGGAGGATGAGCTGCAAGGCCGCACAGCATTCAGGGCTGCGCTGGACGGCAATGGAGAGGCTCTGCCGCCCGGCTTCGACATTAAGGATCTACGCTACTGCCCCGGTGACAATCTGCCTGCATGACCATCAACGCCAAACGAGAAAGCGCAGATTCTGGCGAGGCCGCATGCAAGGTCGAGATCCCACCCGGGTGGCCCGAATTGATGGCGGACAGGAAATCATAGGCTTCGGCGCCACGCAGTTCTCCCATGATAATCCGTTCCGGCCGGAATCGCAGGCAGGCTTTCAATAGATCACTGCTCGATGCGTTCTTGTTGACCACGAGAGACACGACGTTGGGCTGGCTGGGCCGAATTTCCAGCACATCCTCAATGGTCATAATCCGCTCTGAATGGCAGACTTCGCCAAGACAGGCGCGCAACCATGTCGTTTTGCCGGAGGATGTTCCGCCCGACAAAAGGATGTTCCATTTGGCCTTGACCGCCGCCCGCAGGAAATCGCCAAATCCTTTGTTCTCATAGGCGTCGAACACAGCCTCGTCGGCCGGATCAACGCAAGATTTCAGGTCGGCCATGCTGGCGTCCAGGTCCGGCAAGGCCTGCAACAGATCATCGAGCGACAGTTGCTTTGCCACGGCCCGGCGCAATGCAAAGGCAACACCGTCCTCAACCGCGGGTTTGACCGCGACCTGGGCCCGCCACAGAGAACCGTCGATTTCAAACTGCGACCCGGCCAGCGGTGTTTTGCTGGAAATAGGATTACCGCCGGTTCTGTCGCAAACTTTTTGGATGGCTAAGCATCATAGAAATTGTTGGGCAGTTTAGCCTGCCAGTTCGGAGAATTGCTGAAACGGACGGAGTTCGGGCGTGAATTGACCTTTGCAGGATCATGTTAACCAATTCTATGCCTGCCAGGACAGATGCGGCTGATGCGAAAGATTTGAAACCGAGCATGGGCCTGATCCGTCGTTTGATGAATCGATGGTCTTGTTCGATGATATTATTGAGATACTTCCGCCTAACCAATTCAATCGGTATTGGGCAACCAAAGCCTTTCAGCATCTTGTTTATGGCTTTGATGCCGGCAGTGTTGGCCCCGCTTTTGTCGATAACGATTTTACGCGGCAGCTCGTTGGCTTCGAGCGCGCGGGCAAAAAACTTCGTTGCCGCAGCTTTGTTTCTGCGCTTGGCAAGCATGAAATCAAGCGTTTTGCCGAACTTGTCGATCGCCCGATAGAGATACTCCCATTCGCCCTTCACTTTCACATAAGTCTCATCCATGCGCCAAGAATGATCCGCAGCACGCTTTCGATATCGCGCGGCTTCAGCCACAAGCACGGCATATTTACCTACCCAGCGGTTCAGCGTCGCATGGTCTAGGTCAACACCACGTTCGGCCATGATTTCTTCCAGATCCCGGTATGAAACACTGTAGCGCAAGTAGAAGAAGACCGCGTGTAAGATCACGTCCTTTGGAAAATGCGCGCCTTTGAATGAAATCGTCACGGTTTGCCCCTGTCTTATCCGAGCGCGCGTTATCAAAACCGCAGTCGGAATGACAGTTGGGAGCAAAATTTGCGACTGAACCGGCGCAATCGCTGAAGCCGCGCGTCGTCGGAAGGGACTGTGCCACCGCTCCTGGAGAATGGACGAGACTTACATAAAGATAAAAGGCAACTGGGTCTATCTCTATCGAGCTGTCGACAAGCACGGCAAGACGCTTGATTTCATGCTTTCGCAGCGTCGAAACAAGCCCGCGGCCACCAAGTTCTTCGCGCGAATGCTGGAGGTCAACGGCCTACCGAGAAAGATTGTCATCGACAAA
>NZ_JBQFMH010000017.1:0-53893 GCF_056531745.1 Ruegeria sp. L12
GCGTGTCCTGTCTTTCGATCACATCCGAGCGTGAAGAACGGGTGGACTTTTCTCATTCGTTTTTCGAGACGCACAAGGCCATCGGGATCAAGAAAGCCAGCTACCTCAGCTCTATTTGGCAGTTCCTGCTGAGCCCGCGCATTCTGACCGCAATCATCATCGTGCTGGGTGCAGCAGCACTGGTGGGCGGAGTGTTCTACCTGCTTGAGCACAAGATCAACGCAAAGCTCTACGCGATGAAATCGCGCGGCGGCAAGGTGATGGAGGCTTTGGTGATCGGCCTCCTGTTCGTGACGCGCGGTCCCATTCGCTATTACGAGTTCAAAACGCCGACGGCGCGGATACTTTCCGCTTTGTTGGCGGTTGGCAGCACAATCATGGTTGCTAGCATCACGGCCATTCTGGCCAGCGCATTCACACTGGAACAGATCCGATCCGAAATTCGTTCGCCCGACGATCTGGCTAAGGTGCGGGTTGCAACTTTGGCGGATTCAACGTCGGCAGAATACTTACAACGATCTGGCATTGCAGCGCGGACTTATGACACCCTGACCGAGGTAGTCACCAGCCTGGACACTGACCGCGTCGATGCGGTTGTCATGGATGCACCCGCCCTGAAATACGAAATCCTGCGCGGCCGCGAACAGGGCCGCTTCGAAAACCTCGAAGTGCTGCCCTACGAGTTCGAAGAACAGAACTATGCCTTCGCGCTGCTGGATGAAAGCCAATATGTCGAGGTTCTCAATCGCGCCCTGCTGTCTGTCCGCAAGAGCCCAGCATGGGATGCCGAAGTACGAAGGTATATCGGGAAGTGAGATCGACCGACCCCGCCGATTAGGGCTGGTGAATAAGGCTAAAGGAAGAAAAATGATGCCGAGAAAACTACTATGGGTATCGCTGGGACTGATCGCGCTGGCCGCCTGCTCGACGGGACCTCGTGAATTTGTTCAAACCCCGTCGCGTGCGGTCGAGACCCCGTCTAACAGCAGGTTGACGACTGCGGTGCGCAAACTGGGAGATCCGCGCGACGGGCGGTCGGGGGTCAAGCTGATTAGCAACGGCGAAGAGGCATTAGCCGCGCGTCTGGTGTTGGCGGCGCAAGCGGATGTGTCGATCGATGCGCAATACTACCTGCTGCACAACGACCTGACCGGGCAATTGTTTGCCCAAAGCCTGTTGGATGCGGCGGATCGCGGTGTGCGCGTGCGGCTGCTGCTCGATGACATGGACACATCCGGCTATGACGCGATGACGGCGGCGCTGGATTCTCATGAAAACATCGAGATCCGGCTATTCAACCCATTCTGGCGCGATCAGAGCCTGCTGGTTGCAGGTCTGACTGATTTCAAACGCATTAACCGGCGCATGCACAACAAATCCATAACGGCAGACAACACCGTTTCCATCGTGGGAGGCCGCAATGTGGGGGATGAGTATTTTCTGGCCAAGGAAGAGATGAACTATGCCGATTTGGATATCCTCGTGGCCGGGCCAGTGGTTAACGAGGTGTCCGATAATTTCGACGAATACTGGAATAGTGAATTTGCCGTTCCCGCTCATGCGGTGATTGGCGAACCCGAGACTCTGGGGTTGGCAGATGCCCGCGTGCGCCTGAATGCGCGTGTCGATGAAGCGCTGAAAACCCCGTATGCAGCGGCGGTCAAAAAAGCGGCGCAAGAGAACTTTACCCTTAAGACACTCAGGCTGAATTGGGTTCCGGCAAAACTGTATTCCGACCCGCCATCCAAGGCAGCCGGGGCCGATGCTGATCAGCCCATTCTGGCATCGCAAATGGTGCCCTATTTCCGGAACGCCGAAAGTTCGGTCAATATCGTGTCGGCCTATTTCGTCCCCCGTAAGAAAGGGGTCCAATGGCTGAGCGAGCTTGAGGGTCGTGGGGTCGAAGTGCGCGTTGTCACCAATTCGCTGGCGTCAAACGATGTGGCGCCGGTCTATGCCCATTATGCAAAGGAACGACGCGCGTTGTTGGACGGGGGCATCGAACTGTTTGAACTGCGCCCCGATTCCGACCAGGTCCATCAGAGGGGTGTGAACTGGGGTCAGTCGCGCGCGGGCCTTCACACCAAAGCCTTCACGATCGACGACCGTTATCTGTTTGTTGGCTCGTTCAACTGGGATCCGCGATCCGTCAATATCAACACGGAAATGGGCGTCTTGGTAGACTCTCCGGAATTGACGGCACGTGCGGTTCACGTGCTTGATGAAGCATTGCGGGAGAATACCTATTTCGTCCAGCTAGACGAGAATGACCGGGTTACTTGGAAATCCCTTCGCGAAGATGGAGCGATTTCGTTGTACCGAAGCGAACCAACTGGCAGCTTTTTCGACCATCTGAAGGCTGGAATTCTGGCGATCCTGCCAATCGGGTCGCAGCTGTAAATCCAACCGAACCATAAGACACGCCTGGCGACGACCAACAGGAGATTGAAGCTTTTGTTTAGATGAGGATTGAAGATGGAATTTTTTGTAGACGGCCTGAATGGCGTTCTCTGGAACTACGTCCTGATATACGGGCTGTTGGGTGCAGGCGTATATTTTACGATCCGGCTTGGGGCACCGCAGTTTAGGCACTTTGGCGAAATGCTGCGGGTCATAACTTCGGCGCCCAGCACCGACCAACGTGGCATAACACCGTTTCAGGCGTTGACGGTCAGCCTTGCGTCACGTGTCGGTACGGGAAATCTTGCCGGTGTCGCCGTGGCACTGACACTGGGCGGGCCGGGTGCCATCTTCTGGATGTGGATGGTCGCACTGGTTGGAATGGCCACCGCCTATTCCGAAAGCACGCTGGCGCAGCTTTACAAAGTGACGACAAAATCCGGCGAATATCGCGGCGGGCCCGCGTTCTATATCTCTAAAGGTCTGAATGCCCCCTGGGCAGGCGCTTTGTTTTCTGTCTGCCTGATTATCAGTTTTGGGCTGATATTTGTCGCCGTGCAATCCAACTCGATCGCGGAGGCCTTAAACGGAGCTTTTGGCATTGAAAAACTCTGGGTTGGTGTTTCGGTCGCCGCTGCTGCCGCTGTTGTCATTTTTGGTGGGATCAAGGCAATTGCGCGCGTTGCTGAAATTCTCGTTCCGTTCATGGCGTGCGGGTATCTACTGATTGCGATCATCGTGATGATCCTGAACATCACCGAAGTGCCAGCCCTGCTGTGGTTGATCGTTTCAAGCGCGTTGGGTCTGCAAGAGGCGACGGGCGGGATTGCGGGCGGCCTAATGGCTGCGATGCTCAATGGCATCAAACGGGGTCTGTTCTCGAACGAGGCTGGCATGGGGTCGGCTCCGAATATTGCCGCCGTTGCAACCCCGTCGCCGCACCATCCGTCAAGTCAGGGGCTTGTGCAGGCATTCGGGTGCTTTGTGGACACGATCCTTGTCTGCACTGCAACCGCGCTGTTGATCCTGCTGTCAGGTGTGATGAGTGGCAGTGAAGCTACGGGGATGCAATTGACCCAAAACGCGCTGGATGTTCATCTCGGACCTGTCGGCACGTATTTTATTGCGATTGCGATCATCTTCTTTGCATTCACGTCCATACTTGGCAACTATTCCTATGCTGAGAATGCGATGGTCTTTCTCGGCCTCGAGGGCAAAGCAGGTATCACCGCACTTCGCGCGGCCTGTCTGGGAATGGTTGTCTGGGGTGCGCTGCAGACGGTCGCGACGGTCTTTAACTTTGCCGATGCCGCTATGGGTGTGATGGCTGTTATCAACCTGACGGCAATCCTGCTGTTGTCCGGGACAGTATACCGACTGACCAAAGACTATTTCGGTCAGAGGAAAGCGGGACAGGAACCGGTCTTTGTTTATGAGGACTTCAATGGTTCAACCGATGGCGTATCCGAAAAAATCTGGAGCGAAGATGCCCAATCATCCTGACCCTTCCGAGATCCAGCACATTCTTGACGATATTCAGGTGCAAATGGCCGGAGATGCCAATCGTGGTGAGGTGGCAAGTTATATCCCCGAACTCGCGCGCGTACCGCTCAACCGTTTCGGGATCGCTGTTGCGCCACTGGATGGCCCCCCAATCACGGCCGGTGATGCGGAGCTGCCGTTTTCAATCCAGAGCATCTCGAAGGTGTTCGCGCTGGTTGTTGCGCTTGAACATGTTGGTGCCACGTTGTGGCGGCGCGTAGGGCGTGAACCCTCGGGTGATCCGTTCAACTCGATTGTTCAGCTTGAATTCGAACGCGGCAAACCGCGCAATCCGTTTATCAATCCCGGCGCAATCGTGGTGTCTGATGTGATCCTGGCCCATCAATCTGACGTGACAGCACCGCACCCGGTTCTGGATCTGTGCCGGCGGCTGGCAGACGCGCCTGACATATCTGTCGACGAAGAGGTCTTTGCATCCGAGGTCGCAACAGGCGACCGAAACCGGGCGCTGGCCTATTTCATGCAGGCAGAAGGCAACATCCAATCCGATGTGGTCGAAGTCACCGAACGCTATTTCCGGCAATGCAGCATCAATATGAGCTGCCTTCAACTTGCGACCGCCACGCGGTTCCTTGCAACAGGCGGCGTCGGACCAGTCGCAAAATCTGCGGGTGTCACGCCGGAACGTGCCCGTCGCATCAACGCCCTCATGATGACCTGCGGTTGCTATGACGCCTCAGGTGAGGTGGCTTTTCGAATAGGTCTGCCGTGTAAAAGCGGTGTCGGCGGAGGTATTGTCGCCATTGTCCCTGGGGTCGCTTCAATCACGGCCTGGAGTCCGGGGCTGGATGACAAGGGAAACTCGATATTGGCCACCAAGGCGATCGAACAATTGGCGCATAGATTAAATTGGTCGGTGTTTTGACCGGGGTTGAAGAACAAGGGGCAGGGGGGTGAACATGAATTTGAAGCGCGGTAGAGCCATAAGGCTGGTGCCTTTTTTGCTATTGTTCCTGCCAAATGTCACCTGGAGCGCAGAATATGAAGATCCCCCTGTTTTATCGGCGCAAGACGGGGCCAACAATATTCCCCTTGAGGCCAAGATTTATCGCGTGGAAGACCAAGTTCAGACTGATGGTTTCATGGCGACATACGTCATTGAAACCGAGTTCGGTCAGTTTTCAGCTTCGGGGCCCGGTATGCTCGCGGTTCGGCTGAACGAGATCAGAGCGCTTGCCGCGCTGGAGCATATGGAAACCGACGAGCGATTTGTTGAAGCAGCCCAGGATACAGCCGAAGACACGTTTGGAAATCTGCGCCAGCTGGTCAAGAAGCCAAAGGAAACTCTGAAAGGAGTCCCGGACGGTGTTGGTCGCTTTTTCAAGCGCACAGGAAGGTCCGCCAAAACGGGGCTGCAAAAACTGGGCGATACCCGGAATGGCCACCTACCTGGTGTTGATCCCGGCAGTGCATCTGCACTTCCCGGCGGCTCATCCGGGCAACAGGCGATACCAAACGACAGTCTTGCCGAAAGCGTGGCGCGCACCGGCGGAGATGTTGCCGTCAATATTCTTGGGTTTGACAAACAAAGGCGCCGTTTGGCCAAAGAACTGGGTGTTGATCCTTATACCACCAATCAGGCACTGGCGGACAAGCTGGATCAGGTTACCTGGGCTGCTTTTGCTGGTGGTCTTGGCGTCAACGTTCTGACCAGTCTTGTTCCTGGTGGGCTTGTCCTGACGTCTTCCTCGCGGCTCAGTGACTGGGTCTGGGATACGGCGCCCGGCGATCTTCGCGTCGGTGTCGAAGATAGTCTGTTGTCCATCGATGTTCCCCGCGAACAGGTCGATCGTTTCCTCCGCCACAGCTACTATACGCTCAGCATGCAGGTTGTGGTCGCAGATTCCTTGAAATCACTGGAGGGCGTGCAGGGCCGAGCCGAAATAATTCCTTTGGTTTTGAGCGTCGGATCGGAGGGTCAGGCCCGATTTCTGGTGCAGACGCTGGATATGCTCAGGACGTATCATCTCACCAGGACGTCATTGGCCGAACTGCGTGAGCAAGGTACCATTGTTGGCATCACAATTGACACAGGAACAGTGATCATGGCGCCGGTGGACCACCTGAGTTGGACGGCTGTACTTGATAACTTTGCGTCCAAAGTCGTAAGCAATGGTGATGTACCCGTTTCTTTGTATGTCTCAGGCGAGGTCTCCCGTATCGCAGGCGACAATCTTATGAAACTCGGATGGGATGTTGAGGATCACAGCTCGATTTCGCCAGAGGCCTATCCATTGCGGTAATCGGACAACCGAAGGTCATTTTGTCGGCCGCTACAAGACCAAGCGGGCCTTGCTACTCAAACAATGATCCACGAATATGATCGCCTCCGCTCATCTGGTTGTGCAGGTACTCGTTCCAATACGGTGTCCAGGAAACAAGGACCTTTCCCGAGCCTTCAAACAGCCTGAGCCGGGTCTGGCCAGAAATCAGGTTTCTGGGGAACCTTGCAGATCGTACGGACCGAAAGCGCAACCCGGACGTTCGGCCAAGAACCAGTCGTCCCTGAACCTTCAGCTCTCCGTCCGTTATGGATACCTCCTCGACCGGGCCGGGCGCGTTAATTGCCACTTTGCCTGCCCCGCGCAACCTGGTTTTCCAGGCAAGCAGACCATCACCTGCCCACCAGCTTGCAAGAAGCGGGTCGCGATGCAGACCAAGATTGACCGACGCTTCACTGGCCCAGTATTCGCCGGGCTCCAGGATCCACGTCTCGTTGGGTTGGACGTCGAACACATGAAAGCCTGCGAGGGACGGCTGCAGATATACTTTTCCCGTGCCCGAATAGTAGGGTCGTATACGGGACTCCCGTGTGAACATGCTCCGAAAAATATCACCTGGGCCGGGCAGTTTCGGAGTAAAAGAAACATCGCCGTGAAAGTTCGACAGGGCCCCACGTGCGGCTTGGACGGTTTCGTCTTCAAGCCCAATACATAATTGCCGCATCCCTTCGACATTCCTGACATCGAACCGAGCCATGTCAGAACCTCTCTCCGGGTGGTTCATCCCAGACCATGAGGCGGCTCCACAGAAGCTCAAAGGGCTCAGGCTGTAGTGCGGCTTGCCCTCGCAACGGACGATCAAGAGTGACAATGACGAAGAGTATGACACCAAGAAAAACAGCGGTGATGCTGCCCAGAACAATATGTTGGCGTACTCTGATCCGAAACATTGTCATCAACAGAACACTGATCCCAGCTCCAACCAGAACGGCCTGCCAAAGGACGTTCGGGATAGCGGTGCCCACACCAGCCAATCGCAATTGCCGGGCATCGGAGAAATCCTGAAACGACGAAATAACTTCGGTGTGAACAATTTGCTCTGATCGGGTTATCGGTGAGAACTCTGCCAGTTTCTGTCTGATGGATTCCGCGCGATTGTATCCACCATTCAGTATCCCACCTTGCCGGTGTGCCGGCCAATCACTGTGGATTGTATAAAGCACATAGTCCCTCAGGATAAGCTTCACCTCGCTCTGGTAAGGTTCGGGATAGACGTTCAATTGCGCATATAATGAACCCAGCGACGTCGCTTCCAGCAGAATGCTCTCTTTGGCCCGCTCCGAGTTCTGGTAGGCGGCGACGGTAAGAAGACCCAGCAACAAGCCGTAAAAAAGACTGAAACCAGACGTGACATAATTGATTGATGAGTTGAATTCGGGGCCGGTTCCCAGCAGAATTCGAAGAACGGGTTTGACGACAAACAACCCAATTGCCACCGCAGCCAGAGCCACGAGAACAAACCATATAGCCAGCCTGTCTGTAGGGATGTCGTAAACAAAATCAGGCATATCGAAGCGACTTGTTACAATTGCAGTGATAATACGATTGGTCCGAACAATGGTAAAACGCTTATTCACTCTTTTCTTGGCACTTTTCCCTTTATTGCCGTGCTCTGCAGCCGCTGAAGAGGTCAGAGTTTTTAGTATCGGGTCCGGGAGCGTATCTGGGAACTATTTCCCCGTTGCCCGAGCAATTTGCAATGTGTTTAACGCACGTGACGATTCTCGGCGCAGATGTAGCCCTGAACCGACTCCGGGAAGCGTCTACAATCTGACAATGATGAGGACCGGGGAGTTGGATTTTGCGATAGCGCAGTCCGACTGGCAAAAGGCGGCCTTCGACGGTACCGCAGTTTTCGCACAACAAGGCCCGATGAGTGATCTCCGTGTCGTATTGCCCCTGTTCAGCGAAGCCGTAACGATCCTCGCAGCGCCAGGTTCGGGTATTGAAACGATCCAAGACCTGCGCGGCAAGTCAGTGGATATCGGTCGATCCGCGTCGGGTCGGAATGCGACGATCCGAAAATTTCTGCAAGAGTTTGATCTTGAGCTGGACTTCTTCGGTTCAACCTATGAGCTTGAACCGAAGAACGCCTTGGACGAACTTTGCGAGGCCCGGATTGATGCGAGCATCTTCGTATTGGGGCACCCAAATGAACAGATCGGGCGTGTGCTGGCGAAGTGTGGCTTAACGCTGGTTCAGGTTGTCGGTCCAAGTGTTTCTTCGTTCCTGGAAAACAACCCGGTATATCAGAACGCGATGATAGACTTGGACCCGTATGGCTTTCCCGGACAGAAAGTGCAGACTGTATCTGTCATCGCTGCCCTTATTACGCGCGGAGAGGTTGAGAATTCCCTCGTGGCAGACTTGGCCGAAGCGATCAAAATGGAAGCTGCGAAGCTCACCGCTGAGCTTCCTGTTCTTGAGCCAGAGATGATCAGAGGAACAAGTTCTTCCGGGGGTGAAATTCCCAATCATCCCGGAGTGCTTTCTAACAGGAACTGAGGCGATAGTTGGCCTTTGTCGCTTCAATGCTTGCCTTCCTAGCTTGGTTGGAAAATGCATGAAGGCAAGGATCTGCCTTGACGATCGCGGTAAGTCAGCACCTGACTCATTGTCTTCCCCCCCAGTTTTTTTGAAAAAAGATCCGCGCATTTGTCCCGCTACGGCGATCCTTTTGCCCATTTGATTGCCAGAATCGGATTTTTGAGTGATCCTTTTAGAAATTGAAGGATCGCAATATGTTAAGATATCTAATTTTTGCGCTCGGTATTGGTGCATCTACTGCCCTGTTCGCACAAGAGGCATCCAATGACACCGCTGCGACTGATGATGCATCAGCGACTTCCGCCGACCTTTTAACTGACGCTGAGCTACAGACATTGGTCGCTCCGGTGGCTCTGTACCCCGACACATTGCTGATACAGATTTTTGTCGCCGCCACACAGCCGTTGGAGATTGTGAAGGCCGAGCGGTATCTGCTGGACAACGCTGAGCGCGATCCCGTTGAACTTGAGCCGGAAATCGAAGCGATGGGCTGGGATCCTTCCGTCAGTGTGTTGGCGACGGCATTCCCCGAAATCGTTGGTCAGATGGCAACCCATATCGATTGGACCGAGACAATGGGCACAGCCATGCTGGCCCAATCCGATGATGTGATGGATGCGGTTCAGGTCATGCGCGATCAGGCGATTGACAGCGGTGCCCTTGTTTCAGGGCCTGAGCAGACCGTCGAGGTGTCCAATGACGACACGGTAATCATCACCCCGACAGAACCCGAAACAGTGTACGTCCCACAATACAATCCTCAGACAGTCTATACCGGCCCGTCGACCGGAGACGTGGTGGGCGCGGCCCTGCTGACCTTTGGCACTGTGGCGCTGATTGACGAGATTTTTGACGATGACGATGACTGGTATGGCTACTGGGGATGCCGGAATTGCGGCGGGTGGGGCGGTGGCCCGATATACAGAAACCCGGACATCGACATAGACGTCGATGGCAACGTCAATATTGGCAATGAGATCGATCTGGGCGACCGTACCGGTATCGGATGGAACCCCAATCCAGACCGCCAACAAGAAGCCCGGGACAAGATTGCAGATCACAAAAGGCCGGAGGGTGGCCGCGGCGACCTGCCCGTCAATCGCCCCGAAGGTCGAACTGATGAACTCCGCGCGAAACTAAGCCGAGAATCCGGTGCTGCAGACATTAGCCGCGACGGCGCGGCGGCAGTTGCCGCCGGTGCAGGGGCAGGGGCAATCGCAGGCGGTGCTCTAGCAAATCGGGGTGGTGGGGACAAATCCCTGCCGCAGGTGAACCGCGGTAACGTCGATCGGGACAAGGCCGCAGCCAAGCAGCAGGCCATTGACCGCACCAAACGGCCGGATGCGGCGAAGAAGACTGTAAAAAAGAAGCCGCAAGCCGCCAAGAAACCACAGGCAAAAAAGGCAGCGGCTCAGCGCAAGCCCGCAGCGTCCAAAGGTAACGCGATGAAGAAAAAATCGTCAGGCGGCAAAGCCCGCAAGGCGTCCAATCGTGGGCACGCTGCCAAAGGCAAGAGGAGACGGTAAAATGCGTAAATCGGTTCTTTCTATTACACTTCTTGCCATGGCGACCGGACCGGCATTGTCAGACAGTGCTCTTTTCGAAACTCCGCAAACCGCATTGGACGCTTTTGTCCAAGCCCTAAAGGCCGACGACCAGAACAAGTTACTCGAGATATTCGGACCCGAGGCCGAAGATTTGATCGGAACGGGCGATCCAGCGGAAGATCAGCAAAGACGGCGGGACGTGCTTGGCATGTACGCTGAAGGATATCGCTTTCAGCCCGAGAATGATGGGGTCGTCCTTCTGCTGGGCGAAGACAGTTGGCCCTTTCCAATTCCAATACTGCAAGGCGAGACCGGCTGGCGATTTGATTTAGAGGCCGGGATTGAAGAGCTTTCGGCACGTGAAATCGGTTTGAACGAACTGGACGTGATCGAAACGCTTGAGGCCTATGTTGATCTACAGGCAGCGTTCCGTCTCGTGGATCACAATGGTGATGGCGTCATGGAGTTTGCCCGGACCATCATATCGGATCCCGGTGAGCGAAACGGCCTCTTCTGGCCGGATGAAGACAGTTTTGTCGGAGCAGCACTTGCCCGCGCCGCCGCCTCGGGGTGGAGCGACGGTGAGGCCGATTACGAACCCGAACCGTTCCTCGGGTATTACTTCACAATTTTGCAGGGGCAGGGGCAGAATGCTCCTGGCGGAGCATATTCCTACTTTGTAGGCGATCGGTTCGTCGCGGGACACGCCTTGCTTGCGGTGCCTTCGGATTACGGAGAAACAGGTATCCACTCATTTTTAGTGGGCGAAAACGGTATAGTCTACGAGGCGGATTTCGGTCCGGATACACTCGATATTATTGCTGACATCTCGACTTACGATCCCGATGCGAATTGGTCACCAGTCGAGTGAGTGTCTGGTGCTCGCGATTTTTCCAAATAGAAAGGATTCCGATTTGGGGGCATCCTCGGCGTATGAAGACCAGAGTGGCGGCTGCTGTTCCGTACACTTTCTGCGCCGTGAAACATTCTTTCAATTTCATGTTGGGGTAGCAGCGGACCCTTAGTTTCCCTCATGCAAACGTCTACATTGATGGAGAATTTGCACTTCGGATGTGAATCCACCCCGTCTTCAGAATTTGGTGCGTAAGCGAAATTATGGTAAATAAAATGGTTCGGCCCTTTGGGTCTTGCTACTTTCGGTTCCATCCTTATTTTTGGAGGTTGGCTCACTTTGTTTTGATTGAGTTGAGGGAGTGTCGAAGAATCGGAGTTCAAAGTGGCAATCAACGGGCTTCGCTGGTTCGAAGCCACCCGCCTGAGACCGTCTATTAGCAAGGCTTTTAAAAAAGCCTGACAATCCTGAGACAAACTGAAGTATGCGAACGGAATTACTTGTACCTATTTCCTTGTTTCCATCTTCTGATTTGACTTTTTTCATTGAAACTGACTCCTGTGTCAGACCGCCTTACCGATAGTAACACGATTTCGTCGTCCAAGTGCTTAATAAAGTACTCCATTCGGCAACTCGTTAGTCAGCAATCTCGGTGATTAATCGTGTCTCAAGCAACTGACCATTCCGGTACAGGACCGGGTAGGCGATCGAAGCGATGTGGCTGTTGAATTCCCGGAATGCCCGTAAAGTCTCCAGATGAATGTCGCTGGTCTCGAAGCTTTCCGTTGTGCCGTGCTGCAGTCGGCGTAGGTGTCGTTTGCGGCTGTCCCGCTCCACGCGTTTGATTTCGGTTTTTTCAAGGCTGAGAAGCCGGGCGCTTTCCAGATCGTCCGAAATCAGCACATTCGATGCCAGTTTCATATTGGCCAGAATTCCCTCGTGCATCTGAACAAGTTCCGACCAGCCTTCCTGCGAAAAACTTGATCCCTTTGCGCGCATTTCGCCGGCCAAAACTGTCAGGCGTTTGGCGACAACATCCCCTGCCGTTTCAAGCCGGATCGCAAATTCCATTAAATCGCGCGCGGTTTTTGCATCCCGTTTTTCATATAGCTCTGAGGGCATCGCAGCGATAAAGGCTCGAATATCGGAAAGGCATCTGTTTACGTCCTCGTCAATAGCCTGTACCGAGCGGATCTGTTCCTTGTCTCCACTGCGGTACAGTTCCAGGACAGGACGGAACATGGTTTCGAGAAAGTCACTCATCCGCAGAAGCTCACGCTTGAGGCTCGGCATGGCCTGGCTCGGGTTAGCCACGTTTTCCATGTCCAGTGCGCAGGTCAGGCGCGCAGGTCGGGGTTCCTTTTCTTTCTTCTGGTCGGGCAAGAGCCTATCGAACAAGCCCTCCACGCGTCCGCAAATCGGAAGAGCCAGAACCAGAAGCGACAGGTTGAATGCAAGATGTACGTTAACCAGCATCTGGCCCCCTTGCGGGTCGCCCAACAGCCCGGTCCGCAAGGCGAAGTTAGCCGCAAACAATGTCACTAATGCCCAACTGCCCCGTAGCGCCAGATTGGCATAGGGTATACGCCGGGCGGTCACGGGCATCCCTCGCGTCAGCCAGACCGGTATGAAGGCTGAGCCGAAATTCGCGCCAAAGACCAATGACATACCGGCGGCGAACGGGATTGCGCCAATCTGCACAAGCGTCACGCACATAAGGATGGCTGCGACCGAAGAATGCATGACAAAGGCCAGCGCACCTCCGACAAGGAAGGCGGTAATATAGTCCCGGGCCAAATAGTCGGCTACGGCGGGTAGAAATGCGCTGTCGCGAATGGGGTCCATCGCTTCGCGCAGGAACCTGAGCGAGATCAGGATAAAGGCAACACCCATCAGGATACGCCCCAACTGCCGGGCTTTTTTAACCTCGGTCTTGACGAACAGATAGCCGCCAACGGCCAGCAGCAACGGAACAAGCCAGTCCAGTTTGAACGAAAGAATTTGAATGATCAGTGCCGATCCCAGATCGCCACCCAGCACAATGGCCAGCCCAGCCGGAAAGCTCAGCAATCCGCTGGCAGCAAAACCGGAGCTTAACAGAGCTACCGCCGCCGAGCTTTGCAGCACCATCGCCATCACCACGCCCACCAGTGAAGCTTGCACGTAACTGCGTTGTTGCGTCATCACCCGCTGGAACGACGCGCCGTAGCTGCGTTCTATCCCGGTACGCACCATGCGGACCGCGTACAGCAGCAGCATGGTGGCCCCGGCCAGGCTGATCAGGAAGGTGACGATCGCCATACTTCACTCCGACTTCAATATAGGCTCAGTTCACCGCAGCTCTTGTGCGATAATCTGCAAGTAGCTTTTACTTTTTTGACCACGGCGTTAGAGACGTCGGTTTCAATCAACTTCGCGGTGAGCGCTCGCGCCGTGTCATCCGCGTCAGGGTTTGATCGGTTTGGACGGTGCTCCCCCGCGCTAGAGTTTTGCACGGCGTATGCGGACCGACCGGTTAAACCTCGTCTTCAATCGCAGCAACCACGACATCGATTGCCCGGTCTAGTTCACCTTTCGAAATTGTCAGCGGCGGCGACAGGGTCAGAACGCACCCCTGGCTGATCTTGTAGCTCAGCCCCGCTTCGAGACAGGCATAATAGATCCGTTCCGCGCGGGTATTTCCCGGTGTCTTGGTAACACGGTCTTCGACGATCTCGATCCCGAACATAAGGCCACGGCCCCGAATGTCGCCAACGATGGGAACGTTTTGCAATGTCTCCATAAGTCGGCATATTGCGTGTTCGCCCAACTCCGACGCCTGTTCGACCAATCCCTCATCCTCAATGATCTGCAGCGTGGTTAATGCGGCGCGCGCGGTGACAGGGTTCTTTTCGTGAGTGTAGTGCCCGATGGCAAAATCACCGCAAACATCCAGATTCTTGCGGGCGATGCAGGCGGCGATGGGGAGGATACCTCCGCCCAGTGATTTGCCGATGGTGACAATGTCGGGAACGATCTCGTCATGTTGGAACGAGAACATCTGCCCGGTCTTACCCAACCCCGTCGGAATCTCGTCCAGGATCAGCAATGCACCATGGCGGTCGCAGATTTCGCGCACCCGTTTCCAGAAACCCGGCGGTGGCACAATGGGGACGGCGCGCATCGCTTCGGCCACTACGGCGCAGATGTCACCTTCGCGCTCCAGCACATAGTCGATCATGTTGGCGCAGGCTTCGGCGCTGGCCTCAAGCGTTGTGTGCCCATAAGGGCAGCGGGTGGGGTGGAAGGGGGCCACATGCTCGGTTCCCGGCAAAAGTGGCCCGGCAATATGGCTGCGGAACGTGGCCTCGCCGCCAATGCTTGCTGCGCCAAAACCGGCACCATGGAAGGCGTCCCAGAAGCTGAGCGTCTTGAAGCGGCCCGTAGCGGCGCGCGCGATCTTGAGCGCGACTTCATTAGCGTCCGAGCCGCCGGTGGTGAAAAGTATCTTGCCCAGATCACCGGGGGTGATAGCGACCAATTTTTCGGCCAGGTCCACCGCCGGGTCATTGGTGAAGCGGCGCGGGGCAAAGGGCAGGTCGTCCAGCTGATCCTTGATCGCTTGCACCAACCGGGGATGGCCATAACCGATGTGATGCACCGAATTGCCGTGGAAATCCATATAGCGGCGGCCATCGAGGTCCTCGATCCAGATCCCTTCTGCCTTGGCAATCGTGCTGACGCAGGGGCTGGACAAGGATTGATGCAGGAACACATCCGCGTCGCGTTTTAACAGTGGCGAAGATTTGGGGCCGATAGACTTCTTCAGCCAGGTTTTGCGGGCTTCCGAAGTATTCGATTCCCCTTCGGTATGGACAATCTGTGGCATATCCGGTTCTCGCTGTCGCTTCGTAAAAGTTGCGGACCCCGAAAGGTCCGCCAGTAGGGGGAGGAATTTTGAAGCCCCGCCCGCTAACGGGAAGGGCAGGAATGTCAGCCGGGCCAGGGCAGGGAATAGGTCTTGACGTTGGTAAAGAACTTCATTGCTTCGATGACGCCTTCTTTGACGCCGTTACCGCTGTCCTTAATGCCGCCGAAGGGGGACATTTCGATGCGGTATCCGGGCTGTTCCCAGATGTTACAGGTGCCAACATCTAACCCGTTGATAAAGGCAATCGCGCGATTCAGATCGTTGGTGCAGACGCCCGAAGACAGACCAAACTCGGTCGAGTTTGAAATCGCCATAACCTCTTCATCATTGTCGGGCACACGCACAATGGGGACTATCGGGCCAAAGGTTTCCTCCATCACTAATTCGCTGTCATGGGGTACTTTATCGACTACGATGGGTGGCAGTAGCGCGCCCTGACGACCTGGGTGGTAGAGGATTACTGCGCCCTCTTTCTCGGCCTGATAGACACGATTTTCAAAGACTTCTGCCGCCTTGTCGTGGATCACGCAGCCCAGCTCGGTTTCGGGATCCTGCGGATCGCCGAACTTAATCTTCTTGGCTTTTTCCAAAACCAGCGGCACAAACTTGTCCGCCACGCTTTCCTGCACCAAAATGCGCTTGACCGCCGTACAGCGTTGGCCCGAGTTGCCCGTCGCGCCCGCAACCGCAATTGTTGCCGCCTTGTCCAGATCCGCGTCGCTGAGATCATTGAGAATAATTAGGGGGTCATTGCCGCCGAGTTCCAGAGCCTGGCGTTTGTAGACACCCTTTTCGGCGATCATCTTGCCGACCGGTACACCGCCGGTGAAGGTAATGATGTCGATGTGATCGTTGGTGATCATTTCATCACCGATGTCGCCGGGCCAGCCCGTGACAACCTGGAACATCTCCGGCGGCAGCCCCGCTTCATAGAGAATGTCAGCTAAAGTCAGCGCTGTCAGCGGGGTCAGTTCCGTCGGTTTGCAGACCATGCAGTTATTGGTCGCAATAGATGGAGCAATTTTGTGGCTGACCATGTTCAGCGGGTGGTTGAATGGCGTGATCGCACTGATCGCGTTTACGGGTTCTCGCGTCGTGAAAATCTTGCGGGCTTTGCCGTTGTGGGTCAGATCGCACGAAAATATCTCGCCGTCGTCTTTCAGCGCTTCGGCGGCGGCAAACTGATAGACGTCCTGCGCGCGCTTGGTTTCATAGATTGCGTGCTGATGGCAAATGCCAAGTTCCAGCGTCAGCCATTTGGCCAGATACTCACGCTTTTCTCCGATCAGTTCTCCCGCGCGCTGCAGGATCTGGCTGCGTTCATAACGGGTGAGTTTCGGCTTGTAGTTCGCCGCAATCTCGAAGGCCTTGCGTGCATGTTCAGCGGTTCCGGCCGGTACATGACCCACCACCTCGTTGGTATAGGGATACAGCACCGGAACGGTTTCGTCAGTGAATACAACTTCACCACCGATCCGCATCCCTTCGTTTCGTACTTCGATGTTCGACATGGTTTGATCTTTCATGACTTACTGTGCCGCCGCTGTGGTTGCGTAAAAAAAGGCGTCGAAGTTGCGTAAAACCGGCTGGTTCGGCAGGTCAATGACACGGTTCACGATGAACGGAACCTCTTGTTCGGTCAAACCGCCATGGCTGCGCAGCGGTTCTTTCAGGGCCGCCAGATCATGGCGGTGCTCTGATGTGCCAATGCAGATGTTCTCGCCAGAAACCATCACGATGTCGCCAATCCGGTCGCCCGGCAGTTCGAATTGCTCAATGGCCTCGGCCTTGGTCAGCACATGGGTTATACCTTCGGTTGCCCTGAGTTTGGCAATGATGTTGTCCTGATCTGCGCCTTCGGGCAGATAGGCCGTCGCGAACGAGCCCAACGCACCGTGATGCACCACGTACGGGTCGGTGATCGGCAGGATGACGCGCGCTGCGTCCTTACCAAGCCATTCATCCATCAGATCCTGTGCGTAGACAACGGCGGGGGACCCATCAGCTAGGTGCTTTGGCTTCATGCCATGATCGGCGGTCACAACGATGGCGGCACCCAGTTCGTCAAGCTCGCCCAGATAGCGGTCAAACATGGCATAGAAATCAAGCGCACCTTGCTGTTCAGGCGCAAACTTGTGCTGAATATAGTCGGTGGTTGACAGATACATCACGTCGGGCTTGAACTCTTTCAGCAGCTTGACGCCGGCGGCGAATACAAACTCGGACAGTTCGGCCGAATAGACCTCTGGGACGTCCATGCCCAGCCATTTGCTTGCATTGTCGATCCCGTGTTCGGCTAAAGTCGTCTCGCCCGAGCGTTCCGAAGAAAAGGCAACGGCGCGTCCTTCGTCAAATTTCAACCCGGCACCGAGCAAGGCGCGCAGCTTGTCCTTGGCGGTAACCATGGCGACGCGGAACCCAGCATCGTAGAATTGCGAGAAAATGGTCGGCGCGCGCAGGAACCGCACGTCGTTCATCATGACCTCTTCGCCGCTGTCAGGGTCGATCAAATAGTTGCCGCAGATACCATGCACGATAGGCGGCCGGCCGGTGGCGATCGACAGGTTGTTGGGGTTGGTGAAGGAAGGGATCACAGAATGGGCCAACCGGTCGGTACCGGTCTCGCGCATCCGCTTAAGGTTGGGCATCAGACCCTTGGCTATTGCGACTTCCAGATATTCCGGCTCGCACCCATCAAGGCAGATGGCGATTGCGGGCACTTTCGGCGTCGGATAGACGCGTTCGTTTGCTTCAACGGGTGTTTGGATGGTCATCTTATTATGTTCCTTGATAGTTAAGCTGCCAGTTTGGCGCGTTCTTCCAATGCCCGGAGGGGCGGTGCAGCGCTTGTGACACCCATCTCCTCCAATGATTCCTTTGCTGCGGTCACAACTTTACGCATGACGTGTTCGTCCATTTGGCCGATACATCCGACACGGAAACTGTCGACCACTGTCAGCTTGCCCGGGTAGATGATGAAACCCTTAGATTTCATAAGGGTATAGAACTGATCGAATACGAAGTTTTCGTCCGCCGGGCAGAAAAAGGTGACGATAATTGGGCTGAGCCAGCGATTGTCCAGCAGTGTTTCAAAGCCCAACTCGCGCATGCCGGCGACCATGACATCACGGTTGCGGGTATAGCGCTCGCCGCGGCCTGGTACGCCCCCTTCGGCGGAGTGCGCCCTGAGTGCCTCAATGAACGCCGCCACCACATGGGTCGGAGGGGTGAACCGCCACTGACCGGTCTTGTTCATATGTGCCCATTGCGCATGAACATCCAGCGACAAAGAATGGCTGTTGCCCTCGGCCGTCTCAAGTTCGGACTTGCGGGCGACGATGAAGCCGAATCCTGGTACACCTTCGATACATTTGTTGGCCGAGGACACCATCGCCTCATACCTGACCTCGCTTGGTTTTAACTCGATCGCACCGAAAGCTGACATTGAGTCAATCAGAAGCTTACGCCCGGCGGCATAGGTCGCCTCGGAAATCTCTTCGACGGGGTTCAGAATGCCCGAGGAGGTTTCGCAATGGATCGCTACTACATGTGTGATCTCAGGATCTTTAGCCAGAATCTCTGCCACTTCGCTGCCCCGGGGGGGCAGGTAATCACCCTTGTCCAGCACCACATGATCGCGTCCCAGATATACCAGCGTTTGCGCCGAGCGCTGGCCATACGCTCCGTTTGCCAGCACCAGCGCTTTGCCATCGCGCGGAATGAATGACGCAAGCATCGCTTCGACCGAAAACGAACCACTGCCCTGCATCGGGACGCAGTCAAAATCATCGGCGCCCACGCCCAATAGCGCGAGCAGGCTTGTCCGCAGCTCTTGCGTCATGGCACGAAAATCGTCATCCCAACTGCCCCAATCCTTTAGCATGGCTTCTTTTACGGCATAGGATGTCGTCAAAGGACCGGGTGTCAGAAGGTAAGGTTCACCAAGGCGCGGTTGTTCGATTTTGGGAATGGAAGGCGTCATTACCAGGCTCCAGAAAGGTATTTTCAAGAACACAATTGCAGCAAATGTTGCTATATGTGAAATTGCAAATATCAATCTAATTATAAGCACAGCCTATGATCTGATTTCGGAGTACTACTATGCGGCACAGCCAGCTCAAGGCCTTTCATTTTGTAGCCAAGCATGGCGGATTTTCGCGTGCTGCAGAGGCTCTTTTTCTGACGCAACCGGCAATTTCGGAACAGGTGCGAAAGCTGGAACAGGATCATGATCTGTTGTTGTTCCAACGCGAGCGCAAACGTGTGACTTTGACACCCGACGGTGAGCAGCTTTACCGATATACGAAGCAATATTTCGAGATCGAAGGTCAGATCGAGGATTACCTATCCGAGACTAAGGCCGTGGTCGATGGGGAGTTGCGCATCATCGCCGACTCTGCACACCACATGACAGCCTTTCTGGGGCCTTTTCAAAAGAAAAACCCGAATGTCACGATCACCGTACGCTCGGGGAATAGCGAAGAGATCCTGGAAGAGCTCAGGGCTTACAACGCGGAAATTGGCGTAGTGGGCAGCCTGTCTCCCGGCAAGGATATGGATGTCTTAAGTCTTGGTTCCACAGAGATCGTGGCCTTTGCCGCACAGAGTGTTCTTTTGGCGTCGAAGCCGACACTGTCTCTGGAAGAGCTATCAAATCTACCGTTAATTTTCCGCGAAACGGGATCAAAAACGCGCCAGAAACTTGAAGACGAGGCCAAAAAACACGGGATAACGTTGAAACCCGCGATTGTAGCTGAGGGGCGCGAAGCGATACGGGAGCTTGTGGCCTCGGGTGCAGGTATCGGTTTTGTCTCGCAGGCGGAATATGGTCATGATGACCGTCTCCGGCAAATCAAACTTAAAGGCATCAACCTGCAGATGGGCGAGAGCATTATATCTCTGTCTCAGAGGCGCGAAGTGAAGATCATCCGCGCCTTCACAGAGTTTGCGCAACGTACCTTGGAAGAAAACCCCGCCAACGATTGATTGGCGGGGCTTGGTATCAGCAGGAGTGGCCGTCAGCGACTGCGCCAGGCCTGAGTGCGTTTCAATATCCCTTTGGACGCAATCAGGTGAATGATCCGGGCCGCAGCATTGGTGTAAAAGATCATCATGCCCATCGCCGCAGCTGGTGCAATATCCCCGGCATCATCCATGTTCAGCACAGCGATAGACGCGAGCGTCGTTTTAGGCGAGTAGAGGAACACGACCGCTGACACAGTCGTCATTGCATTAACGAACAGATAAATGGATATGTCCAAAACTGCTGGCAGGCAAACTGGAACCGTTACACGCGCAAACAGTTTCATCGTCGGCTGTTTGAGCGAGGCCGAAACTGACTCGAACTCGCGGTCCATTTGTTTCAGCGCGGTCACCGCCGTCAGGTGCGATACAGTGTAAAAGTGCGTCACTGTACAGATCACCAGTATTGCCATGGTGCCGTAGATGCCGTTCAAGGGGTTTGAAGGGTTGTTGAAGAAGAAGATGTAGGACAGCCCCAGCACCATACCAGGAATTGCCATCGGCAACATCGCGAACATCTGAAAAATCGACCTTCCGGTGCGGAACCCTTGCGATTTTTCGACCAGATAGGCACCGAAGAACACAACGGTTGTGCCAATCACTGCGGTCAGCAAGGCCAACCGGATCGAATTGAAATACGATCCCCATCCACCGCCATCCATCTTGTCGAACTGATAGTTCCGCAGGCTCAGGCTCAGGTCATAGGGCCAGAACTTGATCAGCGCCGCGAACTGGCACACCGCCAGAAGGCCGACAATGAACAGGCCGATCAGGCTGCAATAAATCAGGAACAGCCGGTCCGCTTTTGGGTTTGGGGTTGCCTGGTACGGCACCGACCGTGCGGACAGCAGCGCAACCTGTTTGGACTGAACCATACGGTCAATGGCAAAGGCCAGGATTGCCGGGATCACCAGAACCACTGACACAACCGCGCCCATCTCAAAGTTCTGCTGGCCGATCACCTGCTTGTAGATATCCACCGCAAGCACGTTGAACTGTCCGCCGATGACTTTAGGCAGGCCGAAATCGGTAATCACCAGATTGAACACCACAAAGGCGGCTGAGATCAGACCATAGCGGGCACCCGGAACGGTGACCGTCCAGAACGTGCGCCAAGGGGTTGATCGCAAGCTAGCAGCGGCCTCATAAAGCCGGGCATCCGAAATCGCGAGCGCTGTTGAAATAATCAGGAAGGCGTGTGGGAAGGTGAAAAACACTGATCCGATCACAATGCCGATCGGGCCATAGATACTTGCACCGAACAATAGTTCCTTGATCATGCCCTGATTGCCGAACAGGTATACCAAAGCGATACCCGGCAAGAGCGAGGGGACAAGGATCGGTGCCATCGCGATCAGGCGAAATACACCTTTGAACCGCATACAGCTGCGATTGAGCGCATAGGCAAACCAAAAGGCCAGCGTTACTGTTACGATGGTACTTACGACGGATATCCAAAGCGAGTTCTTGATCGAATTGAACAGCGCAGGTGTCGAGAAGTAGTTTACAAAGTTGTCCAGGCCCCGTGATTGAACGGGCCGCAACTGAACCCGGCGGAAGGTGTTGGAATCAAGCTCGATCCAGTCGGTACCGTCCTGCAGAGTTGATCCGACCAGAAAGCGCCCGGAGTCGCTTGTGTTACGGATCTGATACATGACCGGGCTGCGGAAGCTGAAATCCGGGAACAAACCTGTCACAGGCAAGCGCCCGTCCGAGCCTGTCACAAGATCGGTGTCGGCGAATACCTCGGTTTGCCGGTTCAGCGCATCTCCGGACAGAATTGTGCCGTCAAAAACGCCCGCCTCGTCGCTGACCTGAAACTCGTATTGCGACAGTTCCACTCGATAGGTGGAAAACGACTTGGAAAGCATTGTGTAAAGCGGCAGCGCCAGAGTCACGATCAGGTAGAGCACGATGACCATCATGCTGCCACGCATCAGCAAATCGTCACGGCTGAGCTTCGGCTTGATATCCGGTCCGGGGGGCAGCGTACCAGTATTTGTGGAAATCGTGCTCATGCCTCGGTCTCCACAACATCAAACGCCATCAGACGGTTTTCAGGAAGCTCAATCACCATGCTGCACCCCTCTTCCAGCTCAAGACGGCGCACAGCATTGATCGAAAAATCAGCAATCAGTTCTGATGACCCGAACCGCTCGTTGCTTAGACGGCAGCGCCAGAACGAGCCTAGGAACTCCATCTCATCAAGTGTCACTTCGATGCAGTTGCGGTTTCCGCCGGTATCCAGATACCCAGCTTCATGAGGAATTACGTCTTCCGGCCTGATTGCTGCAACAACCGGTGTTCCATCGTTGAACTGATGACCCAGGCAGGCAAAGGTTTTTTCACCAACGCTCAACCGCCCGCCCTTCGTAACTTGAGACTTAATCTGATTCATTTCGCCAATAAAATCGGCCACAAACAGGTTGGCCGGTTCCCGGTAGATTTCTGTGGGTGAACCCACTTGCTCAATAACCCCATGATTCATGACCACGATACGATCAGCCATGGCCAACGCCTCTTCCTGATCATGAGTCACCATCACGGTGGTCACGCCCAGCTTGCGCTGCAATTCCTTGATTTCGTGCCGCAAATGGACACGTACCTTGGCATCCAGCGCCGACAGAGGTTCGTCCAGCAGCAATAATCCGGGCTTGGTAGCAATCGCGCGCGCCAGTGCAATCCTTTGCTGTTGCCCGCCCGACAATTGCGCAGGGTATTTTTTACCCTGATCGGGAAGGCCAACCAGATGCAGCAACTCGTTCACACGGACCGCAATTTCAGATTTGCTGCGGCCCGAGTTTTCCAGACCAAAAGCGATGTTCTTCTCAATTGTGAGGTTGGGAAATAGCGCATAGGACTGGAATACGATCCCAAAGTCACGCTCGGATGGGGGTAGGTTGGACACGTCCATACCGTCCTGCATGACCGTACCTTTGGTTTGCAGGTCCAAACCTGCAATGGCACGCAGCAGAGTTGTTTTTCCACATCCTGACGGGCCTAGAAAGCAGACAAACTCACCTTCGTTAATTTCCAGCGAAATATCCTTGAGTGCAAGAAAGCTGCCAAAGGCTTTCCACAGGTTTTGGATACTGAGATACAGTTCACCGGGTGGCGTTTTCTGAAGCACGGGAGAAGTCCTCATATCTGCACCTCGGGCACGGCCGTACCTGGCCGGTCTGAACCGGGTGAGTAGGTTGTATTGTTGGGAACAAGAGTGTGGTGCGCAGGAGAGGCATGATCGCCCCTCCTGCGAATGGGATTACTTCGCTTCCGACTTTCCGTCATAGCGAGACTGCCATTCCTTCAGAATCGCCGCGCGATTGTTGGCGGCAAACTCAAAATCATTGTCAATCATGGCATCCAAAAGGCCCTCTGGGAAGTGCTCGACCGGCTTTGCGACGCCGGGATAGGCCACAACCGCATAACCGCTGTTGTACATCTCGTTGGCTTCCTTGGTGACCGTGAAATCAACCAGTTTCTGAGCAGCTTCCAGATTTCCTGTGCCGGCAACAATTGCGGTTGCTTCCATGTCCCAGCCGACGCCCTCAGAAGGCACGATGATTTCAAGCGGGGCGCCGTCCGCTTTGGATTTGGCACCGCGGAAAGCAAACGAGATGCCGATCGGGATTTCGCCCGCAGCCGCCAGTTTGCAGGGCTTCGAACCCGAATGGGTATATCGCGCGATGTTTTCGTGCAGCGCATCCATGTATTCCCAGCCGCCGTCTTCACCAAACATCTGCAGCCAGCTTGAAACATCAAGGAAACCAGTACCTGATGAGTTCGGGTTCGGCATGATTACCTGATCCTTGTACATTGGATCGGTAAGGTCCTTCCATGACGTTGGCGGCGTCAGCCCAGCCTTTTCGGCCTCGACTGTATTGTAGCAAACCGACGCAACCCAAGCATCCATGCCAACCCAGGCGGGAGGATTGTCGCCGTCAACAAACTTGACATCAAGTTCTTCAACGCCAACCGGTGCGTAGGGTTCCAGCATGCCTTCGGATTTCAGCAGCAGCAGCGACGTGGCCGCCAGCCCCCAGACGACGTCTGCCTGAGGGTTGTCCCGCTCCGCCAGCAATTTGGCGGTAATGATACCGGTCGAGTCACGAACCCAGTTAATTTTGATATCAGGGTTGCTTTGGTTAAACGTCTCGGCATATCGGGCCAGATCTTCGGCCTCGACGGCGGTATAAACGGTCAGTTCTGTCTCTGATGCCGCTGCCGTTGCAGTCAGTGTGCCGATGGCGAGAGCGGTTAGAAGTGATGTTGTGTGTCTCATTGTCATCCTCTGTTGGTGATTTATTAGACAGGTTCGCCATTCTCGTGCGGCGTTCTCATTCAGATTAGTACCGACAGTTTGACAGATTAAAATTTCAAGAAAAATCGATTATACCTTCAACGTTATAAGTTTGTCCTATGGATAAGAATACTATTTTCCGCAAAGCATTTACGATAGATTTTGGTTTCGCAGCAGCAGGTCTTCAACGTTTAAAATCGCGGGTTTGCATATACTTAGTAAGACCCGGTCTTAACGCCTCTAGGGCGCACAATCGTTTGAGCAAAGGTGGGATCGGCATTTTTCATGCGGTGTTGCAGCATCTTGCGGGCCAGATGAAGCAGCGTTGGTGTGATTTCAGTTTGCGTTGCGATAGACTCTGCTTCCCCACGCTCGCCCATGTCAAAGAGTACTTGCGGCAGCCTTGCCCCAAACTCGACCAGACGGTGTCTTTTTGATCGCAGAATGCCCAGATTGGCCTATCGCGAGATCAGACCCAACTCAGCCATCCATGGAGTCGGCTTTACCGGATTGCCAAAATCGAACTCGGAAAAGCTGTAATCCGCCCCTTCCGTTTCCGTATCGCCCAAAATGCCAAGCAAACTTCGCCCGTTCATCGAAGAGGGGGGCATCGAACCGACTCTTTCGAGAATGGTGACGGATATATCGATGGACTCCGTGAACCCGGAATGCACTCGACCGTGCATATCAGGACGCGCGGGATCGCGCACTATCAGGGGCACATGACAGGCAGCATCATGGAAGGCACCTTTTCCCCACAGCCCGTAGTCGCCCAACATCTCACCGTAATCTGCGGTAACGATCAGAACGGTATTGTCCCACTGGTTGGACGTCCTTAGCCAGTCCACCACGCGCCCAATATGATGATCGACTTCCGTTGCTAATGCCAGATAAGTTGCCCGCAGTTGGACGATGGTTTCCAGATCATTCATCAGATCGGGGAAGCCAACAACCATGCTTGATATCGGTTGCTTATCCTGTGCAGGGGCAAGAAACGGGTGCCAGTGCCGGTCTCCTAAGGGATCGCGGGTTGAACGTGGCGCAGGCATATCCCTTGGGTCATAAATCGTATTGTAAGGTGCAGATGCCACAAGCGGAGGGTGAGGCCGGATATAGGTCAGCGTGGCAAACCATCCCGGCTCAGCATCCTGCATTTTGGATAGAAACTGATCCGACAGAAACGCCGTATCGCTCAGGTCCGCCGGATACAAAGCCGGATCACCGACGTTCGGGCCGTTGGGGCGGTAGGTGTCGGGGTAGGGGGGCAGGTCAATGCCCTGCTGCGACAGATGCGAAAGCCAGGCTCCAACATCTGATTCCATGCGCCTTCTCACCGCCTCCTCAATGCCAGGAAGTAATTCCTCATAGCTTTGAAGCCTTGGGTCATCGGGGGGTAGACCCGTAGGATCGCGGGTCGTGTCGGTATAGCCGAACAAACGTGGATTGTACCCGACCTGTCGCATCGCACGCGCCAGGTTCGGGGTATCGTGCCGGAGCGGAGTGCCGTTTCGGACCGACCGGTGGTTGAAAGCATATTGCCCGGTGAACAGGGAAGCCCGGCTGGGTCCGCAAGGCACTGTGACGGCAAAGTGATTGGCAAAGCTGACGGCGTCTTCTTAAAGTCGCCGAAGGTTGGGCAATTGCGCTATTCGTCCGAGGCCATCCTGACCCAGAAGATCGAAACGGAACTGATCGATGACGATCAGCAAGACATTCGGGCGTGTTTCTGTGTTTTCTGTCTGCAAGTTTCCCCCCAATCCCTTCAACTTGCCATCGCCATCGCCACTATCCCAATCACCACGATGGTCGCAGCTAGAAGCCTGTTGGATTTTGGCCCTTCGCCGAACCACATGACACCAATTATCGACGCAAAGATAACGGAACTTTCTCTAAGCGCGGATACCATGCCCAACGGCGCGATTGTCTTTGCATAAAGTACTAATCCATAGGCCATGCCCGAGATGACACCGCCTGCGAGGCCTGCCCAGACATAACGTCGAGGCAGAGTCACCACGCGCTGCCACCGGGTTGTAAAGATGAATCCGGCCACAAAAATCTCGGCCACAAACAATGCCGCGATATACCCCAGCGTGTTCTCGGACAGCCGGACGCCAATACCGTCTACAAGCGAATAGGACGCAATCATCATGCCGGTGCCAAAAGCAGCCGCGATGGCTATCCAGTTCGTGTGTCTGCCCAATCCGGCAAGGGACAGGCACCCAATACCGAGAGAGATACAGGTAATGCCGATCCATGCCGCGGGTGGCAGAACTTCACCCGCGAACAAGATCGCGCCCATGGCAACCAACATCGGAGTCATACCGCGTGAGATTGGATAGACCACCGACAGGTCGCCATGTTTGTAAGCGGTGTTCAGAAACCAATAGTACCCCCAATGGATCAGGGTCGAGCCTATGATAAAGGGAAAGGCCGCCCATACCGGCAAGCCTGTGAATGGCAATACAAACATCGCTGGTATCGCATGGCCGAGCGAGACCAGCCCCAAAACGACGGCTTTGTCCGGCGCGCCTTTAACTACGGCATTCCATAGCGCGTGCAGAAAGGCTGCGGTCAAAACGATGAGAAACGCGTGGATTGTCATACGAACATGATGTCCCGAGGTAATGTGTTGAACACTAGCAGCGCATCAAGTTTCGAACCTTGAGGCGTTCATCCGGGCGCGTACGCATGCTGGAGTTTGCCCGAACCTTTGTTTGTACTTCCGCGACAGCGTGGCATTGGACCCAAACCCACAGGCCAAGGCAACCTCGGTAAGCGTCAGATTGGTGAACCTGACGATTGCCTGGGCCTTGTCCAACCGTTCTTCCAGGTAGTAGGTTTTTGGGGTAAGCCCTGTTGCTGCTACAAATTTCCTTTCAAGCTGGCGCACCGAAATCCCTACTTCCTCAGCAATGCTCGTAATCTGGAGGGGTTCTTCCAGATGATACCGAAACAGTTCTATAGCCTTGTCAACAACGATGTCGCCAGTAAAGCCATTGTCGACTCGGGCGATGTCGTGTGTGCAAGCGATACACCTGCCGAAATTCGGTCTGTAGCTTAGGAATTTCCGGTCTAACCGGGGTTGTTCCTGCGGAGTAAGGGTGTCGCTTGTAGTCTTGGACAGCAGGTTGAGTAGAGAGAACCTTGATCCTGCAGACCATATCGCTCCACGGGCGTGGCTATCGTTGGATGCGCGCGAGATATCTGGGAACTGTTCCTCCAACACGCTCAGTACTGGGGCTGTTGCGGCGACCGTCGAACCACTGAGAAGCCCGGTATGCGCCAGCGGGATCAAGGCCGCTTCAACCGCGCCCAGAACCCGACCTGCCCTGAGTTGTGCGCGTGCCACGCGGCCGAGGATATTCTGCAGATCAGGAGGAAGGACTGGTCCGCCGACCAGAAACAGATAGCCGCATCGCGCCGTGTGGTCATTGATGCGGGTGGTGCTCAAGTTTACTCCGCATTCGCTCTGCACGTCAGTGCCTGTCAGCGATAGGACTGAGACTCTGAATTGTATGTCAGCGACCAACTGGTTCGCCGCCTTCAGATAGGCCAGCCCCACCGAAAGCTGGTCTAAGGGCAGGCCGTCCCAACACAAAAAGCCAATCTCTGTAGCATGACCCGTGTCGGGTTCGATGACCGAACAGTGTTTCATTCCGGGTTACGTCAACTGCGTGTCATCAACGCCTAGCCGTCCGCTTTGGGCCGTTCGCTTTTTGCATCATAGGGAGTTCGGATATGCGCCGTTGCAGACAGTCGGCTTCCGGCAAGGTCGATCTCGAACCGACCCTTGGCAATGAAATCCGCCGTCACGCGTTCGGGTGCATCCAACTGACACAGGGCAACTGACGCGCCCAGCGTGTGACCGTAAGCGGCCGAGCGGACTTCGCCGATTTCGACGCCATCATACAGCACAGCCTCGCCGCCCCACAGCTGCGGCTCGTCATCGTCCAGTACCAGCTGAACGATACGGGTTTTCAGGTGATCGGGGTCCGCTTTTGCGGCCAGCAGTGCCTCTTTCCCGATGAAGCCGTCGGGTTTGTCATAGTCCACGGCAAAATTCAGACCAGCCTGGATCGGCGTGATGTCCGGGGTCAGCTCGCGGCTCCAGGCGCGGAAGCCTTTCTCGATCCGCAGGCCTTCCAGCGCATAGTAGCCAGCGTCTATCATACCGAACGCGGCCCCTTCGCGCATCAGGTCATCGTAGACGCCTGCCGAAAATTCGACTGGCACGATCAGTTCCCAGCCCAATTCGCCGACATAGGTCATGCGGTTGGCCAGAACCGTGGCATAGCCCAGATCAATTTCCTGAACGGTTGCAAATGGGAAGGCTGCGTTCGACAGGTCTGCTTTCGTCAGGTTCTTCAAAACATCGCGCGACTTTGGCCCCATCACCGACAGCACCGACCATGCAGCCGTGACATCCGTAAGGAAAACATGGGCATCTTCGCTGAAATTCTTGCGGATCCAATCTGCGTCGTGAATGGATTGGGCCGATCCTGTAATCAGCAGAAACTCTTGCGCTTTCAGTCGCAGAACCGTCAGGTCGGATTCATATCCCCCACGTTCATTCAGCAAGCCTGTGTACACTGTCTGACCCACGGGCACGTCAACATTTGCTGCGCAGATTCTGTTCAACTCGCTGCAAGCATCTCGTCCTTGCACCAGAAATTTCGAGAACGAGCTTTGGTCAAACAGCGTTACCGCTTCGCGAGTGGCCTTGTGTTCTTTACCAGCATTTCCATGCCAATTCTGACGACCGAAATTGTATTCAATCTCGGCTTTTTCATCGGCTTCGGCAAAATAGTTCACCCGCTCCCAGCCCATTTTCGACCCGAATACGGCGTTCTTCGCTGCCAGCCGGTCGTACAGGGCCGAGCGGCGGAAAGGACGAGCCGTGTCTAGTTCCCGGTTGGGCCAGGGCATCGCGTAGTGCAGGCCCAGCGTTTCCTTGACCCGGTCATGCAGCCAAGTCGTGTTGTTGTTGAAATTCGCAAACCGTCGGATATCCACTGCAAACAAGTCCGAGGTCGGAGCCCCTTCGACAATCCACTCAGCCAGCGCCCGCCCGGCGCCTCCAGCGCTGGCGATGCCCATGCTGTTGAAGCCAGCGCCGACAAAGAAATTCTTCAGCTCGGGCGCTTCACCCAAAAGATAATTGTTGTCGGGCGTAAAGCTTTCAGGTCCGTTATAGAATTGACGGACGCCTGTCTCGGCCATGCCGGGCACTCTGACTAGTGCGTTTTCCATGAGAATTTCAAATTGGTCCCAGTCATCCTCCAGAAGCTGGAAGAAGAAGTTGTCTGGTATGCCGTCCATACCCCAAGGTTTGGCGTCCGGCTCAAAGCCGCCCATTACCAGACCGCCTGTCTCTTCCTTGAAATAGATATAGCCATCTGGGTCGCGCAGAACGGGCAGGTCGGGCTTCACACCTGCGATCTGCTCGGTCACGATGTAGTAGTGTTCAGCAGAGTGCAGAGGCACATTGACGCCGCACATCTTGCCCAGTTGCCGGGCCCACTGTCCACCGCAGTTCACCACGATCTCGGCATTGATCGTGCCCTGATCGGTGACCACACCGGTGACAGTGCCATCTCTGGTCAGAATGTCAGTGACCTTGATTCCTTCGATCACCTTCGCGCCACCCATGCGCGCGCCTTTGGCCAGAGACTGGGTCAGATCAGTCGGGTTGGCTTTACCGTCGCCAGGCATCCACAGCCCGCCTTTGACGTCATCCACCTGCATCACTGGCCATTTGTCCTGCGCCTCCTGCGAGGTGACGACCTGGACTTCGACCCCCTGCGCCCGCGCAGCAGCAGCGGTGCGCATCAGCATGGTCATTCGGTCCTCAGTCCGTGCCACTGTGACCGATCCGCATTCCATCCAGCCGGTGGCAAGCCCGGTCTCGGCCTCAAGCTGTGAATACAGCTCGGTCGAATAGCGGATCAGGTTGGTCATCGCGGGCTGGCTACGCAGCTGACCGACCAAACCCGCGGCGTGCCATGTGGTGCCGCAGCTCAGCTGCCCCTGTTCCAGCAGCACAACATCTCGATGCCCCATCTTCGTCAGGTGATATGCAACCGAGCAGCCAACGATACCGCCCCCCACGATGACATATTGCGCGCTTTGCGGAAGTTGTATGTCGGCCATTGACTTGCTCCGTATAGAAGGGATCGGGATTGCGCCCACCTTATCTACACTTTGCAAAACTTGGCAATATTTTTCTTTTGTTGGCGTCAAACACTGACAACATCAACAGGTTGATCTCTAATCACTTCCAAAATGCCTTTGGGCAACTCGCCGTCAACCACCAGGGTTACATCCACAGGCAGTGGTTTCATCGCAACTTGCCCCACCACATCGAATTTGCTTCTGTCCGCCAATAGGTACGGGCGCTGCGACCGCTCTATCATCATGTGTCGCAGGTTTGCGCCTTCCAGCGAAAAATCGGTGAACAACGTCCGAGCACTAATCCCACCAACTCCGATCAGTGCAAATTCTGCATTGTATCGGGAAAGGTGGTCCAGCGTGTCCAAACCCATTGTAGCATTCTCCGAAAAATCTAACCGCCCGCCCAGCAAGGTGACCTCTTCTGCCGCTGGCGCAAGTACCGAAGCTATGGTTAAATCATTGGTATAAATTGCTAAATGTTGGCGATTGGTCGCCAGAGCTTGCGCTGCCGCGAGTGTTGTCGAGCCGCTGTCAATGATTACACTCGCTCCGTCTGGAATTATGCTGGCTATGTAATTGCCAATACGCTCTTTGCCTTCTCGATTGGTTTGAGTGCGGTCAACCATGGGGGGTTCGTGTGTACGCACACTCGTCGCTCCGCCGCGCACCTGGTTGAGCTTGTTTTCCTGCGCCAGTTGCTCGATATCCTTGCGTACAGTTTCCCGCGATACGCCAAGCCGTTCGGTCAATGCTCTGATTGAAACCGCAGGTTGACGCGAAACTTCTTCGAGGATTATTGCATGTCGTTCGGATGGTAGCATCGGTTGATCCTCAAGGCCAGGGATGCCCAACTTTGCCAAACTTCGCAAACATCGTCCAGTCCGGTTCAATACAGACGCGTGAATTACGGTGCCAGCTCAACGAAGCCAGTCGAGTTGCGGAAGGCCTGGCTGCCGCTCTGATTAACGGGTGTAGGCTGAACTAGGTTTGGAATGTACCCCCGACTACGGTCCAATACCCGTAAGCAAATTATGTTGAATGTCTGACTTCAGCGCCTACCGGACAGATTTAGGGGTTTGAGCAACGGAGGATATCTGGTTCATCGAAGCCTATATGGAGCGAAGATGAACAAGAAATCCGGAACATCAAAGGACGCCGCTGACAGGTTGGTCAGTGGCATCAAGCGCAAGACGCGCAAGCATTACTCTGCGGAAGAGAAGATCAGGATCGTCCTGGCCGGCTTGCGTGGTGAGGAGAGCATCACTGCATTTTGTCGCCGCGAGGGCATCGCCGAGAGCCTGTACTATTCCTGGTCGAAGGAGTTCCTGGAGGCAGGCAAGAACCGGCTGGCCGGGGAGCCAATACAACACAGACAAGAAGATCAAGGCTGCAGCTCAAAGCCTCGGTGATCGGTAACACGGGATTGGCCCAACTGGCCCGAAGTTGCATATTTGGGCGTTATGAAGAACACGACGTGAACACGCAGCTATAATGTGTAACTTTTGGGTCTGCGAGGCTTGAAAAGTGTCACATTAGGTAGAAATTGACCCATTTAAGACAACGTAATCTGTGACGTTTGCCGTTATTTGGCGCGGTATTTTCGTCGCTAGGCAAACGTCCGAATTGTTTGTGAGTACGAAGAGCCACCCGAATGACGCTCATACGAAGCTACTGATCATTGGTTGGTAAAAAATATATGGGTCCTTTCTGAGCGGGCCCAAGTCATCTATTGGGGTCTGCTTCGCTCAGTGCAGAATGACACCTCAAACTCCGAGAATCCGAACCGATACGTTCAAGCTCGGCCTTTGCCAAATAAAGGCACGCCACATGAAACGCTTGCTCCAAGAAGCCTGGCCTTTCTACGCTAGCAATGGGCATTTTCAGAACCGCGATCTCTTCGTTATCGTCTAGTTTCTGATCTGTGACATGGTGACAATCCAATGCGAGAAAACAATGAATCCGATTGTTATGATTGGACCAATTCGCGTATACGGCACCAAGTGGCACTAGAGACCGACAGTCGTATCCTGTTTCTTCAAGAAGTTCGCGGCGAGCTGCAATCTCTGGCAATTCGTCTGCTTGATCAACGACTCCGCCGGGGAGGCCGTCTACGACTTTCAGAGCTCCATGTCGGTATTCACGGACAAGTAAGACATCCCCTGTCGACTCCACAATTGGGAAAATACACACCCACTCGGCGTTTTCCAAAACATAGTAGGGCGAGATGACAGTTCCGTCGCTGGCAACACAGTGATCCGCTCGCAGCCTGTGCCAACGGTCTTCCGATACAATCTTGCTGCTCTCTACTGTCCAAGGTTGCATATCATTCTCCTGGGTACATAAAAACTTATGATGAGGGTAACGAAATTAGAGCAAGAGAACCGATCAAAAACACCAAGCCAAGTGCTTTCAGACCAATGTTCTTTTCGCCAAATAGGATTACTCCGGCTGGAAAGCGACCAAAAGGCTAATGCGTCTTAGTATTGAAAGTACCGACAATAGGGCATCCGGATCGGAGACAGACTGAAAGACTGGAAACTAGAATGCAGCAGGAGGATGAAAACTAAATCGAGCAGTTAACGGCCCTGTCGGTTGCGCCAACAACTGACAGGGCCAGAGATTCCCCAAAGCCATCCGGGGCAATTCTCGAGCATCAAGAGAAAACCGTAACGATGAAGAGAACAGCAAACCCCGATGCTGTTCCTAAAAAGGACAGCTATGCGGCGGCGTCAATCACATTGACTTCAGTAAATTTGCACACGCCTCGGCCAGCTTTGAAGCCTCTGGTGGGTTTCGAAGATTGCAGGGTGTCAATGTCGGTCAAAACGCTGGGCGGCTGTACCCCGTGTAATCCGTTTTATGTTAATTATGACAGTAATGCTGACCCTTTGAGAACTCTGAATACAGCTGTTCTACGCGTTGGTCCAACCGAAGGATGTCGGCCGGCAGCGCCCCACCAATGTCTGTCCCGGGAGAATGTGCGTGCCCGCCAGTCGTGTTGGGCTCTTTGCGGCCGTTTTCCGCAGGTTGCTTGAACGTCGGTTTTATTGTTCAAGAGCGAGAACTCTAGACCAGTCGAAAAAAGTCGCTCAGCCCACAATCGGCATTTACCACTTTCCGCAGCGAGGGAATTCTCTCTTCGCCCTGCAGACCGGCCAGGACAATCCGGATCTGTTCTTCAGAAGAGAAGTGTTTGCGTGTTTGGCTCTAAACGCCCCTGACTAACTTGCCAGCGGCATATTTCGATGTTCCGGAATTCTTGTTAATCAAAGCCCAAAACCTGTCCGACGAGCGATGACGTCAGACATCCAGGGCAACTATACGACGAGATCGAAATGAGCAATCTTGGCTTCACATTCAGGCGCGCGAAGAATGGCGATGTAGTTGTCGATCATCACGGTCGGCGCGCGACGACTCTTCGGGGCGACAAGGCGGAATGGTTTCTGCAAGACATGAATGGTCTGGATTTCGAGGGCCAGCAGCAGGAAATGGCCCGTGTCACCGGCAACTACAAACGGGGAAATGAACGCAAGGCGCGCAACCATCCCCGCAACCGCTAAGCCTGAAAAAAGATACTGGCCCGGCACCGCGCCGCCGTGTTTGGCGCCCCTCAGGTGATCGCATTAGGCGCTGGCCGCGTGCAGCCCTCGAAGCGCGATCAGATTTTGACTACGGTGAATTAGATATCCAATCCAGCCTCGACATCCCAAAACGGCCTGTCCCTCCCGGTCCGTTCGGCAAGGAAATCCACAAAGGCGCGCACTTTCATTGGCATATGACGGCGTTCAGGAAATACCGCATAAAGCGCCTGTTCCGGCATTGCGTATTCCGGCAAAACCCGGATCAAACGGCCAGCAGCCACATGGGAACCTGCCACAAATGTTGGCAGTCGTCCGATCCCAAGCCCGTCAAGCAAGGCAGTGCAAAGCGTTTCACTGTTGTTTACCAGAACCGTTGCCCGCCCCGTCGAGCAGCAGGGTAATCATCCGGTCAACGGCGTTCACTATCGAGCAGGCTTTTCCATTGCCCTTGCCTTCGAAATTCAAACCGGCGGGCGGTGCGGCCTACCTGTTCCGGTGTCGAGATAGGCTTTGAGGCTGTCGACAAAGAACCTGTCCCATCCTGCTTCGCAAACCTCGTAGCAATGCAGGCTTGGGGAAAGCCCCACATGTTCGAAACGAATTCGCGCGCCGTTTACTTCAGGTGAGATGTTCCAGATCGTCCGCGTGCCGAGCCATTCTGTCTCGATCTCTCTGGGCTTACCTTCATGCAGGTGCTGCGCCTCGACGCACTCCAACTCGACCATTTTACCGGGAACAAGTTTTTTTGCCTCGAAGGTCCAATACGACCGGCCAGGAGGGAAGGTGAACCTGACCCGGTCCCCCTCACTGCAGATCGGCT
The DNA here is from genome assembly GCF_056531745.1 of Ruegeria sp. L12. Taxonomy (NCBI): domain Bacteria; kingdom Pseudomonadati; phylum Pseudomonadota; class Alphaproteobacteria; order Rhodobacterales; family Roseobacteraceae; genus Ruegeria; species Ruegeria sp. L12. The sequence goes on from NZ_JBQFMH010000017.1 coordinate 34,997, forward strand.
GATCAGGTGTAGTCCACCAGTGTTCGAACCCTTTCGTCAGTGCATCGAAGGCCTGATCTGGCTTAGCACCAACAATGAGGGACTTTTTGTAGTTTCGCATGGACGGTACTGTCTCCTGTTCTTTCCAATGCGGTGGCAACGTGTCCTCAATACCGGGAAACTCGCTCATCCGTGCCTTCCAGTCGGACACCCGAGGATAAAGGTCAGGCGGATAGCCGAAACCAAGCCGGTCCATTACCTTGTGGTGGTTCTCGACCGCCCGCTGGATGAGGCGGATTTCCGGAAACACGACCGCATCGGCCGCGCTCGGTGCACCACCTGCCAAGTAGGGGCCGTCTGTGAGCAGACTCTCAAGCCAGCGACATTCCGAATGCAGCTTCTCGCTGGCTTCGATCAGCGCCTTTTCTGCTTCGCTGCCCGGTTCCGGGTCGAGGCGTTGCAGCAGGACCGGCACCAGTACGGCGCGGTTGGCCTCGCGCACATAATCGCAGGCTTCCATGGTGATCTGCCAGATTCGCGCGGCCTCGTCCGGTGTTGCGCCAAAGAGTGGAGGCTCGGGATAACGCCGATCCAGCCAGGCAAGGGCGGCGATTGAATCACGGATGACGATGCCGTCGGTTTCCAGAACAGGCACCGTGCCGCGCGGATTGAGCGACAGGAAGGGTTCGGATTTGTGCTCTGCGGCCGAGGCTTGCAGCACGTGCTGTTCCCAAGGGATGCCTTTTAGAGCAAGTGCCACAAGCACCCGCCAGGGTCGTGGTGCGCCGCTGATCGTATGGATGGTCAATGTCATGATTCAGGTCCTAATCCTTAACTGCGAAAATGTTGCGAGTTCGGACGCCGCAAAGGCAATGACCCCGTCGGCATCTTCTGCGGATGGCAGGCGATTGAGTGCAGTCTATTTCTGCACGACAAAGTCTTTCATACCCGCATAGTCGAGGCCGATCTGTCCGCCCATCGTCTTGAATGTGTAGTCGATGGTGAGCGATTCCGACATCGCCTCGGACCGCACCCCGGGACACGAATACCCTCTCTCGAAAAATCGCTCGGCGACATGACGTCCGATGTGCCCATTCACGCCGAGTACGATGGCCGTCCTTCCATCCAGAAGCATGGTTCACCCTTCCCTGTTTCTGTTTGCCTAGCATCAATATGGCGCAAGACAACCATTTGAAAAGAAGGCAGTTTTTTCGTACTTAGTCAGGTTTTTACTACTATTGGCAACAAATTCTCGAACGCGCCTCAGGGCAACCCAACAAATTTCCATGCAAAAAGGTTTGATTTTTAAGGAAACCCAAAAAACAATGGTTGGTAGCAATCTAGTACTGTAGAGGCCCGTCATGAATGTCATGAAAAACGTCACGAACAAATCCGAGCCGTCGAACGAAGCTTTTGCCGAGCGCTGCCCCATGCCCGAAATCGCCCGCCTGATCGGCGGAAAATGGAAACTGATCATTCTTCAAGTGCTGATCTTTCAGGGAACAAAGCGCTTCGGCGAGCTCAAGCGGGACGTGGACGGGATTACGCAGACCATGCTGACCGGGCAGCTTCGGGCGCTGGAAGAAGACGGGCTGGTCACGCGGGAGGTGTTCCCGGAGGTTCCACCACGGGTCGAATACACGGCCACTGAGAAGGCAATGGCCCTGACCAAGATGTTTCACGCAATGCACGATTGGTGGATGCTGGAATGTAAGAAATAAAGACCGCCCAAACCAGACCCTCAGCGCAACCCCATATTCTGCGGTCGTAGCCCGAAATTCAGACATTCGCTGCTGGCACGAAAGGCAGGACCGCCTCAAGTTCAGCAGCGCGAACAAAGCTGGCATCGACAATTCGTGATTGGGACCCACTACCGATGCAAGTCACCGTTCAAGTAGCGCAGACCGGTGTCGATGATCACGGTCACTACGGTTTTGCCCGGTCCAAGTTCCTTGGCCTTTTTCATGGCCGCCCAGATGTTTGCACCTGACGTCACACCGCCAAGCAAACCTTCCTGGCGAGCGAGCGCCCGGCCCCCCCTATAGGCGTCTTCATCCTTCACTGGAATAACATCATCAATGAGGTCCCTGCGCAGGATCTTCGGCACGAAGGACAAGCCTATCCCCTCGAGCTTGTGCGTACCACTGGTGTCACCTCCTGAGAGGTTGCGCACGTCGTAGGGCTCCACGGCGACAATTTCGGTGTTGGGATTGTGCGTCTTCAAGACCTCGGCATTGCCTGAAATGCAACCGCCACCGCCCGCAACCATGACGAAGGCATGTACGGGAGTGTTTACTTGGCGCAGAATTTCCTGAGCCATATCGTGATACCCCAGCTTGTTGTCTAAGTTGTTCACCTGATCCGGCCAAAACGTGCCCGGTTCACCGGCCAATTCCTTTGCGCGCACGATCATCCGGTCGAGTACATCCGCAGTCAGCACGCCGCCCTCGGCGTGAACAATTTCCACTTCTGCGCCGAACGCTCTCATCGTTTGCAGCTTTTCCTCGGAGAACCCGTTTGAAGACACGAAGTAGGCCTTATACCCGCGAGTGGCACAGACCATCGCCAGCGAACTTCCGGTGCTGCCGCCCGTATACTCGACAACGCGCCCACCGGGCTTCAGCTCTTCGCGCCGTTCGGCCCCTTCGATCATCGACAAGGCCATGCGGTCTTTCATGCTGCCCGTTGGGTTGGCACCTTCCCACTTCACATAGATGTCGGCGTGATCGGGTCCGGTCAGGTGGGACAGTTTGATGAGAGGGGTATTGCCGATGGTGGTCATTTTAGAGCCTTTTGCGGACTGTCACTACTAGTGACTTCCATAAATTAAGTCACAATCTGAGTCAAACTTCCATTTCTTAAGTAACTGCGTTAAGTTCAACAAATTGATAGCCAACATGAGGACGAAATGACCCAAGTAGAGCATGAGTTTCGTTCCCGATGCTCGATTGCGCGCAGCCTTGAGATTCTTGGTGACAAATGGACTCTGCTGGTGGTGCGAGACCTGTTGTGGCACGGAAAACATACATTCCAGGAATTGCAGAACAGTGAGGAACACCTGCCCCCGAACCTACTATCGCAGCGTCTAAAGCGGCTAATTGACTGGGGGTTGGTGGAGAGGGAGGCCTATCAGGACAGGCCTGTGCGCTATCGTTACACGCTTACCGACCGCGGTCGAGCATTAGAGCCAACCTTGTTGGGGATCATGAATTGGGGACACTCGCACTTAGGGGGAGGACTGTTTGACCCAACGCTTGGCAAAACAGTCGCCGGAAGTTCGGTCTGAGTTCCTGACCACGCCCGCTCGGGGTTCGTGGCAGACCAAGAGCGAGCGCAGTATTGCCCCCTACCCATTTTGTTGGTCTAACTGTCGGCCCGAACCGGACCTTTACCTATTTTCTTCGACGCTGCGTTGCAGTTCGTCAGTCCGGACCTTCCCCGTGACTGCATGGCCAAGTGATTGAAGGCTTGGATTCCCATCCCGACATACCTTAGCAAACAATTGAAGTTAGGGTATGTTACCGAACATTAACGCCTAAACACGACGCGTCAGCTATTCTGGCAACCCATGTCATACGGTTGTTGTAAAAGCCGATAAAAAAGGCGCGTTGACCAACAAACTTGAAAGGTGACCTATGTCTTTCTCCAACCGCACTTCAATTTCGCGTCGCCAGTTTCTCGCCACAACAACCGCTGGTGCAGCGGCTATCACCCTACACCCGTTCTCGGTGGCAGCGGCCAATAATCAAGCCCATCTGCGGATCATGGAAACCACAGACATCCATGTTCATGTATTCCCCTATGATTATTATGCCGACAAACCCCGCGACACGGTGGGCCTTTCCCGTGCGGCTTCAATCATCAACGAAATTCGATCTGAGGCGACGAATTCGATCTTGGTCGATAACGGCGATTTTTTACAGGGCAATCCGATGGGCGACTACATCGCCTACGAGCGTGGAATGAAAGATGGCGACAGCCACCCCATCATCAACGCATTCAATACTGTCGGCTTTGATGCGGCGACATTGGGCAATCACGAGTTCAACTATGGTCTGGAGTTTTTGGACAAGGCTCTGGCCGGGGCCGAGTTCCCAATCGTTCTTGCCAATGTGACAAAAGAAAAGGGTGCGACCCCTCGCGACGACAAGACCCTGGTGCAACCTTACGCCATTCTCGACCGGGAAATTGAATTGGGTGACGGTACCAGTCTTCCGATCAAAATTGGTGTCATAGGTTTTACGCCACCGCAGATCATGAACTGGGACCGAAGGCATCTGGAAGGTAATGTCGAAACACGAGATATCATTGAAACAGCTCAGGCCTATGTGCCTGAGATGAAAGAACAAGGGTGTGATCTGATTATCGCCTTATCGCATTCGGGGATTGGCGATGCCAATCACGAAGATGGCATGGAAAACGCATCAGTGGTTCTTGCCAGTGTCGATGGGATCGACGCGCTTGTCACAGGTCACAACCACTTGGTCTTCCCGTCGCCGACATTTGCGGACCGCCCCGGGATCGATGTGGAAAAAGGCACGCTGATGGGTAAACCTGCCGTCATGGGGGGCTTCTGGGGATCGCATCTTGGCCTGCTTGATCTTCTTTTGGAACGGGATGGGAACGAATGGCGTGTCGTAACCACCACTTCCGAGGCGCGACCGATTTCCAAACGCAACGAAGACCGCTCAATCACCGCACTGGTCGGCGATGATCAGAAGGTTCTCGACTCGGTTGCTAAGGATCACGACGAAACGCTGGCCTATGTCCGCCGCGCGGTCGGCAAGACATCTGCTCCACTTCACAGCTATTTCGCGCTAGTTGCGGACGACCCATCTGTGCAGATCGTTTCAATCGCACAGAAATGGTATGTCGAAGAAATGCTGAAAGGCACCGAGCATGAAGGTCTGCCCATCCTGTCAGCAGCGGCACCCTTTAAGGCGGGTGGCCGTGGCGGCCCAGAGTACTACACCGATGTCCCGGTCGGTGACGTTGCCATCAAGAATGTGGCGGATCTGTATCTGTACCCAAACACGGTGCGCGCGGTCCGCGTGAATGGGGCTCAGGTGCGGGGTTGGCTGGAACGCTCGGCTGGTATGTTCAACCAGGTTGAGCCGGGCTCCGAGGACGCTATCCTGCTGAATCCGGAATTCCCATCCTACAATTTCGATGTGATAGATGGTGTGACTTATCAGATAGATTTGTCCCAGCCTTCACGCTTTGGACCTAAGGGCGAAGAGGTAAACCGTGACTCGGCCCGGATCGTGAACCTTGCCTTCAACGGTGCACCGGTCACGGATGAAATGGAGTTCATCATCGCAACTAACAATTACCGTGCATCAGGTGGTGGCTCGTTCCCTGGTGCGTTGGGAGACACGATCGTGTTCGAAGCACCGGACACTAATCGCGACGTTATCGTGCGCTATATTGTCGAGCTGGGAACCATCGATCCAAAAGCGGACTCCAACTGGTCGTTTGCTCCGCTTGAGGACACCACGGTGTTGTTCGAAACTGGCCCGAAGGCCCGCGACTACATGGACGACGTTAAAGGTGTCACAATAGAGGACGCCGGAGAAGGCTCGGACGGCTTTGCAGCTTTCCGCATCAAGCTCTGATCCTATCGATTTGTCTCTTCGATAATCTCGCCCGCCACCTTTCTATGCCGGTGGCGGGCTTGCACTGAAAACTTGTACGGCCCAAAGGCGACATCCAACAACCAGCTGAGATGCTGCGTTTGCATCCCGCTTTCCGGACATTCACCGCGGATACGAGACTACTCCGATTCTAAATTCAACTAGCAACGTTTTTCTTGCCCCGGACACGCCCGTGAACACCACGATCAGTTGTTGCTGGAGATCACGATTGAGGTTGTTCTTGTGCACCGCACGGATGCGGTTGTTCTTCACCTTAGATCGCCTCGTTCCTTCCGACCGCCTGATCCAAAACCCAGTCAACGCCGCGCAGAAAGTCGTCGATTGTCAGGGGATTGTTTTCTCCGCTTGAGGCCGAAAGCACAAAGCCATTAGCATAGTCGATTAGGAGGTGAACCAGAACATTGCCACCGTCGCTGTTCTTCAGTTGATCCGTGCTGGCCTTGAGTTCCGCCGCCACACGGGCGAGATCCGCTCTCATGAGCGTCACATCATTAAGGATTGCGCGCAGCAAATTGGCGTTCTGCAAGGCATACTCGAAGTAGGCCGCCAGTATGCTGCGGGCCCGTTTAACCGGAGGGCCGTCTTCAATACCATCTAGGACTCCCTCGAATGCAAGCTCCACCAGATCGGACAAAAGCTGCTTCTTGTTGCCGGCGTGATAGGTGACGGCCATTGGGGTGACACCCAGCTGTTCAGCCAGCACACGAAAAGACAGCCCGTCAACGCCGCCTTTCTGAACGATTGGCAGCGCCGTTTTCAGGACCGCTTGCTTTGACAGGTGTTGCGACGACTTTATCGGCCGTCCAACGGGTGCGACCTTGGTCACTGTTTCACCTTGTATTCAAGGTCCACCAACCCGGACGGGAAGGAGGTCGAGGACACCAGCTCCAGATCGATGTCCGTGTCATTGGAGCCAAAAATACGGATGCCGTCGCCAAGAAGGATCGGCACGATGGATATTTTCATATCCTCGATAAGCCCCGCCTGGATAAAAGACCGAATAACCGCGCCGCCATCGACATATGCCTGTTTCAATCCGCGCTTCTCCAACGAGTCCAACAGGGCTTTGGGCTCAAGTGTCGAAACCTCAACCTTGCCGCGCAGATCCTCCGGAATGTCTTCGTCAGTCATTGTGCGGCTCATCACGATGCAGGGGATGGTGTATGGCCACTCCCCGAAACCTACAACCGTGCGAAACGATCCCGACCCCATGACGATCGCGTCCATCCGGTCCTGAAACGCGGCAAAGCCATGATCTTCATCTTGCGTCGCTTGCTTATTCAGCCAGTCAAGCGCGTGGTCGGGTCTCGCAACATATCCATCGAGGCTCATGGCCATCATGATGTGTCCGGTTGTCATATCGGTGCGTCCGTAAGTCATAATTTATACGGCGTATAAATATTAAGTCGATGATGTTCAAGCAAACGAGGTCAGGATTGGGCTCTTAGCCAGGCCGAGAATGCAGCCACGGCGTCCGTTGCAACGGTGCCGTTCGGCTTAACCAGAAAGTACCCGTAGTTGGGCAGCTCAATTTCGGACAACCGGAACAGCCGTTGGGCCTCCAAATCAGCCGAAACAAGGTCATCCATCAAGGCAATCCCCTGCCCGTCGATGACGGCTTGCACCCGGACATTGGGGTCAGGAACGATCAACACATCCTGCCGCGACTGCTGGGGCAGATGTGCGGCGGTCAGCCAATCGGACCAGGCGTTGCTGTCATCGCGATCTCTGAGCAAGGTGAGTTGTGATATGGCCTCGTCCATTCCCAATTCCTCAACCAATCGGGCTATGGAGGCGTTTCCTACGGGATAGGGCGGTATCGGCATGAAGGGCGTCACACTGCCGTGACTGAACTCGCCGTTTCCCCATCTGATCGCCAGATCAACATCCGGCATCTCGTGATCAGAGAATTCGATCATCGGCTGAATGCGCAGCTGCACATCCGGGTGGCGTTGCATAAAGGTCATCAGACGTGGGGACAGCCACCGCGCCGCGAAATAGGTCGACACTCCAACAATCAGGGATCGCGATACGCGCCCCTTAATCTCCAGAATATCAGCTTCGATTTCCTGATAACGGCTCTGGCAAGCCGCCAGAAGCTTCAACCCTTCATCCGTCAAGGTAACGCCGCGTGTCGTGCGGCGGAACAGGGCCATCCCCAGATCTGCTTCAAGCGTCTTGATCTGATAGCTAATCGCACCCTTGGTCATGTTCAGCGCTGCGGCAGCGTCTGAGAAACTGGAATGCCGGGCAATCTCGGCGAACAACCTAAGCAGGTCATGATGGCGAAAGTGTCGGCGCATACCAAATTAGTACAAAATTTTTGAACGCGTTGGCCAGAAAATTTCGATTTCCAACCGGGCAAAAAACGCCAATCATTTCAGGGAACAAATGAAACGGAGTTTCGCGTTTGGGTGCTTTGAACACCACCACGGACATCTCGAAACCGGCAGTGCGCCGCAGCCGCTCCCGTCGTGATCGACCCTCATGTGGTGACACGATTTCTCCGAGCGCTCCGTTCTCGACGCGAAAGATACCTGCATACGAATTGCTAAATGACGCGGCCTCGGCAAGGATCGAAGACCAGGCGGATTGGATTCTTACAAAGATAGGCGTCGAATTCCGGGGTGATCATGAGGCGCTCGAATTGTTTGCCGAGTCAGGCGCTCACGTTGAAGGTGAGCGCGTTCGGTTTGACCCGGGGCATGCACGCGACCTTTGCGCAACAGCACCGTCCGAGTTCAAATTGCATAGTCGGGATTCCGCCAGAACCGTGACCCTCGGTGGCGACAATATTGTTCTGATGCCGGGTTACGGGTCTCCCTTTGTTAGCGATCTGAGCAATGGAAGGCGATACGCGACGCTCGAAGACTTCCGCAACTTTGTAAAACTCACATGCAGTTCCCCTGCCCTGCATCATTCCGGCGGCACGGTGGTCGAACCAACGGATGTGCCCGTAAACAAACGACATCTGGACATGATGCTTGCCCATCTGACCCTGACGACCAAACCTTTTATGGGGTCCGTCACCGCGCCAGAACGCGCACAGGACAGCATCGACATGGCGCGACTGGTCTTTGGACACGGCTTCATGAACCGCAACGCGGTGATGCAGGCCAATATCAACGTCAACTCTCCGCTCGTGTTCGATGACACCATGTCCTCCGCGCTCCGCATCTATGCCAAAGCAAACCAGTGCGTGTGCGTCTCTCCGGCGATTTTCGCTGGGGCCATGGGGCCGCTCTCTCCTGCGGCAGTGGCAGCTCAAACGCTGGCCGAAGCCATGGTCGGTATCGCCCTGGCACAACTTGCCCGGCCCGGTTGCCCGGTTGTCATGGGGTCGTTTCATTCCAGCATGAACCTCCGCACGGGTGCGCTGACCTTTGGATCAGCAGAAGCGAACATGGTCACCATGACGCTGGCACAACTGGGGCGCAGACTCGGCGTTCCGGTGCGTTCTGGCGGTGGTCAGATCACCGCGTCCAACGCCCCTGACGGTCAAGCGATGCAGGACAGTACGGGGGCCATGTGGTCCACCCTTCTGTCCGGCGCGCATCAGGTCTGGCACGCGGCCGGCTGGCTCGAAGGTGGATTGGTCATGTCCTACGAAAAGTTCATCATGGACGTCGACCATTGCGGCGCGATGCTGAAATTGTTGCAGGGTTTTGAAGTCGACGATGAAGCCTTTGGCCGCGATGCCTATCTCGAAACAGGCCCGGGCGAGAATTTCCTCTCCACCAGCCACACGCTGCGCCACTACAGATCGGCAAATTTTGAACCGCAAATCCCGGATGCCGGCCCTTTCGAGACCTGGAAGGAGAACGGCGCGCTCACGTCAGACCAACGCGCTGCGACGCGGTGGCGCCAAATGCTGGACGACTATCAACAGCCCGACATGAACCCCAGCACAAAAGCAACGCTTGAAGACTTCGTGTCTGAACGCAAATCCCGGATGCCGGACGAATGGTACTAGAAAGGAAGATCCATGACCGAAGCACTTAGCCGCACATCCGCCCTTGCATCGCGCCATACCGCGCTTGGCTCTGGGTTGGAGGACTGGAACGGCATGGGTACGGCCTGGACCTATAACTCGGATCCCAACGATGAGCACGATGCGGTCCGTGAACGGGCCGGTATGTTCGACATGTCTCCCCTGAAGAAAGTGCTCGTGCGAGGCCCCGAAGCTCAGGCAGTGCTGGACCATCTGACCACGCGCGATCTGACCAAAGTCGGAGCGGGCAAGGCTGCCTACCTCTGCGTTCTGACCGATGACGGCGGGATCGCCGACAATGCGATCGTATCGAACAATGGTGGCAACGAATGGATGATCGTGCATGGCTCTGGCGACACTATGGCGTTGCTGGAAGCCTCGGCGGCAGGGCGTGACGTTCAGATCGATTTTACCGACGAACTGCATGACCTGTCGGTACAGGGCCCTGCCTCTTTGGAGATTCAGAGCGCCCACACGGATATCGACCTGGCCGAACTGGCTTATTTCGAACACGCGCCTGCGGTTCTGTTCGGCCATTCCTGTCGTATCTCTCGCACGGGCTATTCCGGCGAACGCGGGTATGAGATTTTCGCAGATGGAACAGTGATTACGGATATCTGGGACAAGCTCGTGCAGGAGGGCGTTATGCCCTGTTCTTTTACCGCTCTGGACAAGGTGCGGATCGAAGCCGGGCTCTTGTTTTATGGCTATGACATGACCGAGGACAACACCCCATGGGAGGTCGGCCTTGGGTTCACCGTCAGCAGCACCAAGGCTGACTATCGCGGCAAAGCGGCTGCCCAGGCTGCGAAGGGAAAGGAGAAGATCGACAATGTGTGCCTGGACATAGATCACCCCGACATGGTCGCCGGTGGTGAAACGCTTTCGCTGGGCGACCAAACTGTCGGCGTGATCAACAGCCCCTGCTATTCACACCGAATGGGAAAATCCCTTGCACTTGCGCATGTTGTTCCAGGACTGGCCGTTGGAACAACGCTGGCAGTCTCAAGCGACGGCCTGAACACGCAAGCAACCATCGCAGCAAGCCCCATCTACGATCCAACGAAACTGCGAGCGCACGAATAGAGGGGTCGTTGCCAGTTGCTGTAGAGCGCGGCCCATTCCTGACATTGGGCATAACAATCATCTTCTGCGGTCGCAGCCCGCATTGCCGCCATTCGCTGCACAAGCAAAGTGAGGAGCCACTCGAACTCTCAGCCTAAAGGTCTAAGCTGACGTTTCATATGCAATTTCGACTAACCACATTGTTTGTCTTCTCGCAATTTCAATAATTCTGGTTAATTCTTTGAGAATTGTTACCTTTCGCGCTGCGAGCATCTGCTCTTTCTCCGCTTCTGTAGATACTATCCGAAGCTGCCATTCCGGCGTCCAGTTCCAAGTACCTTAACTTCTAGCCAGTGGAAGCCCAACGCGATCACTCCCGCCACGAGAATGTAAAAAACCGCCAACAGTAGAAGCGGTTCGTAGATTATGAACGTGTCTGAACGCACCCGAGAAGATACTGCGTAGATATCGACAACGGTGATGGTCGCAACCAGTGGGGTTGCCTTCAATTGCAGGATGGTTTCTCCACCCAGCGTGGGCAATACGTTTCGAATTGCCTGCGGCAACCAGATGCGTCGGAACATCGTCAGCCTTGGCATTCCAAATGATTTGGCTGCCTCAAGCTGCCCCTTGGCGACCCCCTTGAACGCGCCACGCATGACCTCACCCTCGTAGCCGGCATAAGACAGCGTCAGAGCCAGCACCGCATAGGGCCAGGCCTGACGAAGGTAGGGCCAAAGCTCGGATGAGCGTATCCACGGGAATTGGGGGAAGAGCGATCCAAGCCCATAATACAACAACCAAAGTTGCAGCAGCAGCGGCGTGCCACGGATGATGGTACAAAATGCCTTTGCAGGGGCGGCAAGATACCAGGGACCGACCGCCTGTGCCAATCCAAGCGGCACTGCGAGAAGGAAACCGAGAACGACTGTGACGACAAGCAGCCAGATTGTCGTCCAGATGCCCTGAAGGGCCAGCGGGGCGTATTTCGGTATCCAGTCCCACTGCAGCGATACTGCACACCAGATAACGATCCCGGTGAAGATCAGCATCATCACGATGCGATGAGGCTGCATCAATGATTTGAAATCGATCATCTGCTCCCTCCCTTCAGAGAGGGTTGGCCGCGACGGGCCCATTTCTCAATCCGTGCGAAGATACCGCCAGAAAACAGCGTGACCATGAGATAGAGAAAACCCGCCGCCAGAAAGAATGTGAAATAAGCGCGCGTACTGCTGGCGGCCTGTCGCGTTTCCAACGTCAGCTCGTTGAAACCCACGACCGCAAGTAGTGCCGTGTCTTTGGTCGCAATCAGCCACAGGTTAGCCAAACCGGGTACGGCGAAGCTCATCATGGCCGGAATTGTGACACGCCGCATGGTCATAAAGGCGGGCATCCCAAAAGACTTGGCGGCCTCGATTTGACCGGGTGGAACCGCCTGAATGGCACCGCGAAGAATCTCGGTCGCATATGCGCCCTGAACGATGCCCAGCACCCATATGCCTGCGCCAACGCCACTAACCTCGACGCGACCACCACCCATGGCGGCGGAGATTTTGTTGATGATATCCGAGCCCACGTAATACAGGATCAGGATCAGGACCAGTTCCGGTACGGCCCGGATCACAGTCGTATAAATGGCGAGAAGGTCACGCGTGACCTTCCCGCCGTAAAGTTTGCCATAAGCTCCGAACAATCCGATCACGAGCCCCAGCGCATACGCTCCAAAAGCGATCTGCAACGAGTGAGACAATCCGCGCAGCAGGTTGGCTCCCCATCCCGGCGGCGAGAGCGACAGAAGCTCTGCGCTCTGCGCGAGGCCAAGTGAATCTAACAGCCCGGTCACAGCAGCGGCTTAGTAGATGCTGGCTGAGAAGTAGTTCGAGGTGATCTTATCATGCGTACCATCCGCCAGAATGGCCGCGATACCCTTGTTCAGCGAATCCAGCAGGTCATCCTGCCCCTTGCGCACACCTGCGCCAACGCCGCGCCCCAGGATGGCCGGATCGTCTTTGACTGCGCCCTTGATCTCGCAGCACGCGCCCGCATCCGAGTTCACAAAATCCGCCATGGCGATGCTGTCAGCCTGAGTGGCATCGATGCGGCCTGCAAACAGGTCCTGATTGGCCTCATCCTGTGTTTGATAGACGCGCAATTCGGAATCCTTGAAGTATTCCTGCGCGTAAGCCTGGTGAATGGTCGAGGCCTGAATGCCGATCACCTTACCCGCCAGCGACTCGGGTGTGGCTTCGATATCCATCGACTTGTCAGCCACGATGACCGCAGGCGTGTTGTAATACGGATCGCTGAAATCGATGGTTTTCAGCCTCTCTTCTGTGATCGACATCGAGGCCATGATGGCATCGATCTGCTGGCCGGTGAGCGACGGAATGATACCGTCCCACGCAACGGGCGTGATCACACAATCCAGTTCAGCCGCGGCGCAGACCGCGTTGATGACGTCGATTTCCCAGCCGATCCAGTTGCCTGAGCTATCTAGCGAGGCAAATGGTGGATAAGGTTCAGCTGCGATGCCGATCTTGACCTCTTCGGCGCTGGCGATCCCTGCCGAAAGGATGGCCGCGACAACGCTGGATGCGAGCAGTTTCTTGATATTCATTTCTGTGACTCCCAGTTGATTTTGTTGAGTTCTGTTGGATCAGGCGACCGAGCTGAGGAATTGCTTCAACCGTTCTGATTTTGGGTTACCGAAAACCTCGGCAGGCGGACCTTGCTCTTCAATGCGGCCCTCGAAGAGATAGACAACGTGGCTGGCAACTTCGCGCGCGAACTTCATTTCGTGCGTGACCAGCAGCATGGTGCGGCCTTCGGCGGCCAGATCGCGGATCACGGTCAGAACCTCGCCCACAAGTTCGGGATCAAGCGCCGAAGTCGGCTCATCAAACAGCATGACCGACGGGTCCACCGCCAGCGCCCGCGCGATGGCGGCGCGCTGCTGCTGGCCGCCCGACAGATAGGCCGGATAGGTGTCGGCCTTGTCGCCGAGGCCCACCCTTTTCAGCAATTCATGCGCCCGCGCGATGGCCTGAGCCTTAGGCACCTTCAGCACATGCACCGGGACCTCGATCACGTTTTCCAGAAGCGTGCGATGGGTCCACAGGTTGAACTGCTGAAAAACCATGGCCAGCCGGGTGCGGATACGTTCGATCTGTCGCCGGTTGGCGGGGTTGCCATCGGCGTGCATTTCAATCAGTTCACCCCCGATGGTGATCTTGCCCGAGCTCGGCGTTTCCAAGAAGTTGATACATCGCAGCATGGTGGATTTGCCAGAGCCTGATCCTCCGATGATGGCAACAACATCCCCTTTGTTAGCTGTCAGGGACACGCCCTTCAAAACCTCTAGCGAACCGAAGGATTTGTGCAGGTCTTCAACCTTAATCGCCTCATTGGACGCAGTTGCTTCGGGTGGGGATGTTGCTGCTTCGGCTGTGTCCATATCCAACAATCTTCTGATTTCCGCTTGCAGTAAGCCTCGAAAATCGCAATTATGCAAGTGTATAATAACACCCAGCCATGGATGAACCGGACGTGCAGGACCAAATCCGCAAGTTTACACGTGAGTCCGCCGAGTTTCGGCGCGAAGCGCTGATACTGGCGACTCTGAACCTGATAGCTGAGATGGGTGTTCGCGGGGCCACCGTACGAGAGATTGCAGCCCGCGCGAACGTGACCCAAGGGTTGATCCGCCATTATTTCTCTTCAAAGGAAGAACTGGTTCAGGCTGCGTATGAGCACCACATGAATACGCTGACCGATCAGACAGCGGCTTCGTCAGGAACGGGAAGCGCGGTATCTCAGTTGACAAACTTCGTTGACGCGTCGCTGCGACCACCGATCGTTGATCCAAGCGCCGTAGCCTTGTGGGCTGGCTTTCTGAACAAGGTGCAGAATGATCCGAAAATGCAAAGCATTCACCAACAGACCTATGACTATTTCCGGGGTCACCTTGAGGAGCTGATCGTTGCCGCATTGCAAGAAACCGGGCGCTCGGTCGCAGCGTCGGAGGCAACGCAACTGGCTATTGCCTGTAACGCGGTGATCGACGGCCTCTGGCTGGAAGGGGGTGCGCTTCCAGATGCCTTTTCCGAAGGACAACTGGCACAGATCGGACTGGACTCTGTCGGCGCTATTGTCGGGATTCCGTTGACGAAAGAGGTGGAGCAGCCATGAAAACCACATCAGTGACCGAAAGGTTAGCAGGCCTGGGTGGCGCCAAGTGGGGCGTACATCTAAAAGCCCGCGACCTTATCAAAGCCGGCGCGGATATCGTCGAGATGACGATTGGCGAACCGGATGTGCCTGTGCCCGATGTGTTGGTCGAGGCCACCGTGACCTCACTACGTGCGCAGCGGACAGGGTATTCCAACGGACGCGGTGAAGCTGGACTGCTCGACGCGCTTGCCGTGCGCTATTCAACCTCTCGCGGGCGGGCTTTTTCACTCGAGAACTTTCTCTGCTTTCCCGGGACACAAACCGCCCTGTTCACAGCGATGGCTGGAGTTGCTGAGGCAGGTGATGAAGTTCTGGTTGGTGACCCGATGTACGCAACATACGAAGGGGTCATACGCGCCTCGGGTGCGGAAATGGTTCCCGTTCCACTGCATCCAGAGCACGGGTTTCGCATGCAGGCCGGAGATATCGCGGCGCGGATCTCGCCGCGCAGCCGCGCCATTCTTCTAACCACGCCCCATAACCCAACAGGTGCAATCCTGACTGCTACGGAAATTGCCGAAATCGGACAACTCGCGATAGCGCATGATTTGTGGATCATCTCGGACGAAGTTTATGAAGATCTGATCTTTGACGGTGCCCAGTTTGTTTCACCATTGGCAGCCCCGGAACTGGCGGATCGGGTCATAGTCGTATCCTCCATCTCGAAATCACATGCGGCCCCAGGTTTCCGCAGTGGTTGGTGTGTTGGACCTGCAGCATTTTGCGAAGCACTGCTGCCCTATTCTGAAACCATGCTTTTTGGCAATCAGCCTTTCATCGCAGACATGACAGAAAAAGCGATCCGTGACGGGTCCGAGGTTGCTCTAGGCATGGCCGCTCGTTTTTCCGGCCGCGCCGCCCTGCTGGCCGATCGTCTTGAAGCAGAAACGGATCTGACCGTTCACCGGCCCGAGGCAG
Source organism: Ruegeria sp. L12 (assembly GCF_056531745.1). Lineage (NCBI taxonomy): Bacteria > Pseudomonadati > Pseudomonadota > Alphaproteobacteria > Rhodobacterales > Roseobacteraceae > Ruegeria > Ruegeria sp. L12. Next base: position 50,837 of record NZ_JBQFMH010000017.1, read on the forward strand.
GAATGTTTGCCCTCATCAACGTTTCGGCGACCGGCTTGGATGGCGAAGCCTATGCCTGGGACCTGCTACAAGCCGGAGTAGCGGTAATGCCGGGATCCGCCTTTGGGGAGAGCTTGAGAAACTGGGTCCGCATTGCACTGACGATCAGCGACGCAGACTTTGCCACTGCAGTCTCGCGCATCATTGATCACGCCAACAGCAAATCACGCGAGGTCGCATGAGCGGAACGACAATCGGCGAAGCTCTGGTTGCTAAGCTTCGCCAAAGGGATGTGAGCTGCGTATTCGGAATTCCGGGAGTTCATACTGTCGATCTGTACCGCGGGCTTGCGGCTTCGGGCATTCGACATGTGACGCCAAGGCACGAACAGGGCGCGGGCTTTATGGCTGATGGTTATGCTCGTGTGTCGGGCAAACCGGGTGTAGCCTTTGTAATCACCGGTCCCGGATTGACCAATACGCTGACGCCGATGGCGCAGGCCCGCGCTGATTCAGTTCCAATGCTTGTGGTGTCCGGTGTCAATAAAACCGCATCACTCGGCAAGGGCTTGGGGCATCTGCATGAATTGCCTGACCAACTGGGGCTGGCAAAAACTGTTGCGCTAGTGTCCGAACAAGTCTCCGACACCAATGCTCTGGACCCGGTCTTAGACCGTGTTTTTCACAGCCTCACAAATGGTCGCCCAGGACCGGTGCATATCGAGGTTCCGTTGGATGTCGCGGCGGCTGAATATCAGGAAACACCCGCTGAGACGCGCGATCCAGCACCGCCGGTTGACCCGGCAATGATCACACACGCCGTTAAGCAACTGACTGAAGCGCAGAATGTTGTCATTTTGGCGGGCGGCGGTGCGAAACGAGGTGAGGCCGGACTGCAAGCTCTGTCCGAAGCCCTGGATGCTCCCGTGGTGCAAACCGTCAACGCGCGTGGCTTGATGCACGGACACCCTCTGACCGTTCCGGCCAGCCCCAGCCTGAATGCAGTACGTGCGCTGATAGATAGTGCCGATTGCGTACTGGCCTTGGGAACCGAGCTGGGGCCAACCGATTTCGATATGTATGCCACCGGTCAACTGGCAAAAATGTCAAACCTTATCCGAGTTGATCGGTGCCGCGATCAACTAGCCCGACATGAAGCAGCGCTCACCATTCAAGGTAACGTTAACGTGGTTGTACCGAAGCTGATGGAGGTTTTGCCGCATGAGGCAAAGCAAAGCGAAGGTGCGAACCGTGCCAGTGAAACCCGCGACGCCGCTTGGGAGGAAATTGGCCCGGGTTATCGCCATCAGGTGGAAATCCTGAATGCAATACGCTCTGCGGCCCCGAACGCGCTGATGGTCGGAGACTCCACCCAACCAATTTACGCAGGCAATCTTTATTACGACCATGACAGAGCAGGAGGCTGGTTCAATGCCGCGACGGGATATGGCGCGCTCGGCTTTGGGATACCTGCAGCCATCGGTGCGTCGATCGCCGATCCGACAGCACGGGTAATCTGCATTGTTGGCGATGGAGGCGCGCAGTTTTCATTGCCTGAAATCATGGCCGCGGTAGACGAGAACCTGCCCGTCACCTTCGTGATCTGGAACAATCACGGGTACCGGGAAATTGCCTCATCGATGCAAGACGCGGGCGTCACAGTCACAGGATGCGATCCCTCGCCACCCGATTTTGCAGCTACCGCCAAGTCATTTGGCATCCCATTCACTTCGGTTCCAGCTGAACCACAGGTTGTGGCGCCGGCGTTGCGCGAAACCGTGGCCTTGGATGGTCCATCATTGATCGAAGTCACCGCTCCAAAATTCGAACCTCAGAAAGATTGAAACATGTCAGACCCGACCTTTGAGTTTTCTCGCGCTATCACCCGTCGTCCGGCCCCAACCATCGCTGGCGGATTGCGCGCAGAAGATGTCGGAAACCCGGATTTCGACGGGATGCTGGCGGCGCATAAAGCATACGTGTTTGCATTGAAGAGCACCGGGGCTGAGGTGATCGAACTTGATCCCCTCGATGCGTTCCCTGACGCGCAGTTTGTCGAAGATACGGCCCTTTGCCTGCCGCAAGGTGCTGTGCTGATGCGGCCGGGTGCACCTTCGCGAATGGGTGAAGTGGCCGAAATCGCTCCGACACTTCGCGACTGCTACGAAACAGTTCTTGAGATCAATGGCCCCGGCCATATCGAGGGGGGAGACATCCTTGTCACCGGGCGTGAGTTATTGGTGGGCAGGTCCGACCGAACGGATGCTGAAGGTGTCGCCGAGCTGGCTAAAATCATCTCCAACTGGGGTCACGAGCTGAGGGAGGTATTCACGCCAGAAGGGGTTTTACACTTCAAGACAGATTGCTCACTGATGGATGCCGAGACAATCCTGTCGACCCGTCGGTTGGATGCATCAGGTTGCTTTGAAGGCTACCGTGTGTTGCATGTAGCCGACGGCGAAGAAGCTGCTGCCAACGCAATCCGCTTCAATAATCTGGTGCTGATGGCCGCAGGTTTTCCACGCACCGCAGAGATGCTGGATCGTGAAGGATTTAATGTCGTTGAGATCGACAATACCGACTGCGCAAAGTTGGATGGAGGTATGTCATGCCTTTCGTTAAGGTTTTGAAGAGGTTGTAGCAAACTTTTGGCCATTGGCGCTCTTGAAGTTAATAAACAGTTGAACCGTCCAAATTTGTTCCACTGGCCGGATATCTGTAGATCACGCGGCAATCGACATATTGGGCTCATTCCGGACCTCGGTACCATTGCAGCACAGTTCCCTGCTCCGCCGTCAGCTCATTGCGACGAACGGCCCAGAGCTGCCGTTGGCCAATTGGTCAATATGCTGCGATTGCAGCCCGCATTGCCGCCATTCGCCGCAACCGCAAAATCTGGGTAGGGTCGAACTTACAGATCGCGGGATATTTCGTTGAAAAACTCGCCCTTGATCGAGGGCTGAACTGCTGATTCAATTCCTGTAGTGTAGGGGAGGATCAGCCATGATGGGACCAAGGCAAGAGGCTCAAGCTGCGCTGTTCTATGAGTTCTCGCTGGAAGATCACGTGCCTCAGGACC
>NZ_JBQFMH010000018.1:0-49752 GCF_056531745.1 Ruegeria sp. L12
CAACCAAGACCATGCTGGACCGGGTAGAGGACAAGTTCGATCTGCATCCCGAACGCCTGATCGCGGACACCGCCTACGGAACCGGGCCGCTCCTGAGTTGGCTTGTAGATCGCAACATCGCCCCGCACATTCCGGTCTTCGACAAGTCCGGGCGCAACGATGGCACCTGGACGCGGGCGGATCTCGAGTGGGATACAGAGAACGATCAGTACATTTGCCCTGAGGGCCAGGAACTCAAGCAGTTCCGCCGCAACTATTCTGACCCAAACCGAGGGCCAACTGACAAGGGCACGGCCCGCTACCGCGCCCTGAAAGACGTTTGCCAGGCCTGTCCATCAAAAGCCAAATGCTGCCCTAATGCCGATGCGCGCAAAATCACCCGCGAAGAGCACGAAGACGCTCGCCAGGTCGCCCGCGAGATCGCCAAAACCCGCCAATACGACATCTCGATGAAACTCAGAAAGAAGGTCGAGATGCTCTTTGCCCACCTCAAACGCATCCTCGGTCTGGAACGGCTCCGACTACGCGGACCATGCGGCGCAAATGACGAATTCCTTCTCGCCGCCACAGCCCAGAACCTCCGCAAATTGGCCAAGATCATTCCTGCACCGCAGCAAACGCGAAAAGCCTGATCAGAAAGGCGCTCGCGCCGTGCTCAATACCGTCAATTCTGCGTCAGCAACACGTTGTTTTTCCACAGAATCGGCTCAAAACCGACATTGCATCACAATCGCCCCAACAACTCCTCCGTCGGCCACGCATCTGCTGGCAAGCCTAAACGCACCTGTTCGGCTTGTACTGCGGCCCGCGTTCCTGCGCCCAGAATGCCGTCGATCTTGCCCACGTCATATCCGCGCGCCTGCAGTTTGCTTTGCAGCTGCTTCATCTGCGCACCGGACAGTCCGGGGGCCGGATTGCCTGCGTCGTAGATCTGACCGCCCTTCAGCCTTGTGCCGAAATAGGCGGCGGTCAGGACGTAGACAAAGCTCTGGTTCCATTCGAAATAGACGTCGAAATTCGGATAGGCCAGAAACGCAGGCCCCTTGTGCCCCTGCGGCAGGATAAGCGAGGCGGGCAGGTTGGCCAGCGATCCGCTGCGCGCCTGCACGCCCATCGCCTGCCAGTCCGCGATCGACCGTGGCTTGCCGGGGCCGGACAGGGACCAGTCCATCTGTGCGGGCACCGTCACCTCCTGCAGCCACGGCTGGCCCGGTTGCCAGCCCAGATGCGACAGCATCTTGCCCGCCGACATCAGCGCATCAGGGGCCGAGGTTTTCAATGACACGGTGCCGTCACCATCGCCGTCGACGCCGTTGTCCAGAATGTCCTGCGGCAGCATCTGTACCATGCCGATCTCGCCCGCCCAGGCACCAGTGGTGCGGGCAGGGTCGAAATTGCCCTGACTGTACAGTTCGATGGCCGCAAACACCTGTGGTCGGAACAGCTCGGGGCGGCGGCAGTCATGGGCCAGCGTCACCAGCGCATTGCGGGTGTTGAAATCACCCTGAAACGCGCCGTAATCGGTCTCGAACGCCCAGAAGGCGAGCAGCACCCCACGAGAGATGCCGTATTCCTGCTCGATCCGGTTGAATACCGCATCGTATTTGCGCGACATGGCTTGGCCGCGGTCGATGCGGTTTTGCGAGATCAGGCGGCGCGAGAACTCGATGAACGGTTTCTGAAACACACCCTGCGCGCGGTCGGCTTTGAGCACCGCGCCATCCTGCTGCACGCCTTTGAAAAACGCGTTGACGGTGGATTTATCGAACCCCCGCTGCACCGCTTCGGATTTCAGGCCCTTCACAAAACCGTTGAAGCCTCCACCACATTGGGCGAAAGCGGGTGAGGTCAGCAGGGCGGCGGCCACGAGGGCAGAGAGAAAGCGCATGGAACGGGTCCGTCAGAAAATGAAGTCCAGCCCAACCCACACCGACACGAGGCCAAGCGCAAGCCCCCAGACACGCCACAGCAGGTCACATGCGCGGAAAACCTCCGGCGCGCCGATCTCTTGCCGGGCGTCACCATTGACCCAGGCCAGATCGCGCATCTGCCCGTCATAGCTGCGCGGCCCGGCCAGTGCCACGTTCAGCGCGCGCGCCATTGCGGCCTCGGGCCAGCCTGCGTTGGGCGAGATATGGCGGCGCGCATCCGCCACCATCTCGATCCAGCGCGCCCATTGACCGGACAGCGCCACGATCATCAGGAAGGTCAGCCGCGCCGGGATCAGGTTCAGCACATCGTCCAGCCGCGCGGCGGCCCAGCCGAAGGCGCGGTAGGTTTCGGTGCGGTAGCCGATCATGCTGTCGGCGGTGTTGACGGCCTTGTAGATCAGCAGCCCCTGCAGACCCGCGACCAGAAACCAGAAGGCAGGGGCAATCACCCCGTCACTCAGGTTTTCGGCGGCACTTTCGATGGCGGACCGGGCGACCTGCGCCTCGGTCATGTCCCGCGTATCGCGTGAGACGATCATGGCCACCTGCGTCCGCCCCTCGGCCAGCGAGGTGCGTAGGCCGTCACCCACGGCGCGCACATGCTCGACCAGCGATTTCTGGGCCAACAGGATCGCGCAGATCACAAGCTCGGCGACGGGTCCCAGCAGTGCAAGAGCACGGCCCAGCAAGCAGGCGCCCAGCACCAGCAGCAGGACAACGGCAACCCCCTTGATCTGCCGGTGCGCGCCATGGTTCAGGCGCTTGTCTAGCCAGCCGATCACATTGCCGATCATCACCGCCGGGTGGCGGACACGCGACCACAGCCAGCCGGGCTCGCCCAATGCGGCGTCCAGACACAGCGCGCAGACCAGCACGAACGTAGTGCTCACAGGGCCGCCTCCAAGCGCGCCCAACCCTCTGCTGGCGGCAATCCAAGGCGCAGATAGGTGTCGGAATAGGGGAAAATGCGATTCCAGACATGCGCCTGCGCCAGCCGGTCCTGCCACGCGGTAGCGTTGTCCACATCATAAAGGCGGAACAGGCTGGTACCGCCGACCAGTCGCGCACCCCTGGCCGTCACAAGCCGGTCCAATCGCGCGGCCTCGTCGACCAGACGCACGCGGGTTGCCTCGGCCCACGCGGTGTCGCGCAGCGCCTGCGCGCCGACCCGCAGGGCAGGGCCAGACACCGCCCATGGGCCGGTCAGGTCGTTCAGCCGTGCGATAAGATCCGGCTGGCCAATGGCAAAGCCCAGCCGGAGACCGGCCAGACCCCAGAATTTTCCGAAACTCTTCAGCACGATCACGCCGGGCCTTTCGGCGAGATGGATCAGAGAGGCTTCGGGCGCGATATCGCAGAAGCTTTCGTCGATCACAGTCAGCGGGGCATCGACGTCGGCCTCCTGCCAGATGTGCCCATCGGGGTTGTTGGGATGCACGATCACCTGCGCCTCGGCCGGACCATCGTCCTGCACCTGCCAGCCCTGAGCGGTAAAGGCTGCGGCGTGTTCATTATAGGTGGGCGTGGTGATCCGCACCCGGCCCACTGCCGCCAATGCGGGAATGCGCGCAATCACCGCCGATGCGCCGGGCGCGGGCAGGATATCGGCGCCGTCCGGCACGTTCCAAAAGCCGCGCGCGGCCTCGGACAGCCGCGTAAACGCTCCATGATCGGGCAGTTCCATCCAATCTGCGGGCTGCAGCCCGGACACCTTGTAGGGATGCGGGTTGATTCCGGTCGACAGGTCGATCCAGTCAACCCGCGCCCCGCCATAGCGCGCCATAGCCCCGTCCAGCCCGCCGCCATGATCGCGCGCGGCCCGCGGGTTCAATCTGTCATCCTGTCCAACCATGTGCCCCTGCCGGAATCGCCGTGTTGCGCTGCTTCAAGCGGATTTTTGCCTCTCATACAAGCGAATCCGCCGGATAACGGCTCTGTGCGGCTGTCGTTAACACTTTGTTAAGGAAATCGCGTGATCACGGACTACGGGGGTCGGCACCACTCACCCATATCACGTGCCGAGGTTGTTGCAAATGAAAGTACTGATTGTTGAGAGTAACCCCGACCTTGGTCGGGTCTGGCAACGGCATCTGCAAAGGCAGGGTGCCGAAGTCACACTGGTCGAAACGCAAGAGGCCGCGATCCTGGCGCTCTATGGGACCGACTTTGAAATTATCGTGTTGGATCTGGTTCTGGAAACCGGCAGCGCGCTGGCAGTGGCGGATTTCGCCAGCTACCGTCGGCCTGACGCGCGGGTGATCTTTGTCACCAACACCACCTTCTTCTCGGACGGGTCCATCTTTGCCCACAGCGCCAATGCCTGCGCCTATGTCCAAAGCTCGACCCCGCCCGAGGATCTGGCGGCGATGGTCGAACATTACGCAGCCGGGCGCTGATCCCGCCCATGCGGTTCTGAATAATCCAGCACCGGGTTTGTCGGAATGATCCGGTGCGGATTGATGCTGTCATGGCTAAAGTGATAGTGGCGCACGATGTGGTTCATGTTCACCGTCCCCGCCACGCCGGGCCACTGATACAGCTCGCGCGTATAGGCCCAGAGGTTGGGGTAATCCACCAGCCGCCGCCGGTTGCATTTGAAATGCAGGTGATAGACCGGATCGAACCGGATCAGGGTGGTGAATAGCCGCCAGTCGGCCTCGGTGATGCGATCACCCATCAGGTAACGGTTATGGGCCAGACGACCCTCGAGCCAGTCCAGCGTGTCGAACAGTGGGCCAATGGCGGCGTCATAGGCCTCTTGCGAGGTGGCAAAACCGCATTTGTAGACGCCATTGTTGATGTCGGAATAAATGCGCGCGTTGACCTCTTCGATCTCATCGCGCATTGCCTCAGGCCAGTAATCGTCCGAATTGCCGGTGATCCCGTTGAAGGCCGAATTGAACATGCGGATGATTTCCGAGCTTTCGTTCGACACGATGGTCTTTTCCACCTTGTCCCACAGGATCGGCACGGTGACGCGGCCTGAATAGCTGGGGTCGGCCCGGGTATAAATCTGGTGGGCAAACTCTGACCCGAACAGCCGGTCCCCCGTCGCGCCATGGGCATCCGCCTCAAAGGTCCAGCCCTTGTCCAGCATGTCAGGATGCACGACCGAGACCGCGATATGGTCGCTCAGACCCTTCAGCTCGCGAAAAATCAAAGTGCGATGCGCCCACGGGCAGGCATGCGAGACATAGAGATGATAACGCCCGCTTTCCGCCTGAAACCCGCCGCGCCCCGACGGGCCGGGGGCACCATCGGCGGTGATCCAGTTGCGAAACTGCGCGGCCGAGCGTTTGAAGGCCCCGCCGGTGGATTTGGTGTCATACCAGGTGTCGTGCCAGACGCCGTCGACAAGCAGGCCCATCGTCATTCCTCCGCATTGCGATTGCGCCAAAGATAGGCTGCGTTGTGCCGCCTGCCTATTTCAGCGCGCGCGCATCTGGTCTGCATGCGTGCACAGTGCTGAAGGTTATGTGACGCTGTTCACTGGATTTTTACACAACATCCGCCAGAATAGAGGGTGTTAAGGGGGGAAATTGATTATGAGTACCTATGTTTCCAAGGAAATTCGCGCCGAATTGGACGCCGCCCGAATCGCCACGTTGAAGAAATCCAGCCGTTTGCGGGTGGAGGTTGGCGACAATAGCTTCAAAATTCTCACATTGTGGAGGGATGGGTTCACCGTCGAGGCCGCGACCACGCCGCGCTTGCGTGGGCTGGTCGATATCTATGATGGTGCGAACCACATGTACCAATGCCTGATCATCGCGGATGAGGAAGCGGTGGGCGAGATGCGCTATGAGTTCAAGCGCAACACCGTCGCCGCCGACAAGGCGCCGCTGGATTTTTACCGCCCGCCGGATGCACCGATCGCGCTGCTCGAATCCCCCGACTGACGCGCGCAACGCTTGACCCATGATGCGAACGCCCCGCTGCGCCTTCGGCGTTCCGCAGGCATTGGTGTCGCAAGATTTTCAGGCACTGGACGGGGCGGTTCAGCCCGGGGCTGTCAGGGTCAGGTTCACGGGGGCCAGACCATCGATAGCCCCTTCGATTTGATCCCCCGCGACCACGGGTCCGACCCCGGCGGGCGTTCCGGTCAGGATCAGATCACCGGGGCGCAAATGATAGAAACCCGACAGATGGCAGATCAGTTCATCTATCTTCCAGACCAGCTCCGACAATGTGGCGTCCTGTGCCATCCGCCCATTGACGCTCAGACAGATGCGCTTGTCATCCGATGGGCTCCAGTCATCGGCGCGGGTCAGCGGAGCGAAGACCGCGCCGTTTTCCACATCCTTGCCCAGATCCCAGGGGCGCTGTTTGTTGCGTTCGCGGATCTGCAGGTCGCGGCGCGTCATGTCCAGCGCGCACCCATAGCCAAAAATCGCCGCGCGAGCCTCAGCGACTGTGGCGTGGAACACAGGCTTGCAGATGGCAACGGCCAGTTCCATTTCGTGATGATAATCCTCGGTGCCTGCCGGATAAGGCACTTGTGCCCCGGTCAAAACCGCGTTGGGCGCGGATTTGGTGAAGTAAAACGGTGTCTGGCGATCCACCTCATGCCCCATTTCGGCAGCGTGGGCAGCATAGTTGCGGCCCACGCAGAAAATCCGCCCGATCGGATAGGTCGCCTGCTCCCCTTGAACCGGGATGCCTGGGATGTCCGGAAGCGCAAAAAGATGGTTGGGCATGACGGGCCTCCGTTTGTTCTTGGACGGGGTTTATTGCAAATCGCCAAACGCGGCCTTTAAGCGCGCACAGGCTTCTTCCACCCGCGCGCGTTGTGTGGCCAGATTGAACCGTTCGAACGTCTCGCCGCCGGTGCCGAACCCGGGGCCCGAGGATGTCGCGATCCGTGCATCCTCGCGCAGACGGCGGACAAACTCTTCGTGGCTCATACCGGTGCCCGAGAAATCGACCCAGGCCAGATAGGTTGCCTGCAGCGGCATCGACCACAGGCCGGGAATGTCGGCAATGGTGGCATCGAACAGTTTCCGGTTTGCGTCTAGGTGCGCGATCTGTGCGTCGACCCATTTCGCCCCTTCCGGGGAATAGGCGGCGGTGATCATCGCCACACCCAAGGCGCCGGGGTCATAATCCAGCGTTTGCAACCGGTGCTTCATCTCAGCCCGCAGCTTGGCATCCGGAATGATCATGTTACCGGTGCGCTGGCCTGCGATGTTGAAGGTTTTCGACGGGGCGCTCAAGGTCAGGGCCCATGGCCTTGAATCAGGCGCGGCCACATCCATTGGCACGAATGTGTTGCCCGAATAGATCAGGTCACTGTGAACCTCATCCGAGACCAGGATCAGCCCGTTTCGCTCGGCAAATGCCGCCACCGCACGCAGCTCATCCGGCGTCCACACCCGGCCCGAGGGGTTCTGCGGCGAGCACCACAGCAGCAATTTCTCGGACCCGTCGAGCCGCGACTGCGCATCCTCCAGATCCAGCCCATAGCTGTCGCCCTGCCGCACCAGCGGGCATTCCACCACCCGGCGGCCTGCCTTGTTCACCTTGTGCGCAAACTCATGATAGACGGGCGAGAAGATGACGACGCCATCGCCCGGCTCGCTCCAGACATCCAGACACAGGGCGATGGCGTTGCCCAATCCCTGCGAGGTCAAAATCCAGTCGGTGTCGATCTGCCAGTCATGCCGGGTCTTCATCCACCACTGGATCGCGTTCAGATAATCCGGGTGCATCCACGAATAGCCAAACGCGCCATGATCGGCGGCCGCGCGCACCGCCTCGATCACGCAAGGGGCTGTGGCATAGTCGGAATCGGCCGTCCACATGGCCAGCCCATCCTCGGGCGAGACGCCATACAGACGCTCCATCTTGTCCCATTTCGAAGCATTGGTGCCCCGGCGGTCGATCAGGTCGTTGAAAGTCATGTCATCTCCATCTGTCGAGGCGAAAGCTAACCACAAATCCATCAGGTGCAAGGGGGCCGTTGCGGTGGCGGGCGCGATGGCCTAAATCAGCCTCATGAAACGCAATATCCTGATCCATCCCGACCCCCGCCTGAAAAAGGTCTGCGCGCCGGTAGCCGACATCACCGACGATCTGCGCAAACTGGCCGATGACATGCTGGAGACGATGTATGACGCGCCCGGCATTGGCCTTGCCGCGCCGCAGATCGGCGTGCTGGACCGGCTGATCGTGGTGGATTGCGTCAAGGAAGAGGGCGAAGCACCGCGTCCGCTGGTGATGTTCAACCCCGAGGTCATCGCGTCGTCGGACGAGACCAGTGTTTACGAGGAAGGCTGCCTGTCGATCCCTGACCAATATGCCGAGGTGACGCGTCCCAAGGTGGTGGATGTCACTTGGCTGGACCGTGACGGCAACCTGCAACAGGAAACCTTCGACGATCTGTGGGCCACCTGCGTTCAGCATGAGATCGACCATCTGAACGGCAAGCTGTTTATCGACTATCTCAAACCGCTCAAACGTCAGATGATCACCCGCAAGATGCAGAAGCTGAAACGCGAAAAGGCCCGCACATGAGCGTGCGCACTTGCCTGCCATGGCCTGATAAACGCCTGCGCACCAAGGCTGATGACGTCACCGAGATCACGGACGAAATCCGCGCCATCTGGGACGACATGATCGACACGATGGAGGCGATGCCCGGCGTCGGCCTTGCCGCGACCCAGATCGGCGTGATGCTGCGGCTGGCGGTCGTCGATGGCTCGACCCAGCGGGGCAAGGCGGTGCGTCTGGCCAACCCGGAAATCCTGCACGCCTCGGTCGAACTGCGCGAGCATGAAGAGGCCAGCCCGAACCTGCCCGGTGTCTCTGCCACGGTCAAACGTCCCCGCGCGGTGACGGTCAAGTTCCTCAACGAACAGGGCCAGATCGACCGCCGCGATTTCGTCGGCATCGAGGCCACCAGCGTTCAACATCAGATCGACCATCTGAACGGGCGGATGTATTTCGACCGGCTCAGCAAGGTCAAACGCGACATGCTGCTGCGCAAGGCGAAGAAGATGGGGTGAAACCCCATCCTACGGAGGGACGGATGCGTATCATCTTCATGGGAACACCCGATTTCTCGGTGCCGGTACTGGATGCGCTGGTCCGTGCCGGGCACGAAATCGCCGCCGTCTATTGCCAACCGCCACGCCCCGCCGGTCGCGGCAAGAAAGACCGCCCGACCCCGGTGCACGCCCGCGCCGAGGCGCTGGGTCTGGAGGTGCGCTATCCCACCTCGCTGAAATCCCCTGAAGAGCAGGACGGCTTTGCCGCGCTGAATGCCGATGTGGCGGTGGTCGTGGCCTATGGTCTGATCCTGCCGCAACCCATTCTGGACGCGCCGACCCATGGCTGCCTGAACATCCACGCCAGCCTGCTGCCACGCTGGCGCGGGGCCGCGCCGATCCATCGTGCGATCATGGCAGGCGACGCGCAGACTGGCATCTGCATCATGCAGATGGAGGCCGGGCTGGACACCGGCCCCGTTCTGCTGCGCGAAGCCACTGAAATCGGGATCGAGGAAACCACAGCCCAACTCCATGACCGGCTGTCGGACATGGGCGCGGCGCTGATCGTTGAAGCGCTGGCAAAACTGCCCGATCTGATCCCCGATCCGCAGCCCGAGGATGGCGTGACCTATGCCGCCAAGATCGACAAATCCGAGGCGCGCATCGACTGGTCAGCGCCCGCCGCCGAAGTCGACCGGAAAATCCGCGGCCTCTCGCCGTTCCCCGGCGCTTGGACCGAGGTTGAAGGTGACCGGATCAAACTGCTTGCCTCCCGGTTGGCGGAAGGGCAGGGCACTCCGGGCGAGGTTCTGAACGATACACTGCGCGTCGCCTGCGGCGACGGCGCTGTAGAACTGCTGCGCTTGCAACGGGCGGGCAAAGGCGCGCAGGATAGAGAAACCTTTCTGCGGGGCTGGCCCATCCCGGTCGGCACCCGCCTGTCATCGGAGTAAGCCATGTTCATGATCCTGATGGGCACCGTCGTGATCGCCGGGATCGTCGGTTATCTGTCAGAAAAGACCGGCTTTACCCATAACGGCTATCTGCAATCCATCATCATCTGCGTGGGCGGTGCCTTCCTGTTCTATTTCCTCCGCATCATGTTCGGCATCAGTTTTGGCCCGCCGGGCCTGGACGCGGTGCTGTCATCCATCGGCGCGCTGATCATCGTGCCGACGCATTGGAGGAAATGACATGCCCATCGTCGTTCTGATCATCATTGGCGCCGCCGCAGGCTTCCTCGCCACCCGCCTGATGCGGATCGAGGCCGACATCCCAACCACGATGCTGATCGGTATCGTCGGCGCTCTGATCGGCGGGCTGATCCTGCGCACGCTTGTCACGGTGATGGGCTGGCTGTCGGGCTTTGTCGGGGCGGTGCTGGGGGCGCTGTTGGTGATCTGGCTCTGGCAGACCTACTTCCGCCGCTGAGCGCTTGACCATCCCCTGGTCTGCGACCAGTGTCCCGGGAAAACACTATCGAAAGGTCTCTCATGTCGCACGATCTGACCACGGGTGACGTCGCCCTGATGGGGGTCCCTCTGGACCTGCATTCCTCGTTCCTGCAAGGCCCCGCCTTCGCGCCGGGTCGCATCCGCGAGGCGTTGCATTCCGGTGCCGCCAACCTGACCGCCGAGGATGGCACCGATCTGGGCGCGACCGAGCGTTTCAAGGATACCGGCGATCTGGATGTGTTCGAGATGATGGGGCAGGAGCCCATCGACCGGATCGAGACAGGCGCCGCCGCCCGGATCGAAACCGGCGCGCGGGTCCTGTCGCTGGGCGGTGATCACTCGGTTGCCTATCCGCTGATCAAGGCCCATGCCGACCGGTATGAGGGGTTGAACGTCCTGCATATCGACAGCCACCCCGACCTCTATGACAGCCAGCAGATCGGCCCGCTGGGCCACGGCTGCCCGTTTGCGCGGGTGATGGAGACCGGCAAGATCAACCGCCTGGTGCAGGTCGGCATCCGCACCATGAACGCGCATCAGCAGGAACAGGCCGACAAATTCGGGGTCGAGGTGATCGACATGCGCAACTGGCGCCCCGATCTCGAGATCAGCTTTGACGGCCCGGTCTACCTGTCGCTGGACCTCGACGCGCTGGATCCGGCCTTTGCTCCCGGCGTCTCGCATCACGAACCCGGCGGGCTGAGCACGCGAGAGGTGATCGACCTGATCCACCGGTTCAAGGGCCAGTTGGTCGGCGCGGATATTGTCGAGCTGAACCCGCACCGCGACCCCTATGGCATGACCGCCATGGTGGCGGCGAAATTCGTCAAGGAAATCGGCGCGCGGCTGCTCAGCTGTTAACGTGCGTCGCAGATCGCAGCGGCCCCAAGTCCAGGGGCCGCGCGTGTCGTCATGCCGAACCGGTTGGCCTCGGATGCGGTCATCCAGTGCATCTCATCTTCCGAGGCAACATCCAGCGTGAACCAATAGAACGCGGGGTCGACGCCGATATCCTCGAAATAGTCGAGGTATCGGTGATGCTCATGATGATCTTCGGGCAGCTCTGCCGCGATATACCCGCCGCCGCCCCAACTGTGGACACCGACGCAGGCACCGGGCTCCAGCACGCGCCGTTTGCCGGCCAGAAACAGATCAGTCCCGCCCGAGGCCACCAGCCCATTGGACGGCACCACCGTATCGAACCCTTCTTCCCGCACCATCCGGCTGAAGACCACATTGGCATAATCATCCACCGAGCCTGAGATATTCTGCAGCACCAGCGTCCTGATGTCAGGGTTTTCGGCGATGGCCTGTTCAAACGCGCTGAGCGTTGTGTGGTCGATCGTTCCGCTCGCCACAATCCGATCACCCTCGGCGGTGAAGCGGACCGGGTTGTACGTGTCCGCACATGCCGCCAGCAGCGGTAATGCGGCGACCAGATAACGAAGCCGGGGGGTCACGGAAGCTGCCTCATTGCCGGGGTGGTCGGGTTTTGTAGACCGGCAATTGCCAGCCAAACAACAGCGACCCGGCCCGCAGCGCCCAGCAGGTCAGCGCGCATAATCCCAGCGCGGGCAGGCCCGACAGCCCAAAGCGCGTCACCAACACCGCCATCAGCGCCCCGGCAAACGCGCACGAGACATAGAGCTGCCCCTGTTTCAGCACCAGCGGCACCTCGTT
This sequence comes from Ruegeria sp. L12, assembly GCF_056531745.1. Classification (NCBI taxonomy): domain Bacteria; kingdom Pseudomonadati; phylum Pseudomonadota; class Alphaproteobacteria; order Rhodobacterales; family Roseobacteraceae; genus Ruegeria; species Ruegeria sp. L12. The sequence continues at coordinate 12,055 of NZ_JBQFMH010000018.1, forward strand.
GCAGACCACATCGCGCATCAGCCCGCCCAGACACCCGGTGGTCACGCCCATCAGCACCACGATGACGCCGGACTGGCCCAGTGCCAGCGCCGCGCCGGTGCCCGCCGCGACGGCGATGGACAGGGCGAAACTGTCCAGCCAGACCAGCCAGTTGTACCGGCTTTCCACCAGATGCGCGGTGAAGAACACCAGCACCGCCGCGCCGCAGGCGATCAGGATGTAGTCGGGCTGGCCGACCCAGAAGACGGGATGCCGGTTCAGCAACAGGTCGCGCACGGTGCCGCCGCCCACTGCGGTGAGGCAGGCGATGAAGGCAAACCCCACCAGATCCAGCTGCGCCCGGCTGGCCACCAGCGCCCCGGTCAGCGCAAAGACCAGTACCGAGGCATAGTCCAGCAGGGCCAGCCCGTTCACGCCTGTTCCTTCTTGGGTTTGAACGGGGCCATGCCCGCGCGCGCCAACTCGTCGGCGCGTTCATTCTCGGGGTGACCCGCATGGCCCTTGACCCATTCCCAGGTCACCTGATGTCGCTCTTGCGCCGCATCCAGCCGCTGCCACAGATCGACATTCTTGACCGGTTTCTTGTTCGACGTCTTCCAGCCGTTCCGCTTCCAGCCGAAAATCCAGCCGGTGACACCGTTTTTCACATAGGCGCTGTCGGTGACGATGGTGATGGCCGAAGCGCGCTCCAGCGCCTCAAGCGCGTTGATCGCCGCCAGCAGTTCCATTCGGTTGTTGGTGGTTTCGGCCTCGCCACCCTTCAACTCGCGTTCCTTCAGAACGGTCTCACCCTCCATCGCGCGCAGCAGCACGCCCCAGCCGCCGGGGCCGGGATTGCCGGAACAGGCGCCATCGGTATACGCAAACAAATCAGGCATGGGCAAACACCAGAATGAACCCGTCATAGGACCCCGCCAGACCCTTGCCCATGCCCTTCACGGAACGGTCTACGGTGAACCCGGCAGCGATCAGGGCGTTCGTGATCTCGGTTTCGGAATAATAGGTATAGTAGCGGTCAAGATCGTCGCGATGCTCACCTGTGCCCAGTTTCATACCCAGAAACAACTGGCCGCCGGGCTTCAAGGCCCTGTGGATCGCGGCCAGATGACGGGGGAAATCGGCGCGTGGGGCGTGCAGCAGCGAGAAGCTGGCATAGACCCCGTCATATTCCGCCACCTCGGTGACATCATCGAAACTGCCCAGATGCGCATCCACGCCGTTTTCACGCGCGTGTTCGACAAAGGCGGGCGTGGCGTCCAGCGCCCGCACCGTCAGCCCTTGCCGCATCAGAAACGTGCTGTCCGATCCGGGACCCGAGCCCAGATCCAGCACATGGCCCGTGCCGACGGCATCGGCAAAGGCCTGCCGCGCCTGCACCTGCTCGGGCGGCAGCGGAATTCTCAGATAATCCGCGATCCGTGCCGTATAGGCGTTGATCGTGCGTTCATCACTCACAGGTATACTCCCACCGCAAGACAGGCCAGCACGACGGCGGTCAGCAGGATGCGCAGCCGCATCCACCAGACCGGGGTCAGCCGCCAGTATGAGAACACGGCGTCCAGCAAAAGCAACCCGGCAAAGCCATACATAAGGTTCGTGCCCGCCGTGACCGGCCCGCCGCCGGTCATAAAAAACGCCCACAGCGCGGGCAGGATCGACAGCGTGTAGCAGGTCGTCGCCTTGCTGCCCGAGGTCTTGGTGGCAAAGCCCCACAACACGCCGGACATGAAGCTCAGAATGACCGAGCCATAGAACAGCTGGATATACGGCCCCACGAACCGCGACCCCAGCGCCTGTCGGCCCCAGTCGTTCAGATCACCGCTCAGATAGGTCAGCGCGCCCCAGACAAACGGGATCAACCCCGCCAGCCCAAGAAACAGCGGCGCGCGGGGGATGCCGCTCATGCCGGTTGCCGCAACACGCGGGGCACCTTGAACTCGACGTTTTCGACGGCGGTCTCGACCAGTTCGACCGTCACGTCATAGCGGTCGCGGAAGGCGTCGATCACCTCGTTCACCAGCACTTCGGGTGCCGAGGCTCCGGCGCTAAGCGCGATGCTGGAGATTCCCTCCAGCGCGCGCCAGTCGATCTCGGTGGCGCGCTGTACCAGCTGCGCATAGGTGCAGCCCGCGCGCGACGCCACTTCGACCAGACGGCGCGAGTTTGACGAGTTCGGTGCGCCCACCACCAGCAGCGCATCGGATTTCGGTGCGACCGCCTTCACCGCCTTTTGCCGGTTGGTGGTGGCATAGCAGATGTCTTCCTTATGCGGGCTGACGATAGCCGGGAACCGGGCCTTAAGCGCTGCAATGATATCCTTGGTGTCATCCACCGACAGGGTGGTCTGGGTGACAAAGGCCAGCTTTTCGGGGTTGCGCACGGCAACCTGCGCCACATCCTCGACCGTTTCGACCAGCAGCACCTCACCTTCGGGCAGTTGCCCCATGGTGCCGATGGTTTCGGGATGCCCCTTGTGGCCGATCATGATCATCTGCAGGCCCTGATCGGCGTGACGCTGCGCCTCGACATGCACCTTGGACACCAGCGGGCAGGTGGCGTCGACATAGATCATCTCGCGCTGGGCTGCCGCCGCAGGCACCGATTTCGGCACCCCATGCGCCGAGAAAATGACAGGCCGGTCATCGGGGCATTCGTCCAGTTCCTCGACAAACACCGCACCCTTGGCGCGCAGCCCGTCGACGACGAATTTGTTGTGCACGATCTCATGGCGCACATAGACCGGCGCGCCCCATTTCTGCAGCGCCATTTCGACGATCTTGATGGCGCGGTCGACACCGGCGCAGAACCCGCGCGGGGCGGCCAGATAAAGTGTCAGCGGTGGCTTGGTCATTGGGCGATCTCCTGGACCGAACACCTAGGTCTTTTCATCGCCATGGTCCAGACAGCAGAGCGTCATTTCCCTGACATGAATCGCTGCTAGCAAAGGGGCGTTTTCAGCACCTATCCCTTTAAAATAAGTGCGGCCAGGGCTTCTGGCCCTGGCCGCACATAGTCTTGTCCCCATGAGTGTGTGAGTGGTGGGGCTTGTTGGTCTTCAGTGTCCGCCGGCAGCCGCAACGCTGCGCGGCTCGGACGGCATTTCACGCGGAGGGCGCCCGATCACGTCACGCAGGTCCTCCAGCTCGATGAAATTGTCGGCCTGGCGGCGCAACTCGTCCGAGATCATCGGCGGCTGGCTGCGGATGGTCGAGACGACCGAAACGCGCACGCCCTGACGCTGCAGGCTGGCAATCAGCGGGCGGAAATCCCCATCGCCCGAAAACAGCACGATATGATCGACGCGCGGCGCCAGTTCCATGGCATCGACGGTCAGCTCGATATCCATGTTTCCTTTGACTTTCCGACGCCCCATGCTGTCGGTGTATTCCTTGGCCGGTTTGGTGACCATGGTGAAGCCGTTGTAATGCAGCCAGTCCACCAGCGGTCGGATCGGGGAATACTCGTCATTTTCCAGTAGCGCTGTGTAGTAGAAAGCTCTAAGCAGTTTGCCTCTGCGCATGAATTCCTGGCGCAGCAACTTGTAGTCGATGTCAAACCCCAGCGCTTTGGCGGCTGCATAAAGATTCGAGCCGTCGATGAACAGCGCTAGCCGTTCGTCCTTGTAAAACATAAAAATGGTCCTTCCGGTATAAGCCACCGCACCGTGAGTTCCGTGAGTGTAAAGTAATTGGTCAGTGCAATGGTGACCCTAAAATAGGTCTTTTTGCCTGCATCGCAAGCATTCTCTGTATGGAATATGGGGTTAAAAGTGGTCAAATCCTTGTCAAAAGCCGTCATCGCGCTGGGCGCAAATCTCAGTCTGAGAGATAATGGACCCAAGGTGACACTTGAGCAATCGCTGATGGCGATGGCGGGTGCGGGTCTGGTGATTCGCGCCACCAGCCGGTTTTTCGCCACGCCGTGCTTTCCGGCAGGGGCAGGGCCGGATTACGTCAATGCCGCGGCTTTGATCGAAACGGACCACACGCCGCAGCAGGTGCTGGAGCGGCTGCATCGTATCGAACACGACTTTGGCCGTGCCCGCGAACAGCGCTGGAGCATGCGCACGCTCGACCTTGATCTGGTCTGCTGGGGTGACCGGGTTTTGCCGGACCGTGCGGAATACGACCGCTGGCGCACCCTGCCGCTTGAGGATCAGATCAAAGCCGCACCTGATCGGTTGATCCTGCCGCATCCGCGTCTGCAGGACCGCGCGTTTGTGCTGGTTCCGATGGCCGATGTCGCCCCCGATTGGCGCCATCCTGTGCTGGGGCGCACGGTGACGCAGATGGTTGCCGCGCTGCCGCCCGGGGACGCGGCAGCGGTCACGCCGCTGTGATCCTCGCATTTGCGGTATTTCCTGCTTGTCAAGGCGGGGATTCGCGCTTAGATAAACTCCTTCCTGCCACGGATTCATTTACGGAGAGCGCCCCATGGCCCGCGTTACGGTCGAAGATTGTGTAGACAAGGTCCCGAACCGGTTCGAACTGGTGATGCTTGCAGCCCACCGGGCGCGCGAGATTTCCGCTGGTTCCGCGATCACCGTTGACCGCGATAACGACAAGAACCCCGTCGTTTCGCTGCGCGAAATTGCGGACGAGATGCAAAGCGCGGACGACCTGCGCGAACGCCTGATCGAAGCCAACCAGACCCAGATCGAAGTTGACGAGCCGGAAGAAGATCAGATGGCGCTGCTGATGGGTGCGGAATCCGACAAACCGGCGGATGACGACATGTCCGAAGAAAAGCTCCTGCGCGCGCTGATGGAGGCTCAGGGCCAGGGGTAAGCCCCAAGACGAAGGTGCGGACCGGATGATTTCTGCAGAAGACCTGATTGCGCTGGTCCGCAATTACAATCCCAAGACAAATGCTGAACGCATCGCCCGGGCTTATGAGTTCGGCCAGCAGATGCATGACGGGCAGTTCCGCCATTCCGGCGAGCCCTATTTTTCGCACCCCGTTGCCGTTGCAGCCATCCTGACCGAACAGCGTCTGGATGATGCCACCATAATCACCGCCCTGCTGCACGACACGATCGAGGACACCAAGGCGAATTACGGCAAGGTATCCGAACTGTTCGGGGATGAGGTCGCCAAGCTGGTCGATGGCGTCACCAAACTGACCAACCTGCAACTGTCCAGCCGCGAGACCAAGCAGGCCGAAAACTTCCGCAAGCTGTTCATGGCCATGTCCAAGGACCTGCGGGTTATCCTCGTCAAACTGGCCGACCGTCTGCACAACATGCGCACCATCAAGGCGATGCGCCCCGAAAAGCAGGTACAGAAGGCGCGCGAAACGATGGATATCTACGCGCCGCTTGCGGGCCGCATGGGGATGCAATGGATGCGCGAGGAGCTGGAAGACCTCGCTTTTCGCGTCCTCAACCCTGAAGGCCGCCAGTCGATCATCCGCCGCTTTATCACCTTGCAACGTGAAACTGGCGACGTGATCCACCGCATCACCGGCGACATGCGGCACGAGCTGGAAAAGGCCGGGATCGAGGCCGAGGTGTTCGGCCGCGCCAAAAAACCCTATTCGATCTGGCGCAAGATGCAGGAAAAGGATCAGGGCTTTTCGCGCCTCTCCGACATTTACGGCTTCCGCATCATCACAAGGACCGAAGAAGACTGCTATCGCACCCTCGGCGCGATCCACCAGCGCTGGCGCGCGGTGCCGGGACGGTTCAAGGATTATATCAGCCAGCCGAAATCGAACGGCTACCGCTCGATCCACACCACGGTGTCGGGCCGTGACGGCAAGCGGGTCGAGGTTCAGATCCGCACCCGTCAGATGCACGACGTGGCCGAAACCGGCGTGGCGGCGCACTGGTCGTATCGCGACGGTGTCCGGTCCGAGAACCCCTTCGCCGTCGACCCGGCCAAGTGGATTTCCAATCTCACCGAACAGTTCGACAGTGAAGAGGATCACGAGGATTTCCTCGAAGCCGTCAAGCTCGAGATGTATTCGGACCAGGTGTTCTGCTTCACCCCTAAGGGCGACGTGGTGAAACTGCCGCGCGGGGCAACACCGATCGACTTTGCCTATGCCATCCACACCCGCATCGGCCACTCGTGTGTCGGGGCCAAGGTTGACGGCATTCGCGTGCCGCTCTGGACGCGGCTGAAAAACGGGCAATCGGTCGACATCATCGCCGCCGATGGCCAGACGCCGCAGGTGACGTGGCTGGAAATTGCGGTCACCGGCAAGGCCCGCACTGCCATTCGCCGCGCGCTGCGCGAGGTCGACCGCGAGCGGTTCATCAAGCTGGGCAAGGAACTGGCCCGCGCCGGGTTCGAGAATCTGGGCCGCAAATCCACCGACAAGGCGCTGGATACCGCCGCCAAACACCTGCGCCTGAAGGACCGCCACGAATTGCTGGCCCGTCTGGGCAGCGCCGAGCTGACCGCCCATGAGGTGGTCGAGGCCGTCTATCCCGAGCTGACCAAGGATGACGGCGACGCCATCTCGCCCCGCCGCGCGGTGATCGGGCTTGAACCGGGGCAGAAATTTGAACGCGCGCCCTGCTGTCAGCCGCTGCCGGGCGAACGCATCGTCGGCATCACCTATCGCGGCAAGGGCGTGGTGGTGCATGCCATCGATTGCGACCGTCTGACCGATTACGAAAATGAACCGGACCGCTGGGTCGACCTGCACTGGCAGGCAGGCACGCACCCTGCCGTCTACGGGGCGACGCTTGATCTGACCATCGGCAACGATGCCGGTGTGCTGGGGCGTATTTGCACATTGATCGGCGAGAAAAAGGCCAATATCTCGAACCTTGAATTCGTTGACCGCAAACCGGATTTTTACCGCCTGATGATCAATGTCGAGCTGCGCGACCTTGAACAGTTGCACTCGCTGATGCTGATGCTCGAGGCGGAAAGCGATGTGGCTGCGGTTGAACGGTACCGGGAAAGTGCGAAACCCGCCGTCGCGGCTGGCTGAGAAGGGGTGATCACGAGTGGTTTTCAAGCGCCGAGATCGCCGCTCAGCCGTTCAGATCGCGTCAGAGTTCGTCTATCCGCGTGGCGGCTGGACCCGCGCCTTTCACTACGTCAAACACCGGGTGCGCCGCCTGCCTGACAGCCCCGAACGCATCGCGCGCGGTATCGGGGCAGGGGTGTTCGCCTCGTTCACGCCATTCTATGGTCTGCATTTCGTGGTCGCTGCCGTACTGGCGCGCCTGCTGAACGGCAACATTCTGGCCGCGCTCAGCGGCACGTTCTTCGGCAACCCGCTGACTTATGTGCCGATCGGCGTGGTCAGCCTGCAAACCGGGCATTTCCTGCTGGGCACTAAGTTCCGCAAGGATGACACCGACGGGCTGATGGGCAAGTTTGCCGATGCGATGGGCGATCTCAAGGACAATTGCATCGCCATGTTCACCGACCGTCAGGCCGACTGGCACGGGCTCAGCCGGTTTTATGACGATGTATTCTTTCCCTATATGGTGGGCGGTGTCATCCCCGGCATCGTGGCGGGGGTGATTTGCAGCTATCTCAGCCTGCCGCTGATCCGCACCTACCAACAACGCCGCCGGGCCCGGATCAAGGCGAAGTTCGAACAAATCAAACGTCTGGCACAGGCAGAGGCTGACGTTCCCCCGACAAAACCACTAGGCTCGGCCTCAGGGACAATGAAGGATTCGAAAGATGTCTGACAACCGTTTGCGTCTGGGCGTGAATATCGACCACGTGGCCACCGTGCGGAATGCGCGCGGCGGCGCCTATCCCGACCCGCTGCGCGCCGCCCGGATCGCGGAAGAGGCTGGGGCCGACGGCATCACAGCGCATCTGCGCGAAGACCGCCGTCACATCTCGGATGCCGATATCGACGGGCTGATGGAGATCCTGTCGGTGCCGCTGAACTTTGAAATGGCCGCGACGGACGAGATGCAGAAAATCGCCTTGCGCCACAAGCCGCACGCCGTCTGCATCGTCCCCGAAAAGCGCGAGGAGCGTACCACCGAAGGCGGGCTAGAGGTCGCGCGCGAAGAAAACAAGCTGGCCCATTTCATCGCGCCTTTGCGCGAAGCAGGCTGCCGCGTGTCGATCTTCATCGCCGCCGACCAGCGCCAGATCGACGCCGCCCATCGCATCGGGGCCGAAGTGATCGAACTGCACACCGGCGCCTATTGCGACTTCCACGCCGAGGGCAAACCGGACGATGCCGCGCGTGAGCTGGAAGCCCTGCGCGAGATGTCCGCCTATGCCCATTCGCTGGGGCTCGAGGTGCACGCGGGCCACGGCCTGACCTATGACACCGTGCGGCCTGTGGCCGCCTTCCCCGAGGTGCGCGAGCTGAATATCGGCCATTTCCTGATCGGCGAGTCCATCTTCCGCGGCCTCACCCCGGCAGTCCACGAAATGCGCCGCCTGATGGACGAGGCGCGGGCATGATCACCACGGGTTTTGTGGCAATCTGGCTCGCCTGGCTGATGGCCGGCGGCTCTCCCGGACCTGCCACCATGGGCATCGCCGGAACCGCCATGAACGAAGGCCGCACCGCCGGTCTGGCCTTCGCGCTGGGCATCTGCGCCGGATCCGCCGCGTGGGGCATTGCCGCCGCGCTGGGACTGTCGGCGATCATGCTGGCCAATGTCTGGGTGTTCGAGGTGATCCGCTATGTCGGCGTCGCCTATCTGGGCTGGCTGGCCTTCAAGGCCCTGCGCCGCGCGCTCAGCTCGGATGAGGTGGCGCTGGGCAACTCGGTTACCGGTTCACTGAACACCATCTTTGCCAAAGGGGCGGCGATTCACCTGACCAACCCCAAGGCCATTCTCAGCTGGGGCTCGATCTACGCCATCGTCGCCCCAAACGACGCCAGCCTGTCGATGCTATTGGGTTACTTCGCCATGCTTTACGCGGGCTCCCTGCTGATCTTCATCGGTTACGCTTTCCTGTTCTCGTCCGCACGCATGGTCAACGCCTATCGCCGCGCCCGCCGTTGGTTCGATTTCGCCTTTGCCGGGTTCTTCAGCGTCGCCAGCTACAAAATCCTCACGGTGAGGGTGTCATGAAAGCAATCACCTATCGCGGTTTTGGCGCGGCAGCGGATGTTCTCGACCTGATCGACCTGCCCACACCAGACCCTGCCCCGGGCGAGGTGCTGGTGCGCGTCCACGCCAGCGGCATCAACCCCTCTGACGTCAAGCTGCGCGGCGGCGCGCGGCCCGGTGCGGTGATGCAATATCCGATGGTCATTCCCCATTCCGACGGGGCCGGGGTGATCGAGGCGGTTGGCGCTGGTGTCGATCCCACCCGCGTGGGTCAACGTGTCTGGATCTGGAACGGCCAGTGGCAGCGTGCCTTTGGCACGGGGGCGGAATATATCGCCTTGCCCGCTGAACAGGCCGTCCATCTGCCCGACAGCACCAGCTTCGCCGAGGGTGCCTGCTTTGGCATCCCCGCGATGACCGCGTGGTACGCGCTCTATCGCGACGGGCCGATCACCGACCAGACCGTGCTGGTCACCGGCGGTGCGGGCACGGTCGGTCGCTATGCCTGCCAGATGGCCGCGCTGGGTGGCGCGCGGGTGATCACAACCGTCAGTTCTGATGAAAAAGCCGCCCATTCCGGCGCGCCCGAATGGATCAACTACCGCACGCAGGACGTGACACCGGTGGTGATGGATATGACCAATGGCGCAGGCGTCGACCGCATCGTTGAGGTCGATTTCGCTGCCAACCAAGCCGAATCCCTGTCGCTGATCCGGCCCGGCGGCACCATCGCCAGCTACGCCTCGGTCTCGCAAATGAAGCCCGAACTGGATTTCTACGGCTTCATGTTCAAGAACATCCGCCTGCATATGCTGATTGTCTACCAACTCGACCCCGCCGCCCGGCGCCGTGGCGAGGCGCAACTGGCCGCATGGCTGGAGCAAGGCGCACTGTCCCACACCGTCATTCCCGGAGGCGGGCTGCAGGACGCCGCGACCGCCCACCAGATGGTCGAGGCCGGGCAAAAGTTGGGTACAGTGGTGTTGGAGGTTTAAGATGATCCTCGGCATCGGCACCGACCTCGCAAATATCGACCGCATTCAGGGCACGCTCGATCGCTTCGGCGACCGGTTCCGCAATCGTGTCTTCACCGAAACCGAACAGCGCAAAGCCGAACGCCGCGCTGACACGGCGGGCACCTACGCCAAGCGCTGGGCCGCAAAAGAGGCGTGTTCCAAGGCGCTGGGCACCGGCCTGCGCATGGGTATCGCGTGGAAGGATATGGCGGTGACCAACCTGCGCACAGGACAGCCCGTCATGCATGTCACCGGCTGGGCTGCCGAGCGTCTGCGCGAAATGACCCCCGAGGGCCACGAGGCGATCATCCACGTCACACTTACCGATGACCACCCCTGGGCGCAGGCCTTTGTGGTGATCGAGGCGCGCCCGCTTCAAGAACCCGCCACACAGCCTTGACTTGCCCCCAACCGACCCGCATGTAGCACCCCAACAACGCAAGGACCGGAGAGCAGCATGGCCGAGGAAGCCAAATCAGGAAACGCCGTCTGGGAGACGATCAAAACCATCGTCTACGCCCTGCTGATCGCGGGCGTTTTCCGCACCCTGTTCTTTCAGCCGTTCTGGATCCCCTCGGGTTCGATGAAGCAGACCCTGCTGATCGGCGATTTCCTGTTCGTCAACAAGATGGCCTATGGCTATTCCTACGCCTCGTGTCCCAGCCTGATCATCCCCAGCTTCGGCCTGAACATCGACGCCGAGGATATCTGCGGCTGGATGCAGGGCGACGGCGACACCCGCATCCTGGGCGGTGAGCCTGAACGCGGCGATGTCATCGTCTTCCGCCACCCGGTCACGGGCCGCGACTATATCAAGCGCCTGATCGGTATGCCGGGCGACCGGATTCAAGTCCGTCAGGGTCAGATCATTCTGAACGGTACGCCAGTGCCTCAGCAACCCGATGGAGTGTTCACCGAGATCGCTGAACCGCAAGGCCCGCAACGCCTGCGCCCGCGCTGCGAAAACGGCCCCGTCGGGATCGGCGGCACCTGTGAAAAGACCCGCCTGATCGAAACCCTGCCCAATGGCGTGTCCTATGACGTGCTCAATATCGGCAATCAGGGCTCGGACAATACCGGCGTCTATACAGTGCCCGAGGGCCACTATTTCTTCATGGGCGACAACCGCGACAACTCGGCCGACAGTCGTCTGCCGCAATCTGCCGGCGGCGTGGGCTTTGTGCCCTACGAAAACCTGATCGGGCGCGCTGACCGGATCATGTTCTCTTCCGCGGGTCGGTCGATGCTGTTCTTCTGGACCTGGCGCAGTGATCGTTTCTTCAAGGCGGTCAATTGAAGCTATCGTCTGAGATAAAGGTGTTCCAGCAGCGGTTGGGGTATGAATTCTCCAACCCCGAACTGCTGCTGCGCGCGCTGACGCACGGCTCGGTCTCATCGCCCACGCGGCCCGACAATCAGCGGCTCGAGTTTCTGGGCGACCGGGTGCTGGGCCTTGTCATGGCCACCGCGCTGCTCGAGGCTGACAAGAAAGCCTCCGAAGGCCAGCTTGCCCCCCGCTTCAACGCGCTGGTCCGCAAAGAGGCATGCGCTGACGTTGCCCGGCAAATCGATCTTGGCGCAGTGCTGAAACTGGGCCGGTCCGAGATGCTGTCGGGCGGGCGCCGCAAACAGGCCCTGTTGGGCGACGCGATGGAGGCGGTGATTGCCGCCATCTACCGCGATGCCGGGTTCGAGGCTGCCAGTACGGTCATCCTGGCCCTGTGGGGCGATCGCATCCACAAGGTCGAGGCCGACGCACGTGACGCCAAAACCGCGCTGCAGGAATGGGCGCAGGCCCGCGGCCAGAAACCACCCAGCTATGTCGAGGTCAAACGCAGCGGTCCCGACCACGCCCCCGTGTTCACCATCGCCGCCCGCCTGCAGGACGGGACCGAGGCGCAGGCCACCGCAGGCTCCAAGCGTCAGGCCGAACAGGCGGCAGCCAAGGCCCTGCTGGACCGGCTGTCTTGACGCCGCCCGCGGTCCGAGGTTCCCGATGACGATCAGACCGGTGCGCCGGTCGGACGCGGCCAGCCTGGCGGCCCTGTCGATCGAAGTCTGGATCGGAACCTATCTGCGGCAGGGCGTGAATGCCTTTTTTGCCGACTACGTTCTGTCAGAATTCACCAGATCCCGGTTCGAAGCCTTGATCGCCGATTCCGACCAATATCTAGTGGTGTCCGAAAACACAGACGGGATCGACGGCTTTCTGCGCCTGACCCGGGGCAGCCCGGCCCCGATCACCGGCCTGTCCGGGCTCGAGATCTCCACGCTTTACATCCAACCGCGCCACCATGGCAAAGGTATCGGCAAGGCCCTGTTGCAGATCGCCAGAGAGCATTGCCGAACACACGGCGAGCCCTCCGTCTGGCTGACCACAAATTCCGAAAACACGCCGGCGATCCGGTTTTACCTTTCTCAAGGATTCAGGCAGGTCGGGGTCACCGAATTTCGCATTCAGAATCAGTCCTACCCGAACCACGTCCTGTCGCTGACGGTAAACACGTCATCCCAATAGCGGCATCAAACCGGATCCACACTTCATCTGGCCAAAAATAACTCGGGGGTGAGCCCGGATAATATCCGGGCGAGGGGGCTGGCCCCCTCCCGGTCGGATTGGCGCAGCCAATCCGATCCTCGTACTACCCGCGGGCGCATCAGCCCGGCGCTTGTGCCACAATGCGACAAATCCCTCTGGCCCGAGCGTGCTTTCTGCGATAGGGGTGCGCACCTGCAAACAGGATCGCAACACACATGACCACACGCGCCGGATTCATCGCACTGATCGGAGAGCCCAACGCAGGCAAATCCACCCTTCTGAACCGCATGGTCGGGGCCAAGGTCTCGATCGTGACCCACAAGGTGCAAACCACCCGCGCCCGCATCCGCGGCGTCGCAATGGAAGGTGACGCGCAACTGGTCTTTGTCGACACGCCGGGCCTATTCAAACCCCGCCGCCGCCTCGACCGCGCCATGGTCGCCGCCGCCTGGGGCGGGGCCGCCGATGCAGATGTGGTGGTGCTGATGGTCGAGGCCCATCGCGGCATCACCGAAGGGGTGGAACGCATCCTTGAAGGTCTGGCGGAGATCGGGCAGGGCCGCACCATCGCGCTGGCCATCAACAAGATCGACAAGGTGCCCTCCGAGAAGCTACTGGTCCTGACAAGCGACCTGAACGCGCGGTATCCCTTTGCCGAAACCTTCATGATCTCGGCTGAAAAAGGCCACGGCGTCGACGATCTGCGCAGATGGCTCGCCTCTGAACTGCCCGAAGGTCCATGGCTCTACCCCGAAGATCAGATCGCCGACCTGCCCATGCGCATGATCGCGGCTGAGATGACGCGCGAGAAACTGACCCTGCGCCTGCATCAGGAACTGCCCTACCAACTGACCGTCGAGACCGAGAACTGGGAGGAACGCAAGGACGGGTCCGCCAAGATCGATCAGGTCATCTATGTCATGCGCGACGGCCATAAGGGCATCGTGCTGGGCAAACGCGGCGAGACCATCAAGGCCGTCAGTCAGGCGGCGCGGGCGGAGCTGGAAGAATTCCTCGACCGCAAGATCCACCTGTTCCTGCAAGTCAAGGTACGCCCCAACTGGCTGGAGGAATCCGAGCGCTATTCCGAGATGGGTCTGGATTTCAAAGACGGCAACGCATGACCCGCCTGACCGCTGAATTCTGGGTCCACGCCTATCTGGCGCGGCTGCGGTTTCAGGACATCCCCGCCTTTGTCGTGTCCCATGGCGACAACACGGCAGGCGCAGTGCTGGTCAAGCTGAACACACTGGACGGTCAGGCAGTGGCACTCCAGCGCAGTTTCGACTTGCTCAGCGGCGAGCGCACATGGGTCGAGCTGTCCAGCGGCCCCGAGGCAGACGTGGACGCCGCAATCGCCAGACAACGCACCTTTGATCCCGACCTCTGGGTGATCGAGGTCGAAGACCGGCTGGGGCGGCATCTGCTGGGCGAAGAGGGCCTTGAATAAGGGTCTTTGACGCGCCGATCAAAGCGACTATTTTACCACCGTAATCGACGGGTGCCGACGGGGCTATCCGGGGAACATCAACAGGATGAGGGTTTTGCGTGGCTGAAACGCTTGCTGAAAAGCTGGAAAAATCCGAACTCGGCCACTGGATGCAGCGGTTTGAGGGTTTCATGGTCTTTGTCGGCATCGTCGGCCCCTTCGCCACGCTGCCGCAGCTGATCAAGCTCTACTTCACCCATTCCCAGCACGCGACCGGCCAGTCGCTGCTTTCGTGGTCGCTCTATGCCGCGCTGTCGTTTCTGTGGTTCGCCTATGGTTTGGTGGTGGGCAAGCTGCCCATCTATGTGGGCAACGGTATCTCGATGGTACTGAACCTGCTGATGGTCATCGGCATCCTGATCCACGCCGGTGTGACGTTCTGAACGGTTAATCAGCCCGCATCGCCCAAATAAACAAAGCTCATCTTGTTGCCATCGGGGTCGCGCGCATAGGCGCCAAAGAAGTTGGGACCATATTGCGGCCGTTCACCGGGTTCGCCTTCGTTCGTTCCACCATTGGCAAGGGCCGTTGCATGTGCTTCGCGAACTTCCGCTTCGCTTTCGCACAGCAGACCCACCATGTTGCCGTTTCCAACGGTCGCAGCCTCTTTATCAAACGGCATTGCGACCCAAATGGATCCGCCACCGCGCAGCTCATAGCAGACTGCGTGGGGCATGTATTCTGCGATGATCTTGCCACCGATTTTGGGCACAACCGCATCGTAATAGGCGCGGGCCTTGGGTACATCATTTGAACCGATCATGACATAGTTAAGAGACATTCTTGGACTCTCCCCGGCAAGAACATAAAGCGAACATTAACGCCCAGTCCGATTTCACGCAACGTGTTTTTTGGGTTTGTCACAAAACCGACCAGACCTGTTTGTGCCTTGAACCTGCAACGGCCATAAGATTTCCTGCGGACATATCTGATGACTGAACGAGGCCAATAGGTGGACTGGCGTGATCACGGCATACTTCTGACTTCTCGCCGCCACGGCGAGACAGCGGCGATCATCGAGGTGTTCACCGAAGCCCATGGCCGTCACGCTGGCATTGTGCGTGGCGGCACCAGCCGCAAGATTGCACCGATCCTGCAACCCGGTGCGCAGCTCGACGTGCTCTGGCGCGCCCGACTTGAGGAGCATCTGGGCACCTTTCAGGTTGAACCCCTGCGCTCGCGTGCCGCGGCAGCATTTTCTGGACGGCTGGCGCTGGCAGGATTGAATGCGGTGGTGGCGCTGCTGTCCTTCTGCCTGCCCGAACGCGAACCGCACCCGGCCATCTACAAGCAGACCGAACAGCTGATGGACCTGCTTGGGCAGGATGAGGTCTGGCCGCTCGCCTATCTGCGCTGGGAACTGGCGCTGCTGGAGGAGCTGGGCTTTGGCCTCGACCTGTCGGCCTGCGCGGTGACCGGCACGCGTGAGGGGCTGGTCTATGTCTCGCCGAAAACCGGTCGCGCGGTCAGCGCGGCAGGGGCAGGGGAATGGGCCGACAAGCTGCTGCCGCTCCCCCCCTGTTTGCGCGGCGAAGGCGCGGCCCCGGATGTCGAGATTGCCGATGCCCTGCGCACCACCGGGTATTTTCTGGAAAATCATCTGGCCCCATCGCTGGGCCATACACCTTTACCGGACGCCCGCGCGCGGTTCGTGGCGCAGTTTACTCGACGTCTTTGAACACCATCTCGTGCCCGTCCTCATTGCGCAGGATCAGCACATCGCCTGAAACTTCGGATTGCGTCATCGCCATCAGCGCGGCGAAATAGAACCCCTCGGCCTCAAGCCCGGCACAAGCCGCACGAGTGGCGGCCAGATCGGCGACCTCGAACCACGGATAAGGCGCGTTCAGCGTGCCCGAATAGGTGTTGCAAGGGGCATTGCCTGCGATCCGCCCTTCCTCGGGAAACCGCAGCAGGGCAGTGGCCTCAAAGGGCTGCCCATCAATTTCCTGCAGCGCCCATGTCTGATCCGCCGCACCATAGGCGGCGACGGTTTCGTCCTTGTCACATTGGAACAGCGTAAGCAGAGGCAGGATCAGGGCAAGTCGCATCATCGCAGCATCCTATCAGTAAGGGTTCACACCGCTGATCAGCTCTTCGCGCACCTCAAGCCGGGGTCGCCAGTTGTATTTGGTGTCCTCGCGCACCGGAGCCCAGTGCAGCACACCGCTGTTCCGCCACGGGTCGAGGATGATGCCATCATACATCGAATCGCCCTTGGCACTGATCAGGGCCGAATGGTGGATGATCCGGAACGCGGTCGGCGGCGAGGTGGCCCAATGCAGGTCCAGCGTGCGGAAATTTTCCTGCTTCAGACGTGTGGTCATCGCCTGTGCCCAGTCGTTGCACAGACCCTTTTCGCGAAAGCCGTTGATGACCTTGGCGTTGTGAATGATGGCCGGGTCGTTGACGTTCCACTGCTGCTTCAACTGACTGGAATAGGCATAGGATATCTGGGCGGCGCGCCGCGCCTCGGCCGGGTCGACTTCGGGGCCGAGTTGCTGGATCGCCTGCGCCAACTGGTCTACATCGTTGGGCCCGGTACTCGGGGCCATGGCACATCCGGCGAGGGCCAGACAGGTGGCCAAAACTGCGATGATGGATTTCACGCTCGATTCTCCTCTGGCCAGCTTGGGCGCTGGTTTCGATTGATGCCCTTTACCCGATTTCCGCAGCCGATCCGAGGGGGAAGTTTAGCCCTCAGGATCACAAAACAATGTTGTACAACTCGGAAGATCGAGGCCTGCCGGTCTGTACAACACGGAAGAAAAAGAAAACCCGGCGCAGGGCCGGGTTCAGTTGGGGAAACCGCATCGAACCGGGCGTCAGCCCAGCAATCGACGCGCGATGACCTGCGCCTGAATTTCAGCAGCGCCTTCAAAGATGTTCAGGATGCGTGCGTCACACAGCACACGGCTGATCTTGTACTCCAGCGCGAAACCGTTGCCGCCATGGATTTGCAACCCGTTATCCGCCGCCGCCCAGGCAACCCGCGCGCCCAGCAACTTGGCCATCCCGGCCTCAAGGTCGCATCGCTGACCGTGGTCTTTTTCCCAAGCAGAATAATAGGTTAGCTGCCGTGCGATCATGATCTCGACCGCCATCATCGCCAGCTTTCCCGAGACGCGCGGGAAGTTGATCAGAGATTTGCCGAACTGCTTGCGGTCCTGCGCGTATTGCATGGCAATGTCCAAAGCGCTCTGCGCCACGCCAATGGCGCGGGCGGCAGTCTGGATGCGGGCAGACTCGAAGGTTTCCATTAATTGCTTGAAACCTTTGCCTTCTTCGCCGCCCAGCAGGTTCTCGCCCTTGACCTCGAAACCGTCAAAACCCAGCTCGTATTCCTTCATCCCGCGGTAGCCAAGCACCTCAATTTCCCCGCCGGTCATGCCCGGAGTGGGGAAGGGGTTCTCATCGGTTCCGGGCGTCTTTTCGGCCAGGAACATCGACAGCCCACGGTGATCGGTGCTGTCGGGATTGGTCCGCGCAAGCAGGGTCATCACATGGGTGCGCGCGGCGTGCGTGATCCATGTTTTATTGCCTGTTATCTTATAGTTACCATCTTCTCCCTTGACGGCCCGGGTGCGCAGGCTGCCCAGATCCGAGCCGGTATTGGGTTCAGTAAACACCGCTGTCGGCAAGATCTCGGCGCTGGCCAGCTTGGGCAGCCAGTTGGCCTTTTGTTCATCCGTGCCGCCCGCGATAATCAGCTCTGCCGCGATCTCGGACCGGGTACCCAGCGAACCCACACCGATATAGCCGCGCGACAGCTCTTCGGACACCACGCACATCGAGGCTTTGGACAGGCCGAACCCGCCATACTCCTCGGGGATAGTCAGGCCGAATACGCCCATTTCGGCCAGCTCTTCGATGATCTCGATCGGGATCAATTCGTCTTTCAGGTGCCAGTCATGCGCATTTGGTTCAACCTTTTCAACGGCATAGCGGCGGAACTGGTCGCGGATCATCTCAAGTTCGTCGTCCAGACCGGAGGCGCCGAACATGGTGGCGCCGGGCTGATCCTGCATCAGCTCAACCAGACGCGTGCGCGCGGCCTGAGAGTTGGCCTGCGCCATCAGGGTCTGCACTTCGCTGCACTGGAACCCTGACAATGCGTCCCAGCCAAGGTCAAGGTCCTGTAAACGCAGGATTTCCCCCTGGTTCATCGGAATGCCGCCGGCGATCTGGTGTAGGTATTCTCCGAATGCGATCTGGTGCAGCAATTGCTCCATCTCACCGAATTTTCCTTCGGCCTGAAGCGCCTCGGCCCAGCGTTGCATCTGCTGCAGCGACTGGTGATAGGTCGCCAGCCACGCCAGCCCATGCGCCGCCGTCTGATGCGCTTCGATCAACGCGCCCGAGACACGCCCCTCGCTTGTCACCATCGCGCGCACGGATGCGCGCGCTTTTTCGAAAACAGCCTCGACAGCGGGCAAAGCCGCCGCACTGAGTGTCAGAAGGTCGGGCAATACCGCTGGCTGCGTCATGTTCGTCACATCCTGTCCGTCATGGGCCATGAATCACGTCCTCTGCTGGGTTGTCTGGTCATACCATGCTGCACGTGCAGCGCAACAAAAATACGCAAAAAGGCCTAAAATAGTTCAAAAATTGCCCGACCAATTTTGCAGTGCAGAATAATCCCGGGGTGATATGAAGGCCGAATGGAACTGTTTTCGCTCATGACACCGCAGGAATTTTACCTGTCTTTGCTTGTGGCCTTTATTGCTGGCTGGGTCAAAGGCATGGTCGGCTTTGCCATGCCGATGGTACTGGTTTCGGGCCTCAGCATGATGTTGCCCCCCGAGTTGGCGCTGGCGGGTCTGATCCTGCCCACCATGGTCACTAACGGCGTTCAGGCACTGCGCGAGGGGGCGTCCGCTGCAGTCGCCTCGGTGCGCCAGTTCCGCGTGTTTCTCGGGGTTGGACTGGTTTGTCTTCTGGCCAGCGCGCAGCTGATCAACGTATTGTCGCCAAAGGCTTTTCTTCTGATCCTCGGTGCGCCTGTCTCGTTCTTTGCCTTGGTGCAACTGTTGGGCTTGAAGTTGACGCTGCAAGCACCTTCGACCCGGGTTGAGGCCATGGCGGGCGCGGTGGCCGGGGCTGTCGGAGGTATCTCGGGCGTGTGGGGCCCACCGACTGTGGCCTATCTGACCGCGCTGAATACACCGAAGAAGGATCAGATGCGGGTGCAGGGGGTGATCTATGGCCTGGGGGCTGTGGCGCTGGTGGTGGCGCATCTGGGCTCGGGCATTCTGCGGGCCGAGACCGCGGTGTTTTCTGCGCTGCTGGTTATTCCGGCGCTGGCCGGTATGCGCGGCGGGCAGTTTCTGCAGGACCGCATCGATCAGGCGCAGTTCCGCAAGCTCACGCTGCTGGTGCTGCTGGTTGCCGGTCTGAACCTGCTCAGACGCGGCATCATGGGTTAACTGCGGCTTTCGGCAAAGCGAAAGGCATAATGCAAACCCAGCATCAGGAAAAACAGGCCCGAGATATCACCGATCAGATAGGCGACATATTCGACGGTTGCGCTGCCGAACGCCATGTTGGTCAGGCCCGCAACCAACAGCGAAGTCACGATTCCGACCCCCATGATACAGGCCCAGCACGGGTTTCGGTCGGCGCGTGGGAACAGATCCCAACCAAGCGCTTTGCAGGCATAAAACACAATCGGGACTGTCGTGACCGCAATGGCCATGGCCAGCAACCGGCTGGGTAGAAAGACATCCCAGCCGCCAACCATGGCGAAGACGATAAAGACGCCCGGAAGCAGCGCGAAGATTGCCCGCCATCCCAGCAGCCATGCCGTCAGAACACGTACCCCGTGGGGCAGGAACAGCAGGCTGGCCCGGCTGGGATATTCCGGAAAGAACATATTCTGCAGGGGCATCAGCACTTCAAACGTGAAGAGTGATGCCGCCACATAGGCCAAAGAGGCGAAAAAAGTGTCAGAGGCCCATCTTCGCACGGAGATTAGCCGATTCCATTAGACAGGCAAAAATCACCTGGGCGCATGAACCACATAGCGCCCACGGTTGGCGCTGCCGCTTTGCGAAAGATATCCTTTCTGCACCAGCGATTTCAGGGCGCGAAAAAATGTCGGGCGCGAAACGCTTTGAACCAGAGTGTGTTCGATCAGACCGAAAGTGCGTACTTCAGTGTCAGCTTTGGAAAGCTCTTCCGCGGCGTAATAAATGTCACGCTCAACCGGCGAAAGCTCTTCCAGCCCCAGGGTGCGCTCCATACTTTGCATCAATTTGCGCAGTTCCGTCAGTTTTGAAATTTCGGTCATGGTCTACCTGTCGTGTTCCATGTCTGACCGATGCATGTTGTCAGGCCAATTCCTTTGCAACTCATCAATCCGACACCCATCCCCATAGGAAATAATAGTTACTTTGAAAGACGTCCCGAAGCGTTGTTGAGTGAGTGATATGCTCGGAGCGCCCAATTTCAGATGAGGGAATGAAATAGCTCAAGTTGCGCATTCTCGCAACGCACTTGTCTGTGTGTTTGCTGTTTCCGCTACGTAAGCAGGGGGTGATCTGGGGGCCGAAACGGCCCCCAATCCCGATCAGCCGATGGCGACGGCTTTGATATCTTCGTCGATAAAGGGCAGATACTGCTCGAAGTTCTCGGCGAACATCTGCACCAGCTTTTCCGCCTGCTTGTCAAAGGCCGCCTGATCGTCCCAGGTGCGGCGCGGGTCCAGCAGGACCTCGGGCACGCCGGGCACAGACACAGGTACGTCAAAGCCGAAATTGGCGTCCTTGCGGTATTCCGCGTCAGCCAACGAGCCTTCCAGCGCGGCGGTCAGCAGCGCGCGGGTGGCCTTGATCGGCATCCGGCTGCCCACGCCATAGGCACCGCCGGTCCAGCCGGTGTTGACCAGCCAGCAGGTGGCGCCGTGCTGGGCGATTTTGTCACGCAGCAGGTTGCCATAGGCTTCGGGGCGGCGCGGCATGAAGGGTGCCCCAAAGCAGGTCGAGAAGGTGGGCTGCGGCTCGGTCACGCCACGTTCGGTCCCGGCTACTTTCGAGGTGAAGCCCGACAGGAAGTGATACATCGCCTGTGCGGGCGTCAGCCGCGCGATCGGAGGCAGAACACCGAACGCGTCACAGGTCAGCATGATGATGTTCTTCGGATGCCCGCCCAACGCGCTGCTGGATGCGTTCGAGATGTATTCCAGCGGATAGGCGCAGCGCATGTTGGCGGTCAGCGAGTCGTCGTTGAAATCCAGTTCCTTGGTCTCGGGGTCGAAGACCATGTTCTCGATCACGGTGCCGAATTTCGAAGTGGTCGCGTAGATTTCAGGCTCGGCTTCGGCGTTCAGATTGATCGTCTTGGCATAGCAGCCGCCCTCAAAGTTGAAGGTGCCGCGATCCGACCAGCCATGTTCGTCATCACCGATCAGCACGCGGGCCGGGTCGGCGGACAGGGTGGTCTTGCCGGTGCCCGACAGGCCGAAGAAGACGGCGGTGTCGACCGGATTGCCAACGGCGTGGTTGGCCGAGCAGTGCATCGGCATCACGCCTTTTTCCGGCAGCATGTAGTTCAGCAGGGTGAACACGGATTTCTTGTTTTCGCCCGCATATTCCGTGCCGCCGATCAGGATCAGTTTGCGGTCGAAGTTCAGCGCAATCACGGTCTCGCTGCGGCAGCCGTGTTTGGCGGGATCGGCCTGGAAGCTGGGGCAGTTGATGACGGTGAAGTCCGCTGTGAACTCATCCAGATCCTCACGATCCGGGCGGCGCAGCAGATGGCGGATGAACAGGTTGTGCCAGGCTAGCTCGGTGACCATGCGCACGTTGATCGAATAGCTGGGATCAGCCCCGCCGACGAGGTCCTGCACGAAATAGTCGCGGCCTTTCATATGGGCCAGCATGTCTTCATACAGCGCGTCAAAGCCCTCAGGGCTCATTTCAGCATTGTTTTCCCACCAGATGCTTTCGGCAACACTGTCGGTTTTGACGACATGCTTGTCCTTGGGCGACCGGCCGGTGAATTTGCCGGTGGTGACCAGAAAGGCGCCACCATTGCCAAGGGTGCCTTCGCCGCGCTTCAGCGCCTCTTCGATCAGCGCCGGTTCCATGAAGTTGTAATAGACATTGCCCAGACCCTCGATGCCCTGATCTTCGAGGCGGAATTGCGGGTTAACCCGTCCAGATGTCATGTGTGTCTTCTCCTGTGGCGGCGCCTTGGCGGTTGAACCGAAAGTGCCATTGGGGGCGGAAACCGGAAAGAATCCGGCGGTCAGGCGCCTCTTATCATGGTATTTTAGAACATGAACAGGAGGGTTGGGAGGAGTTAGCGCAACCAAGTTCAGGTTTAGCGCCATCACCAATTGCCTGCCTCAAATCAAGGCAGCAATTAGAAGCCAGAAAGGCAAATTTGCCGCAGACCTGCCGCAAGAATGGCACGTTTCGCGGTTACGAGTTGATTCGGTGGCTCAAAACCGCCAACAATGCCTTACAAAAAAGCGTATTATTGCGCAGTGAGCAGGAATAGGGGTGAACCCGATGTCAAAGATTGCACTAGTGGACGACGACAGAAATATCCTGACGTCCGTGTCTATGACACTCGAAGCCGAAGGGTTCGAGGTCGAAACATATAACGATGGTCAGGCTGCGCTGGACGCTTTCAACAAGAAGCTGCCGGACATGGCCGTGCTGGATATCAAGATGCCGCGTATGGATGGCATGGATCTGTTGCAGAGACTGCGGCAGAAAACACAGATGCCGGTGATTTTCCTGACCTCCAAGGATGACGAGATCGACGAGGTACTGGGCCTGCGTATGGGCGCGGATGACTACGTCAAAAAGCCGTTCTCGCAACGATTGCTGGTCGAACGCATTCGCGCCCTGCTGCGCCGTCAGGAAGCTGTTGAAGGTGACGCAGGCAGTGTTGCCACCGGCGACACCAAGGTGATGGAGCGCGGAGATCTGCGGATGGACCCGCTACGTCACGCCGTGAGCTGGAAAGGCAATGATGTCTCGCTGACCGTGACAGAATTCCTGTTGCTGCAGGCGCTGGCACAGCGTCCGGGTTTTGTCAAAAGCCGTGATCAGCTGATGGATGTGGCCTATGACGATCAGGTCTATGTGGATGATCGGACCATCGACAGCCATATCAAGCGACTGCGCAAGAAAATGCGGGCCGCGGATTCAGAGTTCTCGGCCATCGAAACGCTTTATGGTATCGGATATCGGTATAACGAAGAATAGGCGCGGCCGTTTTTAGGGGGTGAAAGGGTCTCGTGCGCGATACGGAACACTCTGATCAAGTGCGCGACGCGGATGTCGTAATTGGGGATGACTGGGTCATTCCCCAAGACCCTCAGGCTGCCGAGCTCAGCGCCAAGCGATCGCGCCGCAACCTGTTCTCGCTGCGCCATTCGGCGCTGGCACGCCGGATTATCACCTTCAACCTGATCGCGTTGGTCATTCTTGTGGCCGGGCTTCTTTATCTCGATGACTCGCGAAAGGAACGCGTGCAGCAGACCGCGCGCAATCTGGTTGGCGATGTCCAGCTTGTCAGCAACGTATTCGAAACGCAGCTGCGCCGACCTGCCCCCGGCGGCGCAGCTGCGCTGGACGTGCGCGATACGCTGGCGGGTCTCAGCCTGCCAGAGGGCGGTGAAGTTTTCGTCTATGATGGCACCGGTACGCTGATCGGCTGGACGCGCGGCGCGGCGGGTGCTGCGGAATTGCCCAGCCTGTTGCGCCAAAACATCGACAGCTCGACCGGCAGCACGCTTATCAGCGATGCGCTGAACGCAGTCTGGACTGGTATTTCTGCCATTTTCAGTGGCTCTTCCGATATTGATCCGCCCACTTTGGCGCAGCGCGTGCAAGAGATGATTCCGCAGGCTCTGGACGGTGGTATGCAGGTGCAGGCGGTCAAGGATGATATGGGTCAAACCGTGATCGTGTCTGTGGCGCCGATCATGCTGGACGGCGCGCCGGTGGGCGCAGTCGCAATGGCCGGTCCGTCGGGTGAGATCGACGCGTTGGCCCGCAAAGAGCAAGAGCGGATTCTGCAGATGTTCATCGTGGCGCTGCTGGTTTCAATCGGTCTGAGCCTGGTTCTGGCTTCGACCATCGCCAACCCCCTGGCGGATCTGGCCGCAGCAGCCGAGACGGGTAAGGATCGCGGGGCCGGGGTCAATCCCGGGCGCATCCGCATTCCGGATCTGAGCGCCCGCCCGGATGAGATCGGGCGCCTCAGTCAGGCGCTGCGCGGTATGGTGACTGCGCTTTACAACCGTATCGATGCCAATGAGCAGTTCGCGGCGGATGTAGCGCATGAGATCAAAAACCCTCTGGCCAGTTTGCAATCGGCTGTCGGCACCATGCGCATGGTCAAGCGCGAGGATCAGCGTGAAAAACTGCTGGGTGTGATTGAACATGACGTAAGGCGGCTGGACCGGCTGGTCAGCGATATCTCAAACGCCTCAAGGCTGGATGCAGAGCTGGTGAAAGAGGAAGAACAACCTTTCGATCTTCTCAACCTGCTGAACAATATCGGCCAGTTTCTTGGGGAAGACGCGCGTTCGCAGGGGATTGATTATATCACTGATCTGCCCTCTGAGCCCATCGTGATCAACGGGCTCGAGGCGCGTTTGGCACAGGTTTTCGTCAATTTGATCACCAACGCCATTTCGTTCTGCGAGGACAAGGACGCGATCCGCGTCTGGGTGCGCCGCAGGGACAACCGTGTGTTGGTTGTGGTCGAGGATACCGGCCCCGGCATTCCCGATCAGGCGCTGACCAAAATTTTCAAACGCTTTTATTCTCAGCGCCCCGAGGAGCATTTCGGCAACAATTCTGGCCTCGGACTGGCGATCTCGAAACAGATCGTCGAAGCGCATGGCGGGGTGATCTGGGCCGAGAATATTCGCCCGACCGAGGCCGATGTCACCTCGGAGCCGCTGGGGGCGCGGTTCGTGGTCGGGCTGCCCGTCTAGGCCATGGGGGCAGCGCTTTTCTCTGACATTGCAGATCAGGACGAGGCGTGTGTTCACGCCACCTGTGTGTCCGTTGAGGATGCTGGTTTACTGATCATCGGCGCATCCGGCACCGGCAAATCGGCGCTGGCGTTGCAGATGATGGCACTGGGCGCTCGGCTGGTGGCGGATGATCGCGTCACGTTGACCGCACACGGAATGCGGGTCGTGGCCGAAGCGGTTCCGCATTTGCGCGGCCTGATCGAAGCGCGCGGAGTGGGCCTGTTGCGGGCCAAAGCGGTCGAGGCCGTTCCGCTGGCCTATGTGGTCGATCTGGATCAGACTGAGCCGGCGCGTCTGCCTGATCCCATCGACGTGAAGGTGCTGGGGCAAACTGTTCCCTTGCTTCGCGCCGCGACCGTACCAAATCTACCGGCAGCATTGCTGCAACTTCTGAAAATGGGACGCGTAAGCCCCGAATGGCCGATCTCATGACCGCGCAACGTCGCACCGTTTTGGTAACCGGACCTTCGGGCGCGGGCCGGTCGACCGCGATCCACGTCCTTGAAGACCTTGGGTTCGAGGCCATCGACAACCTGCCAATGGGCCTGCTGTCGCGCCTGATGGACAGCTCCGAACCGGGCAGCCCGATGGCGCTGGGCATCGATGCGCGCAACCGCGATTTTTCGACCATCGGGTTCATCGAGCTGGCGGCGAAACTGGGCAGGATGGCGCAGGTCGATCTGACCATCCTCTATCTGGATTGCAGCGACGAGGTGCTGCTGCGCCGATTTTCGGAAACCCGCCGCCGCCACCCAGTGGCAGCCGATGCCAGCCCCGAAACCGGAATACGTCAGGAAAAGGAACTGCTGGCTCCGATCCGCGAGATCGCCGATACCCTGATCGATACGACCGCACTGAACGTCCACCAGCTGCGCGAAGAGGTCGAGCGCTGGTTCGCCCCCGAAGGCGGACGGCATCTGGCGGTTTCGATCGATTCCTTCTCGTACAAACGCGGCTTGCCGCGCGGCCTGGATATGGTTTTCGACTGCCGCTTTCTGACCAATCCCTATTGGCGGCCCGAATTCCGCGCCGCAGATGGTCGAAACCCGGAGGTGGCGGCCTATGTTCAATCCGATATGAACTATCGTGCGTTCTTCGACCGGGTCGTGGACCTGCTGATCGAGCTGCTTCCGGCATTCCGGGCCGAGGGCAAGGCGCATCTGTCGGTGGCTTTCGGATGCACCGGCGGCCAGCACCGCTCGGTCGCGGTGGCGGAAGCCGTTGCAAAGGCCCTTGCAGAAGCGGGCCAGCAGGTGTCAATAAGGCATCGCGAAATAGAACGTCGTTCTTTGAATGTGAGGCCGGGTTGATCGGGATCGTAATCGTTGCACATGGCGGGTTGGCGCAGGAATACCTGTCTGCCACGCAGCATGTGGTTGGTAAACAGCCCGGGCTGCTCGCCATCCCGATCGCGGCTGATCATAATCGCGAAGAAAAGCAGGCCGAGATTTGCCGCGCCGCTGATGAGGTTGATCAGGGCGATGGTGTTGTCGTGGTAACCGATCTTTATGGCGGCAGCCCGTCGAATCTCAGCCTGCGGGCCTGCGCACCGCAGGACCGGCGAATCCTTTATGGCGCCAACTTGCCCATGCTGATCAAATTGGCCAAAAGCCGCCACCTGCCGCTGGCCGAGGCGGTGCGTTTGGCACTGGAAGCTGGACGAAAATACATCAATGCGCAAAATGTGACGCTGGATTGATACCGGATAGATTCATATGACGACCAAGAGTTTGAAAATTATCAACGAAAAGGGCCTGCACGCCCGCGCCTCGGCGAAGCTGGTCGAGGTGGTCGAAGGCTTTGACGCCCGCGCCGAGGTGTCGCGCGAGGGGCTTTCCGCCTCGGGCGACAGTATCATGGGCCTTTTGATGTTGGCAGCGTCGCGCGGAACCACTATTGACGTCGAGACGTCCGGCCCGGATGCTGAGGCGTTGGCAGAAGCGTTGGAAACCCTGGTGAACGACAAGTTCGGCGAAGGGTTCTGACTGCCGCGACATCAAGGACGGAAAGACCAGGCAATTGGCGGAAACCACGCACGATACCAAGACAGGTCCTGTAGTGGATCAGGACACCGATCAGGGTGAGATTTACGACCGCAGAACCCTGACCTACGCCAACTCGTTTGACGATGCCTGGACGTCGACCGCCATCCGGGCCATCGAATGGTGCACCGGCAAGCTGACCATTCTGCGTATGGTCAATAAGTTCGAAAAGCGGAACGAGCATTACCGGGGCCAGAAATTCTGGGGCGGCGCGCTCAGGACCATGGGGATCGAGCTGACCACCCCGGCCGAGCAGATCGCCCGAATTCCCAAGGATGGCCCGGTTGTGGTTGTCGCCAACCATCCTCACGGCATGGTCGATGGTATGATTTTTGCCGAGCTCATAGGCCGGGTCCGCAGCGATTATCGCATCCTGACCCGTTCGGTTCTGACCGGTCTGGATGAGGCCGCGACCTCTTTCATGATCCCTGTGCCGTTTCCGCACGACCCCGAAGCGCAGGCGAAAATGCTGGAAATGCGCAGCAAGGCGATGAACCATCTGGCTGATGGCGGTGTCGTGGCGCTGTTTCCGTCGGGCGTTGTGATGTCGTCGGATGACTGGTTTGGTCCTGCAATCGAACGCGAATGGAATGTCTTCACCGCCAAGATGATCCGCCGCTCGGGTGCCAAGGTGGTGCCGATTTTCTTCCCGGGCAGCAATTCGCGTTGGTACCAGATCGCCAACCGGATTTCACCGATCCTGCGTCAGGGCCTGCTGCTGCACGAGATCGTCCGATCCTGCAACAAGCCGCAATCCCCGGTTATCGGCGAGCCGATCCCGGACGAAGACATGGCGCTGCTGGAACGCGACCCGCGTGGTTTCATGGCCTGGCTCCGCGATCATACACTCGCCCTTGGCAAGCGCTGATCCGCTCTTCATCTGGCCAAAAATATCTCGGGAGTGAATTGAGCCGCAGGCTCAAGAGAGGGCTGGCCCTCTCAATTCCTACCGTGTTGGCACCGGAACCTCGCCGCGATAATCGTAGAACCCGCGCTCGGTCTTGCGCCCCAGCCAACCGGCCTCGACATATTTCGTCAACAGCGGGCAGGGGCGGTATTTGGTGTCGGCCAACCCGTCATGAAGCACGTTCATGATCGCAAGACAGGTGTCCAGGCCGATGAAATCCGCCAATTCCAGCGGCCCCATCGGATGATTCGCACCCAGCTTCATCGACTGGTCGATGGATTGCACATTCCCGACGCCTTCATAGAGCGTATAAACCGCCTCGTTGATCATTGGCATCAGGATACGGTTTACGATAAAGGCGGGGAAATCTTCGGCGCTGGCCGCTGTTTTGCCCAACCGGTCCACCACCGTTTTGCAGGCACTGAAGGTCTCTTCATCGGTGGCAATGCCCCGGATCAGTTCCACCAGTTGCATCACCGGTACTGGGTTCATGAAATGGAACCCCATGAACCGCTCGGGCCGATCCGTGCGGCTGGCCAGGCGTGTGATCGAGATCGATGAGGTGTTCGAGGTCAGAATCGTATGCGGCTGCAGATGTGGCAGCAGGTCTTCGAAAATGGCCTGTTTGACCGTTTCCCGTTCGGTTGCGGCCTCGATCACCAGATCGGTCTGCCCGATATCCGGCAAGTTGAGCGTGGTCGTGATCCGTCCCAGCGCGGCCTGAAGTGCGGCATCGGTGATTTTCCCGCGCGAGGCCTGCCGCGCCAGATTGGCCTCAATCGTCGCCACCGCACTGTCCAGCGCCTCTTGGCTGATGTCATTGAGCAGAACATCATATTCCGCCAGGGCCATGACATGGGCGATGCCGTTGCCCATCTGCCCGGCGCCGATCACTCCGACTGATTTTACATCCATGTTCCGGTGCCTTTGCTCGCAGGTTACGCGCGACATTATCGGCAGTTCCGGGCAGGCGGCAAGGGGATCGGACCGATCAAATTCGCTTCAAATGCGCGCATTAGGGTTTTCTCAACATCTGCGGCGGCAAGATGGCAACCGGGTGAAAATTTGGGTGAGTGATATGTGCTATCAAACGATCGGCGTGGGGGGCCCCGCTGAGCTTACGTGCAGCTATGCTGCGTCGAAACTGCGCTTTCGGGGCCCTGAACGGGCTTTGGACCGGCCATATGTGGCCTGTTTGGGCGGCAAAGAGACGTTTGGCCGATTCGTGGATCGCCCTTATCCGGCGATCCTGCAACAGAGCCTCAACCAGCGCTGCATAAACTTTGGCAGCCTTTATTGCGGGGCCGAAGCTCTGGTGCAGGATCCCGGTCTGCTGGCCCTTGCCAACGCGTCAGAGCTGTGTGTGCTGCAGCTTCCCGATCTGGGCGGGCACTCCAACCGGTTCTATCGCGTGCATCCCCGTCGCAACGATCGTTTCGTGGCTCCGACACCCGAATTGGTGCAGCTCTATTCCGAAGAGGATTTTACAGATGTGCATTTCATCGGACATCTGCTCGGGCGTTTGCAATCGCATCGGGACACGCGGTTCGAAACCGTTCTTCAGGAACTACGCCAGAGCTGGCTTGGCCATCTCAAGTCGTTTCTCGAACAGATCGTTCCACCAGTCGTGATACTGGCGCTTGAGGTTGAAGAAGGCGAAACGGGTCATGTCGCGTTGCCGGTTGGGGCAGCACTGCTCAAATCTCTCGGGCCTCTTTGCGCGCAGATCGTGCAAATGCGTGCTCAGATATCTGGCGTGTCCGATGATCTTGAGGATGTGCTGTTCGGCACATTACAGCAGCCGATAGCGGAACACATGCTTGGCCCGGCCACCCATCGCCGGATCGCCGGTATACTATCCCGTGCAATTCAGGAATTGACGGTCTGACGAAAAAGGCCCGCCAATGGCGGGCCTTCCAAGGGAATATCGACGAAAGCCGTCGTCAGATCAGCCGAGTTTCTCGGTCAGTTCCGGTACCGCCTGGAACAGGTCGGCAACCAGTCCGAAATCGGCAACCTGGAAGATCGGCGCTTCTTCGTCTTTGTTGATCGCAACGATGACCTTCGAGTCCTTCATACCCGCCAGGTGCTGGATCGCGCCCGAGATGCCGACAGCGACATACAGGTCGGGGGCAACAACCTTACCGGTCTGACCGACCTGCCAGTCGTTCGGAGCATAGCCCGAATCCACGGCGGCGCGCGATGCGCCAACGGCAGCGCCCAGCTTGTCGGCCAGAGTTTCGATCAGTTTGAAATCGTCTTCCGAGCCGACACCACGGCCGCCCGAAACAACAACGCCAGCCGAGGTCAGCTCGGGGCGGTCGCTTTCGGCAACCTTGTCTTCGACCCACGACGACAGGCCAGGGTTGTCGCCGACCGAGATGGTCTCGACCGCTGCCGAACCACCTTCGCCCGCCGCGTCAAAGCTGGCGGTCCGGATGGTGACGACTTTCTTGGCGTCGTTCGATTTCACGGTCTGGATCGCGTTGCCCGCATAGATCGGGCGTTCAAAGGTCGATCCGTCAACCACACCCGACGCATCCGAGATCACCATCACGTCCAGCAGCGCGGCAACGCGCGGCATCACGTTCTTGGCGTCGGTGGTGGCGGGGGCAACGATATGTTCGTAGCCATCGGCCAGGCCCACGATCAGGGCTGCGGTCGATTCCGCAAGGCGGTGCCCCAGCGAGGCATCTTCGGCGACCAGAACCTTGGACACACCATCGATCTTGGCTGCGGCTTCACCAGCGGCGGCGGCAGAACCGCCGGCGGCCAGAACGGTGATGTCGCCCAGCGATTTGACGGCGGCAACGGTCTTGGCGGTGGCGTCAACCGACAGCTCGCCGTTGTTAACCTCTGCGAGAAGAAGAACAGCCATTACACAGCCCCCGCTTCTTTGAGTTTCTCGACCAGCTCATCAACCGAGCCCACGATGATACCAGCAGCGCGCGCCGGCGGCTCATCGGTCTTGACGATTTCCAGACGCGGGGTGACGTCGACGCCGTAATCGGCGGCGGTTTTCTCATCCAGCGGCTTTTTCTTCGCCTTCATGATGTTGGGCAGCGACGCATAGCGCGGCTCGTTCAGGCGCAGGTCAACGGTCACGATGGTCGGCATCTTGACGCTGATGGTCTGCAGGCCGCCATCCACCTCGCGGGTGATCTTGGCGGTGTCGCCTTCGATGTCCAGTTCGGACGCGAAGGTGCCTTGCGACCAGCCCAGCAGTGCCGACAGCATCTGGCCGGTGGCGTTCATGTCGTTGTCGATCGCCTGCTTGCCCGCCAGAACGATGCCCGGCTGCTCTTCCTCGACCACTTTGGCCAGGATTTTCGCAACGGCCAGAGGCTCGATATCGGTGTGCACGTCGTCGGCCGCAACCACCAGAATGGCGCGGTCCGCACCCATGGCTAGTGCGGTACGCAGAGTTTCCTGCGCCTGCTTGACGCCGATCGAAACGGCAACGACTTCGTCAGCCTTGCCCGCTTCTTTCAGGCGGATCGCCTCTTCCACTGCAATCTCGTCGAACGGGTTCATCGACATTTTGACATTGGCGAGATCAACACCGCTGCCATCCGCTTTGACGCGAACTTTCACGTTGTAGTCGATCACGCGCTTGACAGGCACAAGTACCTTCATTTTTGCGTATGCTCCTTACAAAAACGGCAAGCCGCGTCGCGACTCCACCAATGCTCTCGCTGGCCTAGATAACGGGTCGCGATGGCCTGCAACAGAGCAAAATCGTCACGTCATGGTTTCGGGACGTCGCGTTTCGTCATTTTTCGACAAGAAACGAAATTTTGTTTCCCTGAGGCGGGCGCAATCAGCGGTTCGTGCCGCCTTTCGGGCCGGGGCTTCGCCCTTTCGGTCGCCATCACGTCCGCAGGACGTGCTGCCGCTTTCAGCGGTTCGCGCCCGGAACCCACAATACATCGTCGCGACCGCCGTTATTGGCGCAGCGGGCTGCGACAAAGAACCAGTCGCTGAGACGGTTCAGGTATTTCACCGCCGTTTCGTTCACAGGTTCCATGTTGGTCAGTTCCACAGCCAACCGCTCGGCCCGGCGCGAGACGGTGCGGCACACATGCAGATGCGCCGCCAGCCGCGACCCGCCGGGCAGAATGAAGCTGCGCAGCGGCTCCAGCGTTTCGTTCATCGCGTCGATCTCGGCCTCCAGCCGGTCGATCTGGGCCGGTACGATGCGCAGCGGCGGATAGTCGGCTTCGGCATCCTTGTCCATGTCCGGGCGGCAGAAATCGGCGCCCAGATCGAACAGATCGTTCTGGATGCGCGCCAGCGCGGCCTCGACCTCTCCTTCGGCTTCGGTCCGCGCCACGCCGACAAAGGAATTCAGCTCGTCCACCGTGCCATAGGCGGCAACGCGTCCGGAGTATTTGGCCACACGTTCGCCGTTGCCCAATGCGGTTTTGCCGTCATCCCCGGTGCGTGTGTAGATTTTGTTGAGTACGACCATCGCTTACCCTCCCTGTCCGCGCAGGTAGACGTAGAGCACGATCAAAACCACGGCAATGAACTGAAACAGGATACGCAGGCGCATCATCTTGTTGCTTTTCATCGCGGCGTCCTTGCCGGGTTTTCCGAAGTTGGCAATGCCCATCACCAGCACAGCGACAACCGCCGCCATGGCCAGAAGCAATATGACCATCAACAGGTCCATAAGATCACCGTCCGTGTTTTCTGTCTCTTTGGCCTTCATCTAGCGCCGATGGGGGCAAAAGCGAACGGGTAATTTCGCCTCAGACGTCCGACAGGATGCGGTCGATGGTGCGGGTTGGAAGGATCCGGCGCAGATAACCGGCGATATAGGTGGGTGTTGTCACATAATACCGGCTGCGCGGCCGCCTTGCCTCGACCGCATGAGCCAGCTTGGCGGTCACCGCAGATGCGGGCAGCTCGAACGTGTCGGGGCCCGAGGATTCGTAGAGCCGTTTGAGCAGGTTATCCTCGTACCGTTTGCGCAGGGCCGAGTTTTGCCAGTCGATAAACCGTTCGAACATCGGAATGGCGTTTTCGCGGATTTTCGAGGTGATAGGACCGGGTTCGATCAATATGACCTTGATGTCGGTGTCCCGCAGTTCCAGCCGCAAAGTGTCCGAAAGCCCCTCGATGGCGTATTTGGTCGCCACGTAAGCGCCGCGCCACGGATAGGCCACCAGCCCCAGAACGGACGAGTTCTGTACAATCCGCCCGTGCCCTTGCGCCCGCATGACCGGAATCACCTGACGGGTCAGTTCGTGCCAGCCGAAAACGTTGGTTTCGAAGATCTGTCGCAACCCGTCAGTCGGGACATCTTCGACCGCGCCGGGCAGACCGTGGGCACCGTTGTTGAACAGCGCATCCAGCGTGCCACCCGTCGCCTCAAGCACCTGGTGCAGGCCCGAGGTGATGCTGTCGGCATCGGTGTAATCGATCAGCGGGCTGTCGAAACCCTGCGCGCGCAGCCTGTCACAGTCGCGCTGCTGTCGGCACGAAGCAAAGACGCGCCAGCCGCGCGCGCGCATCCCATGCGCCGCATCCAGCCCTATTCCGGATGAACAGCCTGTGATCAGAATCGATTTCTGCATATCGCCCCCGCCTGTGTACCTCGCCCATAGCTATGGCGTGGTTCTGGTCAGGACAATGACACAGTTGCGTCAGTTTGTGGGCTTTCGCACCAGCGATGCGGCGATCCATCCCACTCGCTGGTCCGGCAGCAGGCGCAAGCGCAGCCAGCCGGTGCCCGAATCGCCCAGCACCTCGACCCGCTGGCCGATCACGCCTTTGGCGATGATTGGATAGATCGTGCCGGGGCCGTCGCGCATGTTTACGCGGGTGCCCGAAATCTCGCGGATGTCCTTCTCGGGTTCGATCACCTGAGATGTGGGTGTCACATCATCCTGAACTTCGACCGGAACCTGACTGAGCCCGGCAAGACCATCTTCCAGCGATGCCAGCGTGAAGCTCGCGCCCTGATTGTCAAATGCGGTGGGTTGCGTCAGCGGATCGTTGGCGACCTGCGTCAGCAGGACGACGGCATCCGCCTCGGCCTTGGGTTCGGGCTGCACACGCGCAGGCACAGCGCGGGCTGCGACATTGGTCACCAGCTCTTCGGCCTGCGGTGCGGGGGCAGGCGCGGGGGCTGAGGCAACGCGGGCAGGCTGTTCGGCGCGGGTTCCGCGCGGCTCGAATTCGGGGCCTCCGCTCATCACGTAGAAGCTCCAGCCGAGCATGGCGAAAGTGATAACAATAACGCGCGTCATGGCGCACCCCCTGGCAATCGTAACATCAATAAAAGGCAGCAGACTTAATGTTCGGAAGCTTACCATAGATTGGGTGCCGAGTCGAAAAACCGGGGAATTCCGATACTTGTCTCCCCCTGTTGCAAAAAGCCCGACTTGTCCCCAGCAAAATATGCGCCGATTGCTTTACCCGCGCGCGCTTGCGTCGTATCACATCATGTATGAACGACACGATCGACGACCCCAACATGGAGACCCCCGAGGGTGGGGGCGAGATAGCCGAACCGCTGCGCCGCGCGATTGGCGAGCGTTATCTGACCTATGCGCTGTCCACCATCATGCACCGCGCCCTGCCGGATGCGCGCGACGGTCTGAAGCCGGTTCACAGGCGAATCCTTTACGCCATGCGCGAACTGCGGCTGAGCGCATCTGGCGGCTTCCGTAAGTCTGCGAAAATCTCGGGCGACGTGATGGGCAACTATCACCCGCATGGCGACGCCGCGATCTATGACGCGATGGCGCGTCTGGCGCAGGAATTCAACGTCCGATACCCGCTGGTCGACGGGCAGGGGAATTTCGGCAATATCGACGGCGACAACCCGGCGGCCTCGCGCTACACCGAGGCGCGGATGACCATCGTGGCCGAAGCGCTGCTTGAGGGTCTGAACGAGGACGCTGTTGATTTCCGCGACAATTATGACGGCACGCTGACCGAACCGGTTGTGCTGCCCGCGCAGTTTCCAAACCTGCTGGCCAACGGTGCCAGTGGTATCGCCGTGGGCATGGCGACGAACATCCCGCCGCATAACATATCGGAACTCTGCGACGCTTGTCTGCATCTGATCAAGACACCGGATGCGCGCGACGATACGCTGCTGAACTACGTGCCGGGCCCGGACTTCCCGACCGGCGGTGTGATCGTCGAGCCGCCTGAGAATATCGCGCAGGCCTATCGCACCGGGCGCGGCTCGTTCCGGCTACGCTGCAAGTTCGAGGTCGAGGATCTGGGTCGCGGTCAATGGCAGATCGTTGTTACCGAGATTCCCTATCAGGTTCAGAAATCCAAGCTGATCGAAAAGATCGCCGAGCTGATCCAGACCAAGAAAATCCCGATCCTCGCCGATGTCCGCGACGAATCCGCCGATGACATCCGCCTGATCCTTGAGCCGCGTTCCAAGAACGTGGACCCCGAAGTTCTGATGGGGATGCTCTATCGCAACTCGGACCTTGAGGTGCGGTTCAGCCTGAACATGAACGTGCTGATCGACGGGGTGACGCCCAAGGTCTGTTCGATGAAGGAAGTGTTGCGCGCCTTCCTCGATCACCGGCAAGAGGTGCTGATCCGCCGGTCGCGTCACCGTCTGGGCAAGATCGACCATCGTCTGGAGGTGTTGGAGGGCTTTATCGTCGCCTTCCTGAACCTCGACCGCGTCATCGACATCATCCGCTATGACGACGACCCCAAGGCCGCGCTGATGCGCGAAGACTGGGGCATCGACCATGTCCGCGCCACAGATGAATCCGACTACGTCACGCCCAAACCGGGCGAGGGCGAGTTGTCCGAGGTTCAGGTCGACGCCATCCTCAACATGCGCCTGCGCAGCTTGCGCCGTCTGGAAGAGATGGAGCTGGTCCGCGAACGTGACGAGCTGATGCTGGAACGCGCCAACCTCGAAGATTTGCTTGCCGATCCCGCCCTGCAATGGGCCAAGATCGCCGAACAGTTGAAAGAGACCAAAAAAACCTTCGGCAAGGACTATGAAGGTGGTGCGCGGCGCACCCGATTTGCCGAAGCCGGGCAAGTCGAAGAGGTCCCGCTTGAGGCGATGATCGACCGCGAGCCGATCACGGTTGTCTGCTCTCAGATGGGCTGGATTCGCGCCATGACTGGTCATATCGACCTGAAGCGTGAGTTGAAGTTCAAGGATGGCGACGGCCCGCGTTTCATTTTCCATGCAGAAACCACCGACCGCCTGCTGGTCTTTGCCTCCAACGGGCGTTTCTACACCGTCAGCGCCGCCAACCTGCCCGGCGGGCGCGGCATGGGCGAACCGCTGCGCCTGATGGTCGACCTGCCGAACGAGGCGCAGATCATCGACATCCTGATCCATAAGCCGGGGCGCAAGCTGCTGGTGGCCTCGGATGCGGGTAACGGCTTTATGGTGCCCGAGGATGACGTTCTGGCGCAGACCCGCAACGGCAAACAGGTACTGAACGTCAAGGGCGATGAAACGGCGATGATCTGTAAGCCGGTTGAAGGGGACCACGTGGCCGTCGTCTCGCAGAACGGCAAGTTCCTCGTGTTCCCGACCGAGGAACTGCCCGAGATGACGCGCGGCAAGGGCGTGCGCCTGCAGAAATACAACATGGCGCGCGGGCGCCAGGGCACTCTGGAACTGGATGGCGGGCTGTCAGACATCACCACCTTCAATTGGGAAGAGGGCCTGAAATGGTCCATGGGCGGCGACAAGACCCGGCATGAGGCCGATATGTCCCAGTGGCTGGCCAAGCGTGCAGGGGTTGGTAAAAAGCCCCCATATGGCTTCCCGCGGGATTATAAGTTCTCGTGATCGGGGCGCGTGTTAGGTGAAAATCTGCCGATACGGCTTGGCACAACCCGTATCGGTGCGCTACATCCAAAGAAAAACAGGCCTATCGAGACGAGAGACATGCTGCGCATTCTGACCCTGATCACCGGACTGGCCCTGATGGGCGCGTGTACGCAAACACAGGTTTATGAGGAACCCGAAAGCCTGGGTGAATTCAAGCTGCGTGTGAATTATGCGTTTGCGGAAAAAGCCAAACAGGGGCCGGTTTCCCGCGATGCGACGCCCCAGGAATGGGAAGAGGCCATCCAGAACGCGGTTGATATTCGTCTGGGCCGTTACGAGGGCGCGCAGGAATACGACATCGGCATCAGCCTCGAAGGCTATATGTTGGCCCCTCCGGGCATTCCGGTGATCTACAACCCCAAAAGCACCGCGATCGTTCTGGTGAATGTCTATGACGTCGAGAAGAAAGAGTTCCTTGCCAAGGGCAAGCAGTTCCAGGTGCTCGAAGATACCACCGGTGAAAGTGCCCTGACCGGGTCCGGAAATGTACGCACCAGAGAAGAGCAGATGAACGGTCTGGCCCTGAAAGTTGCCGACCGGGTAGAGGAGTGGCTGGCCGAGGAACACAAGGACGATGGCTGGTTCGACAAGCGCCCCGACCTGATCCAGCCGCTCGATTCCGAGGCCGTCACGCAAAATCCGGCGTCCTGATCCGCATTTCCCTCAGGATGTGCTTGATTTTCCCCCCTGAACCAAATATCTTGCGCGCGCAGATGTAACCTACGGGACCACGGGTCCCCCAAATTGCAAAAAGGGCGCCTGAGGAATGGCAAAGGAAAAGTTTGAGCGTAATAAGCCGCACGTCAACATTGGTACAGTTGGCCACGTTGACCACGGCAAGACCACGCTGACCGCAG
>NZ_JBQFMH010000019.1:0-37442 GCF_056531745.1 Ruegeria sp. L12
CTCCGTTCTTCGCGAACTACCGTCCGCAGTTCTACTTCCGGACCACTGACGTGACCGGCACCGTGACCCTGGCGGCTGGCACCGAGATGGTTATGCCCGGCGACAACGTCGGCTTCACCGTCGAGCTGATCGCACCCATCGCGATGGAAGACGGCCTGCGCTTCGCCATCCGCGAAGGCGGCCGCACCGTCGGCGCCGGCGTCGTGTCGAAAATCATTGAATAATCGGTAGGCCGGGCTTCAGCCCGGCACATCGCTAAGACCAAAGAAGGTCGCTCCGAAAGGGGCGGCCTTTTTCTTTGTTTCGACCTGTGGGAATATCGACTTTGGAATTCGGAGGCGCTATCAAAAAACATAGCAATTTCTGTACTTAGCACTCATCAACTGGATTATCTAAAGTCATTCAAAAGAGGATAAATCGTGCGCGGAAAATGGAAACAATTACTCCAACTGTCTTTAGTACTTTATCTGTTTGTTTGGGCCGCCGCGTCGTTGAGCGCTGACGAACGACCAAAAATGCAGATTGTGTTGTTTGCAGCCGGTGGGAATTGGGTTGCACAGGACATTTCTTGGAAGAAGTACAACGGTCATTGGCGAGTGAGCCTGTTGGCATCTCTGGTGGAGCTCAAGACCGCTCCACTTTTGCACAAAGAAGCTCTAAAAGCGCTTTGCGAAGAAATTGTTGTCAATTTGCCGGACGCACCCGACGAGGTTGCTGGGGAAAACGTTTATCGGGTGGCATTGAACATTCGTAGTCTAATGTCAGGTGACAACCCAAACCCAGTTTTTTCCTATCCTGTTCCGATTCAAGTGCGGCAAGGAACTTGCCAAATGAAGCCTGATGGTGAGCTTTACTTCTACAGCTACCCGGAAACTTTAGAGAATTGGGAGATGACAAAGGTTGTCTATAGTGTCGAAGGCTCTGACCCGAGAGCAATTACGTTGCACTTCAGCAGTATCGACCAGAGTGCAAATAAACCACTTCCATTCGCTGAAGCCTGCAATGCGTTCTTTGCCGACCCTCCGCCTGCGCTGGCTAAGCTCAAGCAATCAAATAA
This sequence comes from Ruegeria sp. L12, assembly GCF_056531745.1. Classification (NCBI taxonomy): domain Bacteria; kingdom Pseudomonadati; phylum Pseudomonadota; class Alphaproteobacteria; order Rhodobacterales; family Roseobacteraceae; genus Ruegeria; species Ruegeria sp. L12. Next base: position 1,058 of record NZ_JBQFMH010000019.1, read on the forward strand.
TTTGCCAGATAGCCTGGAGAACTTCCCGATAAGGGTCGCTCAGTATGACAACCCAAAAACAAACTTGTCCTTCGATAGACCTGCTGACCTTAACGTGTACGCATACGAAAATGACGATTTTCGGATGTTCAAGCTGAATAACAATAGCTGCACACCGTGGTCTTGAGCGACCTTCTTGTCGAACATCAACAAACCCCTTGCCAAACCCCACCAACCCCACTAATACGCGCGAGTTCTCAATAAGAACGTCAAGGCGGGGTGATTCCCGCCTTTTGGGTTCGATGAGGGTTGGCGATGCGCGCCTGTCCTCCTCTCAACCTCAACGCCTGATAAAAGGCTGTATCTATGCAAAGCCAAAATATCCGTATTCGGCTGAAGGCATTTGACTATCGCGTTCTGGATGCCAGCACGCAAGAGATCGTCAACACTGCCAAGCGGACCGGCGCGAACGTGCGCGGCCCGATCCCGCTGCCGAACAAGATTGAGAAGTTCACGGTTCTCCGTGGCCCTCACGTTGACAAGAAATCCCGCGACCAGTTCGAGATCCGCACGCACAAGCGTCTCTTGGACATCGTTGATCCGACCCCCCAGACCGTTGACGCGCTGATGAAGCTCGACCTCGCTGCTGGTGTGGACGTCGAGATCAAGCTGCAGTCGTAAGATCGGAGGGTATAGATTATGCGCTCTGGTATTATCGCAAAAAAAGTTGGCATGACCCGCCTGTTCATGGAAGACGGCAAGCAGATCCCTGTGACCGTTCTTCACCTGGACAATCTGCAGGTCGTTGCACAGCGTACCGCCGACAAAGACGGCTACACCGCCGTTCAGCTGGGCGCCGGTGCTGCCAAGGCAAAACGAACCTCGAAGGCCATGCGCGGTCACTACGCCGCTGCAAAGGTTGAGCCCAAGCGTAAGCTGGCCGAGTTCCGCGTCTCCGAAGATGGCCTGATTGATGTGGGCGCCGAGATTTCGGCAGAACACTTCCTGGAAGGTCAGAAAGTTGACGTTTCGGGCACCTCGATCGGTAAAGGCTTTGCCGGTGCGATGAAGCGCCACAACTTCGGTGGTCTGCGCGCCTCGCACGGTGTTTCGATCAGCCACCGTTCGCACGGTTCGACCGGTCAGTGTCAAGACCCGGGCAAGGTGTTCAAAGGCAAGAAGATGGCCGGTCACATGGGTGCAGCCCGTGTCACCACCCAGAACCTGGAAGTCGTCAAAACCGACGCCGACCGGAACCTGGTCTTCATCAAAGGCGCCGTTCCCGGACCGAAATCGGGCTGGGTCACCGTCAAGGACGCCGTCAAGAAGAAAGCACCGGAAGGCCTGCCTTTCCCGGCTGCTGTGAAATCGGCTGCAACCGAAGCACCTGCGGAAGAAGCTCCCGCGGAAGGTGGTGAAGCATGAAACTTGATGTAATCAAACTGGACGGCGGCAAAGCCGGCGACATCGAGCTGAACGCCGATCTGTTCGGCCTGGAGCCGCGCGCGGACATCCTGCACCGTGTGGTCCGTTGGCAGCGCAACAACGCGCAGGCCGGCACCCACAAGGTGAAGACCCGCTCGGAAACCAGCTACTCGACCAAGAAGATCTATCGCCAGAAGGGCACCGGTGGCGCACGCCATGGTGACCGCAACGCGCCGATCTTCCGCAAGGGTGGTATCTACAAGGGCCCGACCCCTCGTTCGCACGGCCACGACCTGCCGAAGAAGTTCCGCAAGCTCGGCCTGCGCCACGCTCTGTCGGCAAAAGCCAAGGCAGGTGAACTGGTTGTGATCGAGAACGCCGAAGCCGAAGGCAAGACCGCCGCTCTGGCCAAACAGGTTGCAAACCTGGGCTGGAAACGCGCTCTGGTCATCGACGGCGCGACCGTGAACGAAGGTTTCCTGAAGGCGTCGCGCAACATCGAAGGTCTGGATATCCTGCCGTCGATGGGTGCAAATGTTTATGACATCCTCAAGCGTGACACTCTGGTGCTCACCAAAGCGGCTGTCGAAGCACTGGAGGCTCGTCTGAAATGAGCGCGAAGGCAGAACACTACGACGTGATCCGCAAGCCGATCATCACCGAAAAGTCGACCATGGCATCCGAAAACGGCGCGGTTGTCTTTGAAGTGGCGATCGACAGCAACAAGCCGCAGATCAAAGAGGCCGTTGAGGCGCTGTTTGGTGTGAAGGTCAAAGCGGTGAACACCACCGTGACCAAAGGCAAGGTCAAGCGGTTCCGCGGCCAGCTGGGTCGTCGGAAAGACGTCAAAAAAGCATATGTGACCCTGGAAGAGGGGAACACCATCGACGTGTCCACCGGTCTCTGATCGGAACGGTCTTTGGAATGAATGGAAGACCCCCGCGAAAGCGGGGGTTTTTTCGTATGGCGGCGACACACAAAATTGACCTGGCGGCAGCGGGTCAATTCCATAAATCGCTTGCGACGCCGGGTCAGAAGGCTATCCGGTTAAGGACAAAAAACACGGCAGGCGCATGACATATTCCATCCATCCGAACCCGGGCAACCCACACGTGACCGCCGCGCGGGATTGGGTGTCGACACTGGCCAAATACCGAGAGCCGAACCAGTTGCGCAGCGCGTTCGAGCTTGGCGTCAGCATCGTGCCATTTATTGCCCTGTGGGCGCTGTCCTGGATGTCGCTGTCGGTCAGCTACTGGCTGGCTTTTGCGATTGCAGTTCTCAACGCCGCCTTTCTGTTGCGCCTGTTTGCGATCCAGCATGATTGCGGGCACGGGGCGTTCTTCAGCAACCGCACGCTCAGCGACTGGACCGGGCGGGTGATCGGAGTGCTGACCCTGACGCCTTATGACGTCTGGCGCCGCACGCATTCCACGCATCACAACAGCGCGGGCAATCTGGACAAGCGCGGGATGGGCGATATCCACACCCTGACGGTGGCCGAGTATATGGCGCTGAGCCCGATGAACCGGTTCTGGTACCGGGTCTACCGCCACCCGATCACCTTGTTCGGCTTCGGGCCCGGCTATCTGTTTTTGCTCCAGAACCGCCTGCCGCTTGGCCTGACGGGCCACCTGAAATTCTGGATCAGCGCCATGGCCACCAATCTGGCGATAGTTCTGGCTCTGCTGGCCATTTACTATTTCGGCGGGCTGATGCCGTTGCTGCTGATCTTCCTGCCATCGACCCTGCTGGCCGCAACGGCGGGCGTCTGGCTGTTCTACGTGCAGCACCAGTTTGAAGAGACGCAATGGGACCCCGACAAGGACTGGCAACTGCACGAGGCCGCCCTGCACGGCAGCTCGCACTATATCCTGCCCTCCGTATTGCAGTGGTTCAGCGCCAATATCGGCATCCACCACGTCCACCACCTGTACAGCCGCATTCCGTTCTATCGTCTGACCGAGGTGCTGCGTGATCATGATGAACTGGCAAACAGCAACCGGATGACCATCCGCGAAAGCTTCGCCAACGCGCGCCTGCACCTGTGGGATGAGCAAAGCCGTCGCCTACTGTCCTTCGCCGAAGCCAAGGCACTGTATGGGTAAGCGTTAAGTTTCGCGGCCAGCTGGGCCGTCGGAAAGACGTCAAAAAAGCATATGTGACCCTGGAAGAGGGGAACACCATCGACGTGTCCACCGGTCTCTGATCGAACCCGTCTTTGGAGAGAGATAAAGGCCCCCGCGCAAGCGGGGGCTTTTTTTGTTGAAAATTAGACGCTTGGCAGAACGGCCACATGTTGACAGCATGTTTTACCGGCACAAAGATGGCGGGAGTTAGAATGATATTTATGTAGATATGACAAAATGGCTAATCCTTGGCATGTGAGTTGGTTGAATGAAGGCGTTAAAAGGTGGAACCAGCGCCGGAAGCGTGTCTACTTTGAACCGGATCTATCCGGCCTTAATTTCTTCGACATTCTTCCCCCTGATTTTCGAGATGATCCAAAGACGTCCCGTTACTTTGAAAGAATTGATCTAAGTGACGCTGACCTAGTCGGCGCGAACCTGTCGCGACTAAATTTCCAGAAATCAAAGTTTGATAATGCGAGACTACAGGAAGCTGACCTCACGCGGTCCAACTTTGAGAAAGCTTCCTTCAGCTCTGCCGATCTAACAGGTGTTAGATTTGAGGGTTCAATTCTTGCCGAAGCGGTCTTTGAAAACTCAATTTTAGAAAAAACCTCGTTTCAAAACGCCGATATTGAAGGGGTTTTGATTATTGGGACTGAATTAAGCTCTGAGCAACGTGATCATGTGGGCTCACAGTACATTCGAGAATACCCTTCAAGGGCAGTTTATCGAGATGAGTTGCGACAAAGAACTTCACTCATTGCAGAAAAGAAAGGTGAACTAGAACCAAAGGAAGACGCTCGCCCTCGGAAGAACGCCTACGAAGTCTTTTTTGGAACAACGCGTGATCCGATAATCGAACGTGGGGCGGTCATTGGGTACGGGGCAGAGCAATGGCAGCAAATAAATTATGGGATCGCTCAGGTTGTTGTTCCAGAGGGCAACAGGCTGGGTGGGCTAGGTAAGACGCTCTGGAGGCGGTTGTTTAACAAGCAGAAAAGTGACCTGCGACTCAAGCAAATCATGACGCTTAATGAAGACCTATTTTTCTCAGTTCTGAGGAAGGTAAACAATTCAGGTGGGCATCTTCAACGCCCCACTATTTTTGTTCATGGTTACAACACCTCTTTTGAAGGTGCAGTCCTTAGAGCCGCGCAGTTTGGTCACGACCTTGGAATAGCCCAAGGTATTGGTTTGTTTAGTTGGCCATCGCTTGGAACAGAGGCAGGTTACTCACCCGATGAGGCTAGCGCCGAACGCAACAGATACGCTCTGTCAGAATTTCTTGAGATGTTTGCTGGAGCATTTTCGGAGCATGGTGTTAGCGTTGTTGCGCACAGTATGGGGTGTAGATGCCTACTCGGGGCAATTGAGGTTCTTGCTTCAAGAAATCCAAGTGCTGCAGCTTCCATACATCAAGTTATTCTGGCCGCTGCCGATGTCGACGCAGCAATAATGCCGTATCAAGGAGTACATGCAGTTTCCTCAGCTGACAGAGCTACTTCATATGTCGGTGACAGGGACCTAGCATTGAAGCTCTCAAGATGGTTGCATGGATATGATCGAGTAGGTCTTGTACCTCCTGCGTTTACAATGCCGGGTTTAGACACTGTACTTGTGAATGACGAAGACTTAGGCCCATTTGCGCATGGCTATATTGGCCAAAGTCGCGCGGTTCTTGGAGATGTTCATTCGTTGCTGACAAAGAATGAGCCACCTTCATCGCGCTTTTCCATGAGAGAATACCTCATCGATGGCGTTCAAGTTTGGAAGCTGGCGGACTGAAGCTAAAAGCTCCTTGCTGGAAACCACGAAAAATCTGGGTTTGGGCTTTTTGTTTGCGGAATACACAAATTGGCCCCGTGAGTGTTCTCATTATCCTATAGACACCCACCCCCAACACTGCTACATGCTCCCAATCTTGCGGCCTCGGATTCGTTCCGGGGCCTCTGATATTTGTAACCGGGGACCTTCGGGGCCCTATACCCTTGGCACCTACGGGGGCCTATCACATAGCGGGGAAACCCCCTGCACTTGCTAAACGGAAGACAGAAAGCATGGCACTCAAGTCGTACAAGCCGACGACGCCGGGCCAGCGCGGGCTGGTGCTGATCGACCGTTCGGAGCTTTGGAAAGGACGTCCGGTCAAGTCTCTCACTGAGGGTTTGACCAAATCGGGCGGCCGGAACAACACCGGACGGATCACTTCACGCCGCCGCGGCGGTGGCGCAAAGCGTCTCTACCGGATCGTTGACTTCAAACGGAACAAATTTGATGTCGCGGCAACCGTCGAGCGGATCGAATATGACCCGAACCGGACCGCATTCATCGCACTGGTAAAATACGAAGACGGCGAGCAGGCATATATCCTGGCTCCGCAGCGTCTGGCTGTTGGTGACAAAGTCGTGGCATCCGCCAAGGCCGACATCAAGCCGGGCAACGCAATGCCGTTCTCGGGCATGCCCATCGGTACCATCGTCCACAACATCGAGATGAAGCCTGGCAAAGGCGGTCAGATCGCACGTGCGGCCGGTACTTACGCTCAGTTCGTTGGTCGCGATGGCGGCTACGCTCAGATCCGTCTGAGCTCGGGCGAGCTGCGCATGGTCCGTCAGGAATGCATGGCCACCGTTGGTGCCGTGTCCAACCCCGACAACAGCAACCAGAACCTCGGTAAAGCCGGTCGTATGCGCCACAAGGGCGTTCGTCCGTCGGTTCGTGGTGTTGCAATGAACCCGATCGATCACCCGCACGGTGGTGGTGAAGGTCGTACCTCGGGTGGCCGTACACCGGTTACGCCGTGGGGTAAGGACACCAAGGGTAAGCGTACCCGCAACAAGAACAAAGCGTCCCAGAAGCTGATCATCCGCTCGCGGCACGCCAAGAAGAAGGGACGTTAATCCATGTCTCGCTCTGTTTGGAAGGGTCCTTTCGTCGATGCTTACGTGCTGAAAAAAGCCGAAGCAGCGCGCGAGTCGGGCCGCAACGAAGTCATCAAGATCTGGTCGCGTCGTTCCACCATTCTGCCCCAGTTCGTGGGTCTGACCTTTGGTGTGTACAACGGCCAGAAGCATATCCCCGTCAACGTCTCGGAAGACATGATCGGTCAGAAGTTCGGTGAATACTCGCCGACCCGCACCTATTATGGCCACGCCGCAGACAAAAAAGCGAAGCGGAAGTAAGTCATGGGCAAGGAAAAGAACCCCCGCCGCGTGGCTGAAAACGAAGCAATGGCGAAAACCCGCATGCTTCGCACCAGCCCGCAGAAACTGAACCTGGTTGCGCAAATGATCCGCGGCAAGAAAGTTGAGAAGGCTCTGACCGACCTGACTTTCTCGAACAAGCGTGTCGCGCAGGACGTCAAGAAGTGCCTGCAGTCCGCAATCGCGAATGCCGAAAACAACCACAACCTGGACGTTGACGAGTTGATCGTCGCCGAAGCATGGGTTGGCAAGAACCTGGTCATGAAGCGCGGTCGTCCGCGTGCCCGTGGCCGTTTCGGCAAGATCATGAAGCCGTTCTCGGAGATCACCATCAAGGTGCGTCAAGTTGAGGAGCAAGCCTAATGGGTCATAAAGTAAATCCGATCGGCATGCGCCTGCAGGTCAACCGCACCTGGGACAGCCGCTGGTACGCCGACACCAAGGACTACGGTGATCTTCTGCTGGAAGACCTCGAGATCCGTGAGTTCATCAACAAAGAGTGCAAGCAGGCCGGTGTTGCCCGTGTGATCATCGAACGTCCGCACAAGAAGTGCCGCGTGACGATCCACACCGCGCGCCCCGGTGTCATCATCGGCAAGAAAGGTGCAGACATCGAAGTTCTGCGCAAAAAGCTTGCTCGTATGACAGACAGCGAACTGCACCTGAACATCGTCGAAGTGCGCAAGCCCGAGCTTGACGCGCAGCTGGTTGCCGAGTCCATCGCTCAGCAGCTGGAACGTCGTGTTTCGTTCCGTCGCGCCATGAAGCGCTCGGTTCAGAACGCCATGCGCATGGGTGCCCTGGGTATCCGGGTGAACGTCGCTGGTCGTCTGGGCGGTGCCGAAATCGCACGGACCGAGTGGTACCGCGAAGGCCGCGTGCCTCTGCACACCCTGCGTGCCGACATCGATTACGCACATGCCGAAGCGATGACCCCCTACGGGATCATCGGGATCAAGGTCTGGATCTTCAAAGGTGAGATCATGGAGCACGATCCGCAGGCACGTGACCGTAAAGCACAGGAACTCCAGGACGGCCCTGCACCTCGTGGTGCTGGTGGCGGTCGTCGCTAAGGAGGGAAAGATATGCTTCAACCAAAGCGTACTAAATTCCGCAAGATGCACAAAGGCCGGATCAAGGGTCTCGCCAAGGGCGGCTCTGATCTGAACTTTGGCACCTACGGCCTGAAAGCCATCGAGCCTGAGCGTGTAACTGCACGTCAGATCGAAGCTGCACGTCGTGCCATGACGCGTCACATGAAGCGTCAGGGCCGCGTCTGGATCCGCATCTTCCCCGACACTCCGGTCACTGCAAAGCCGATCGAAGTTCGTATGGGTAAAGGTAAAGGTTCGGTCGACCGCTGGGTTTGCAAGGTCAAGCCTGGTCGCGTGATGTTCGAGATCGACGGCGTCAATGACGACATCGCCCGCGAGGCCCTGCGCCTGGCCGCGATGAAGCTGCCGGTCAAGACCCGCGTCGTGGTTCGCGAAGACTGGTAAGCGATTGGGGGCAACCCCGTTCGTGACAAGATCGACCCCCGTCGGGAAACCGGCGGGGGTTTTCTTTTGGTTGGACGGTCTGCGATGTCGTGGGTCGTGAAAACCGTCGACCTGCCCACGTGACGCGCCTAGGCTGCTGGACAGGAATGGGAGGGTCTTATGATTCAACTGCGCAAGAAGATGTTCGTCAAAGAAGTCATAACCACCGACCAGCTGGGCCAGCCTTGTGATCCGGTCAGTCGGGTCGCGGCGTTGGCAGTGGTGCAGAATCCTTTGGCTGGGCGGTTCGCCGACGATCTTTCAGAGCTGTTCGATATCGGTGGCTCTTTAGGTGCGGAACTTGCAGCTGAAGCGATCTCGCAACTGGATGGACCGCCAATCTCTTACGGCAAAGCGGCGATCGTTGGCATGAACGGCGACCTTGAGCAGGGCGGGGCGGTGATCCACCCCAAGCTCGGCGCTCCTATGCGGGCGGCGGCGGGTGGAGGCGAGGCGGTGATCCCGTCAAACGCTAAGCTGGGCGCGCCGGGTTGCGCAATTGATCTGCCGCTTGGACACAAGGACAATCCTTGGTCGTTCGACCATTTCGACACGATGACGTTGAGCATTCCGGACGCGCCAAAACCGGATGAGATCGTGCTATGCCTTGCCTATGCAGATGGCGGTCGCCCTATCCCGCGCTGTGGCAAAGGGCCCATCAAGACCTAAGCATCTGGTCTTGTCGAAAGGGCTGGGGTATGCCCGGCCTATGGCACAGATTGAATCACTCTTCGTTACCCGTCTCTATCGCGCGTCCCTGTCCGAGTTCGATCCCAGGATCGATGCGGGCGAACTGGAAAACTCCTGCCTGGTCATCGCCGAAGATGATGAGGCGGGGCAGGATTGGTGCGAGGAAAACGGCTATCCCGGCTATACCAGCTATGCGTCGCTGACCGATCTGCCCTGGCGGTTCCCGATCTTTGCCGATCTGGTGAAAGTGCTGGACCAGCACGTGGCAGCTTTTGCCAGGGATCTGGAATTTGATCTGGGCGAGGGTGAGCTGAAACTGGAAGACCTGTGGATCAACATTCTTCCCGAGGGCGGCATGCATTCCAGCCATCTGCACCCGCACAGTGTAATCTCGGGTACGACCTATGTTGCCATGCCTGAAGGGGCCAGCGCACTGAAACTGGAAGACCCCCGCTCGGGCCGCATGATGGCCGCTCCGACGCGGCTGAAGGGCGGGCGGCGCGATCTGCAGCCGTTCATCTACATGAAGCCTCAGGTCGGCGATGTGCTGCTGTGGGAGAGCTGGCTGCGCCATGAGGTGCCCATGAACATGGCCGAAGATGAGCGGATCAGCGTCAGCTTCAACTACAAGTGGGGGTGACTGGTCCAACGGCCGGGCCATTGGCCCCGATAGCTTTGCAGGCACAAAAAAAAGGCCGCCCCGACAGGGCGGCCTTTCGCATGTAAACCCGGTCCGGCTTAGAAGCCCAGACCTTCGTATTTTTTCTTGAACTTCGATACACGGCCGCCGGCGTCCATCAGACGTGCGCCGCCACCGGTCCATGCGGGGTGCACGGACGGGTCGATTTCCAATGCCAACTGGTCGCCTTCGCTGCCCCAGGTGGATTTCATCTGAACCACGGTGCCATCGGTCATTTTAACGTCGATGATGTGGTAGTCGGGATGGATGTCTTTTTTCATCTTTCCGCTCCTTACGCCTCGGCGCCAGCCTTGGGCTTGTAGTTGGTGACTTCTGCGATACGTGCGGATTTACCACGGCGCGAGCGCAGATAGTACAGTTTGGCGCGACGGACGCGGCCACGGCGGACAACGGTGATGCTGTCGATGTTGGTCGAATGCAGCGGGAACACACGCTCCACGCCTTCGCCAAACGAGATTTTGCGGACGGTGAACGAACCGGCGATGCCGCTGCCACCTTTGCGTGCAATGCAGACACCTTCGTAGTTCTGCACACGGGTACGTGACCCTTCGGTCACCTTAAAGCCGACACGGATGGTGTCACCGGCTTTGAAATCGGGGATGTCTTTCCCCAGGGCGGCAATCTGTTCCGCCTCAAGCTGTGCGATCAGGTCCATCGCAGTTACTCCTATCTGCTCGTGGTTGGTCCACGAAGTTTGGGCACGGTCCGAGAGCTCTTGGTCTTCACCGGGTCCTGCCATGCAGCCCGCCAGAGGTCAGATCGAATGTTCCTTTGGTCCGGTCTGCCCTGCCGCGCCGGGGCCGAAGAAAGCCGGGCGTCACGCCATGATGCAAACCAAAACACCGGAGTCGCATTGCGCGGCACCGGATTGCGTTCGTTTAGGGGCTTTTGAGACGCTGATCAAGCCCAAATGATCATAAAAACCGAGGGAATGGTGAGTTTCCGCCGTATCTGAAATCTGCCATTGCGTTGTGACCCCGATCAGGCATTCTGGGGGCAATTATCAAGAGCAGATTTGATACAGGAACAAAAGATGCGCAAAGCATTCCTGCTGGCCGCCATGGCGCTTGCACTCATTTCATGTGGCCGTCCGGGCCCTCAACCTCAGGCGGTCGAACCGCAGGCCTTTGCGGATACCAGCCCGCCTTCGGTGATCTATCCCGCCTTCGGCGATGCCGATCCGCATCCGTGGGAAGGGCGCCACCCCGGCAACTACCCGGTGCACGGGCTGGACGTGTCACGCTGGCAGGGTGATATCGACTGGCGCACTGCACGGGCGTCCGGTGTCAGTTTCGCCTTTATCAAGGCGACCGAGGGCGGGGATTTCATGGACCCGATGTTTCAGGATCACCGGCGCGGCGCGCAGGCCGCCGGTGTGCCGTGGGGGGCCTATCATTATTACTATTTCTGCCGTCCCGCGCGCGAGCAGGCGCAGTGGTTCATCGAAAACGTGCCCAAAGGGGCGGATCTGCCCCATGTACTGGACATGGAATGGACGCCCTATTCGAAGACCTGCACCCTGCGCCCCGATGGCCGTACCGTCCGGGCCGAGGCGCAAAAGTTCCTAGACATCCTCGAACGCCATTACGGCCGCCGCCCCATCGTCTATACCACGGTGGATTTCTATCAGGACACCGATATCGGCCGCCTGCCCAAGACCGAGTTCTGGTTGCGCTCGGTCGCCGGACACCCGCGCGAAGTCTATCCGCGCGCGATCTGGCGGTTCTGGCAGTATACCGGCACCGGGCTGGTGCCGGGTGTGCAGGGCAAGGTGGATATCAACACCTTCAACGGCACGCCTGAGATATGGGCGCGGTGGAAGGCGGGAGCGCCTCAGGTCGCGGGAACACCATAGGTTTCGAGGGTCCCGCCGCCCACAAGGTGATCCAGCCGGCGTACCCGTTCCTCGCCGACTGAATCCTGCAGCCAGAAATGCTCACCCGCGGTCAGATCACGGCGTTCGAACCCACGTTCGGTCATGCAGCGCTCGACCTGATCGATTTCACCCTGGCGGCGAATCTGGTCGTCAAACGGGGCGGTTATGGCGGGGCCCAGAATGATGCCCCATAGCAGGATATTGGTGGTGTAGCCACCGATCACGGCAGCATTACCGCCGATATCGGCTTCGGTGGCACAATATTCAACGGCGACACGGGCCGAATGCAGGTTGTGTCCCGCCTGCGTGGGCACCGACAATTCAAGCGGTTTTGTTGTGCAGGCCGATACGGCAAGCACAGCCAGACAAATGATTTTCTTCATCTAACAGTCCAAGATACGTGATTTGGAAATTGCTTTAAGCAACATCTTTTGGATGAGTATTTTCCAACCACCTCTGCCACAAGAGGAGTTCAGGGAATCCCGTAAAGCTGCGGCCTGCGGGCCACACCCTGTTCGTCAGTCGGACGTCTTGTTCCGCAATATCCGATAGCTCTCCCACAGATCGGGACGCCGTTCGCGGGTGATCTGTTCGGACATCTCGTGTCGCCATTCGGCGATGCGGCCATGGTGGCCGGACATCAGGATGTCTGGGATCGCGCGGCCTTTCCATTCGGCGGGGCGGGTGTATTGCGGGTGCTCCAGTAGGCCCGAGGAAAAGCTCTCTTCCTCGGTTGAAGCCTGATTGCCCAATACCCCGGGGATCAGCCGCACAGTGGCGTCGATCAGGGCCTGTGCCGCGATCTCGCCTCCGGTCATGACGAAATCGCCCAGGCTGACCTCCTGCACGCCGTAATGTTCCAATACACGCTCATCGACGCCTTCGAAGCGACCACACAGCAGCGTCATGCCATCGCAGCGCGCCAGGTTCTGCATCATGCGTTGATCCATCCGGCGGCCACGCGGGCTGAGGTAGATCAGCGGCCAGTTGCCCCGGATGCCCGCCATCGTGTGTTCGATGGCCTCGCCCAGCACATCGGCGCGCAGCACCATGCCCGCACCGCCGCCCGCCGGGGTGTCATCGACATTGCGATGCTTGCCGACACCGAACTGGCGCAGATCAACGGTTTCCAGCTGCCATAGTCCTTCCTGCAGCGCCTTGCCGGTCAGGCTTTCGCCCAGAACACCGGGAAAGGCGGATGGAAATAGGGTGATGATCTTGGCCTTCCACACCCCGTGCAGGTCGGGCGTAGGGGTCATCAGCTCGCGCGGCTTCAGGGTCGGGCGGATGGCTTTGAGGCCATGAGATTTTGCGGGCGTGTCCGTCATGAGGTGCCAATCAGATCTGTTTGAGCGCGTTCTACAAGAGCTGCCTTTTGATCGATCAACGCCGCATCGTCCAGAGCGGACCGGTTCATTTCCAACATGCGCGTCAGCAGATCTTCGGGCAGGCCGGTGTTTGTACGCTTAGGACCAACCAGTTGCGCCGCCTCTTCCACGGGCAGGTCAAGAAAATCGGCAAACGGCGTTCCCGGACCAAAGGGGCGTGTCTGCAGGTCTTCCAGCCACTGACTGCGCACCTGAACCGAGGGCAGGCGGCCCCTGATCTCTTCCGCAACAGATTGTGGTGCGGCAACCGGGGCCATGCGGTCGCGGAACGTCTCGAAATCCAGAACCATCCGCGCGCGATGCAGGTCATGGGCCCAGAGGCTGCGCAGCCAGCCCTCGCGCTGGCGCAGCGACAGGTAGAGCGTGATCTGAACCTCTTCCCGCCCGAACCGTTCGCGGACCAGGTCGACCAGACATGTGGCCAGTTCCGGAGCCGCGTCATATCCGACGGCAAGGTTTCGACTGGGGCGCAGGCCCGAGAAATTTTCTTCGCTCAACACCAGACCGCGTTTGCGGCCGAAAATCAGCGATTTCAGGAACTGCTGCATCTGGTCGCGGAAATCACGCATTGCACCGGGCGTGCCATACAGGGAATAGCGCGTTGCGGCCTCGGACAGGCCGGAATTTCGTGTGCGGTAGGGCAGAACCAGCGCGTGGTAAGGCCAGATCAGCTTGCGGTTTTCGAACAAAAAGGACTGTGCCGCCGTCGTCCCGGTCTTGTGCAGACCCAGATGCAGCAACACGCGGCGCATCAGATCAGACCTTCGGGCGGGTCGGCAACGATGCGGCCCTTGTCCAGGTCGACGGTCGGCACGGCCTCAAGCGTGAAGGGCAGCAGGACCGTGGTTTTCAGGCCGGGTCCCTGCAGCTCCAGCAGGTCCGCCGCACCGTGGTTCTGAACCGACTTGACCCGGCCCAGCAGGGTGCCTCCGGTGTCGTAAACCTGCAATCCGATCAGGTCGGTGTGATAGAATTCATCATCCGGCAGAGACGGCAACTGATCGCGGCGCGCATAAAGGCGCAGGCCATTCAGGGCGTCCGCCTCTTCCTTGCTCTCAACCCCGCCCAGCCGGGCGGCGAAGCCGTTCTTGATGGCGCGGGTCAGCACCACAGGATAGCGCTCGGTGCCCGCCTCATCGGTCAGGGGCGAATAGGTCTCGATATCTTCGGGCACGGCGCAGAAGCTTTTCAGTCGCACCTCGCCGCGCACGCCATACGCGCCCGCAACGCTGCCCACGCAGATCAGATCACTCATTTGAGCCTTCCGTAACACATAGCCCGCCCCGCCATTGCCCGACCCCTTCGCAGGCCTCGCGCTGGTTCGAGCGTTCGAAGAACACGCCAACAATAAAGGCGATCATCAACAGGATGGGAAGCCGTAACAATCCGAACATGTGCCTATCTCATCTCGAGCGACAGGGTGTCACTGCGGTTTTCCCAACCGACCTGCTCCAGTTCCGGCGTATCTGACAGGGTTTCGGGCAGGCCGACGCAGAAATAACCGATCAGGCGCCAGCTATCGGGCACATTCAGATCCCGGGCCATGCGGTCAGGGTCAAGGATCGACACCCAGCCCAGCCCCAGCCCCTCGGCGCGCAGCGCGAGCCAGAACAGGGTGATCGCCGACACCACGGAATAACGCCGCATCTCGGGCATGGTGCCTGCGCCCAGACCCTGCCCCTTGTCGGTGGCATCGTCGCAGAACACGGCCAGTTGCACCGGGGCCTCTTGCATCCCGGACAGTTTCAACTGGCTGTACAACTGCGCCTTTTCGCCGGAATACCCGCTCAGCGCCTGTTCGTTTGCGGCTTGGAAATTCTTCAATGCCGCGTCCCGCGCGGCGTCACTTTCGACGCGGATCACGCGCCAGGGTTCGCTCAGCCCCACCGAAGGGGCCAGCTGAAACGTGTCGAGGCAGCGCATCAGCACCGCCTCGTCAATCGCGTCGGTGCGGAACCGGCGCACATCGCGCCGGAGCCGCATCAACAGATCGAACTGCGTGCGAAAATCATCGGTGAAAGTCTGATCCCGCACGCGTCCGCCTGCTTATTCTTCTGCCGCAGCTTCTTCAGCCGGTGCAGCAGCCGCTTCGGCAGCTTCAGCAGCCTTGGCCGCTTTCTCTTCCGCGCGCTCCTGAGCTTTCTTGCCCGGGGTGCCCTTGTTGGGGTTGTTACGCTCGGCCTTGTCGCGGGTGCCGGCAGCTTCCAGCATACGTGCGATACGGTCGGTGGGCTGTGCGCCCTGATCCAGCCAGTACTGAACGCGCTCCATGTTCATTTTCACGCGCTCTTCGCTGTCTTTCGGCAGCAGCGGGTTGTAGGTGCCCAGTTTCTCGATGAAACGGCCATCGCGGGGCATGCGGCTGTCGGCCGCCACGATGCGATAGAAGGGACGTTTTTTCGAGCCGCCGCGGGCGAGACGAATTTTCATTGCCATGGTGGTATCTCCTTTGAATGGCGTGTGCCGGGATATTCTCCGGTCAATTCTGGTGTTTCTTGTGGTGTCGGATGACTTCCTGAATGATGAAATTCAGGAAAGCCTTGGCGAAATCGGGGTCCAGATCGGCCTCTTTCGCCAGGTCTTCTAACCGTGCGATCTGCGTCGCTTCGCGCGCAGGATCGGACGGGGGAAGGTCGTGCGCGGCCTTGAGCTTGCCAACGGCCTGCGTGTGCTTGAACCGCTCGCCCAGCGTATAGACAAGGATCGCGTCCAGCCGGTCGATGCTTTCGCGGTGGTCCTTCAACAGCGCTGCGGCTTGCGTCACTGGGTTGGTCATTGGCCGGTCCTTTCGGTGGTCAAAGCGGGGGTCTTCAGATCGATCTGCGGGTGACGCCAGATCTGGGCTGTCTTGCCAAGCAGCTCGCCCTCGCGCTCATATGTGGCACCAAGGCGTTTGGCCAGCGCGCGCGAGCGGTCGTTGGCGTGGGCGATATACGAGATCACACCATTCAGACCCTGATGCCGCGCCGCATAATCGCGTGCGGCCTCAGCGGCTTCAAAGCCCAGCCCCTTGCCTTCGGCCTCTGCCAGCAGCGACCAGCCCAGCTCGGGCTCGGCCCAGCCGGGCACGTCGATGATACCGGCCCATCCCACGAATGCGCCGCTGGCCTTCTCGGTCAGGTGCCACAGGCCATAACCGCGCAGCGCCCAATGGCCCAGACGGTTCGACAACGAGCCCCAGCATTCGAATGCATCCTTGGGCCCGCCGACCATATGGCTGCGCTCGGTTGCGAAGAATTCGGTCATCGCGGGCAGATCATCCAGATGCGGCGCGCGCAGGATCAGGCGGTCGGTTTCAACGGTGGGGATGGTGAACGAGGTCATGCGTAGGCCTCCATCCCGCCATTCACCAGATCGCCGGGGGCCGGGTGCCGCCAGATTTCCGAGCGGCCATATTTGGGGTGCTCATAGTGATATTCGAACTGCGCGCCCAGCCGTTTGGCCACGGCCTTGCTGGGGTGATTGTCCGGATCAATCAGCGAGATCGCCGTATCCCAGCCCAGTACGTCATAGGCATAAGATCGCGCGGCCAGCGCAGCCTCGGTCGCATACCCTTTGCCGGTAGCGTGGGTCATCAGGGTCCAGCCGACCTCGGGCTCGGGCCAGCCTTCGGGGAACCACAGGCCGATCCGCCCGACATAAGCGCCGGTGTCTTTGTCATCGACACTCCAATAGCCATAGCCGCGCAGAACCCAGTGCCCCAAAAGCGAGGCAACCAGCCGCCACGTCTCGTCCCGGCGCATTGGTCCACCGACATGCTTCGCGGCATCACTGGCGAAGAATTCGACATCCGCGTCCAGATCAGCCTCGGACGGCGCGCGCATGATCAGGCGCTCGGTTTCCAGCGTCGGGATGGGCAGCGCGAAGCTCATGACCGTACCTCGCCATAGCGCCAGACATGCTGATCTGCGCCAAAGGCGCGCTCGGCCTCTGTGTCCCGCGAGGCGCCCAACCGTTCGGCCAGCGCGTTCGACCGAGTATTGCTGGCGGACACGTAGCTTACGAACTGTCCCGATCCAAGGAGATCGAAGCCGAAATCGCGCACGGCAGAACAAGCTTCGGTGGCATATCCCTGCATGCGGTGCTGTGCGTCGAACATATAGCCAAGCTCGGGCTCGTGGTCGTCCCATTCGAGACCCAGAATGACGAAGCCGATGGCCTGATCATCCTCTTTCAAGGTGACGGTAAACAGCCCATGCCCGTGCAGCAGCCACCCGGATGTGTAGTACGAGAATTCGGTCCAGGCTTCCTGCTCGGTATCGCCAAAGCTGTCCCGGCAGATCGAAATCCATGTGGGAAGGTCGCCCAATGTCGGCGCGCGCAGAACCAGCCGCCGGGTCTGAAAGACCGGCAGGGCCGCGCGGTATTGCGCTGCTGCCATCGCCGCCTTACCGGACGGGGGCTGGGTGCAGCGTGCAGGTGTCATTTCTTCTTGCCAAATCCGCTGAGACCGGGGGGCAGGCCCATGCCGCCGCCCAGACCGGGCAAGCCGCCGGGCATCTTGCCGCCCATCGCCTTGGCCGCCTGTTCCAGCGCTTTGGGGTCCATGCCTGCGGCCATTTCTTCAGGCGAGGGGCCGCCTTTGCCGAACATGCCCTTCATGGCCTGTTTCAGCATCTTGCCTTTGCCCATCTTGCCCATCTTCTTCATCATGTCCGACATCTGCCGGTGCATCTTGAGCAGTTTGTTGAGGTCGCTGACCTCCATTCCCGAACCGGCGGCGATGCGTTTCTTGCGGCTGGCCTGCAGCAGTTGCGGATTGGCGCGTTCGCGTTTGGTCATGGACTGGATCATGGCGATCTGCTGGCGCAGGATCTTGTCGTCCAGTCCGGCCTGATCCATCTGCTTGGCCATTTTGCCCATGCCCGGCATCATGCCCATCATGCCCTGCATACCGCCCATCTGGATCATCTGTTCCAGCTGCATTTTCAGGTCGTTCATGTTGAACTGACCTTTGACCATGCGCTTCATCATGCGCTCGGTCTGTTCCATCTCCATCGTTTCCTGGGCCTTTTCGACCAGAGCAACGATGTCGCCCATGCCCAGAATACGTCCCGCGATCCGGTCCGGCTCGAAGGTCTCAAGCGCGTCCATCTTCTCGCCCAGACCGACAAAGCGGATCGGCTTGCCGGTGACCGCGCGCATCGACAGCGCCGCGCCGCCGCGCCCGTCACCGTCCATCCGGGTCAGGACCACGCCCGAGATACCGACCTTGGCGTCGAATTCTTCGGCGACCTCGACGGCGACCTGACCGGTCAGGCCGTCGACCACCAGCAGGGTCTCGCGCGGATCAACCACGTTGCGGACCTGCTCGACCTCGTCCATCAGCACTTCGTCAATGTGCAGACGACCCGCAGTGTCGAGCATATAGACGTCGTAACCGCCCAGCGTCGCCTGCTGTTTGGCGCGTTTGGCGATGTCGACAGGTTTCTGACCGGGAACGATCGGCAGGGTATCCACACCGACCTGCGTGCCCAGAACCGCCAACTGATCCATCGCCGCCGGGCGGTAGACGTCGAGCGAGGCCATCAGGACCTTCTTGCCCTCTTTCTCTTTCAGGCGTTTGGCCAGCTTACCGGTTGTGGTCGTCTTACCCGAACCCTGCAGACCGACCATCAGGATCGGGGCAGGCGGGTTGTCGATCTTCAGGGCACCGGGGTCTTCTTCGCCACGCAGGGTATCGACCAGAGCGTCATGCACGATCTTGACGACCTGCTGGCCGGGGGTGATCGATTTGGTGACGGCCTGCCCGGTCGCCTGTTCCTGCACCTTCTTGACGAACGCGCGCGCCACCGGCAGCGAGACGTCAGCCTCAAGTAGGGCAACCCGAACCTCACGCAGGGCGGTTTTGACGTCTTCCTCGGACAGGGCACCTTGTTTGGTCAGCCGGTCAAAGACGCCAGAGAGGCGTTCGGATAGATTTTCAAACATGCCTGCGGCCTCCTTAGCCGGTTATCTGGTGGCGCTTCTCAGATAAGAAACACCGGTTAAATACACAATTGCCCCCTCCCACTGAATTAGACGTGGGGGTAATGCCAAATGGCATTGCCCCCACGGGCGAAACTCGCTGGTGGGGGGCGATCCCTGAACGACTCAAGGGACCGGAAGGTTAGACTCTTCCGGATGTTTGGGGGTGCTCTACGCCCAAGCGCTTTCTGAGTCAAGCCAAGCGCTTTGAGCAAACACAGTGTTGGTCTAATGTCCTTGTGTCGGGGTCAGGTTTGGAGATTAGAGATGAGTCAACCATTTCCCGAGCGCATCAACGACTATGTTGGTGAAGTTACGAATACCGACATCTGGTCCAGTTTCGAAATCCGCCCGGATGATATCTTCGTCTGCACGCCACCCAAATGCGGCACCACATGGACGCAGACACTGGTCCGCATGTTGATCACCAAAACCGCCGATCCCTCGATTTACGACAATCGGGTCTCGCCCTGGCTGGATTGCGGTTTCCGGGATCGCGAGGAGCAGGACAGGATGCTGGCGGCGCAGACGCACAGGCGCTGCATCAAGACCCACACGCCGCTGGACGGGATCACCTATTCATCGGACGCCACCTATCTTGTGGTGCACCGTCACCCGGTCGATGTGCATCTCTCGCTGCGCAACCACGTGGCGAATATGAAAGATGACTGGCTGGACTACCTGTTCCCCGAAGACATGTCCGAAGCCTTCGCGATGTTCCTCGACCGACCCGCCTCATCCAAAGGTACCGACGATCTGACGCTGGCGTCGTTAATCTATCATTATCAGTCGTTCCGGGAGTTCCGGCATCTGCCGAACATCCATTTCCTGCACTACGCCGAGCTCAGCCGGGACTTGCCGGGGCAAGTGGCGCGGATTGCCGGGATCATGGGGGCCGAGATCGAGCCCGCACTGATCGACGAAATCGCGCAGGCCGCAAGCTTTGGGTCGATGAAAGAGAACGCCAGACGAGCGTCGCAACAGCCCGGGTTCCAAAGTGCGTTTCAGGATTATGCGAATTTCTTCGCTTCAGGGACCAGCAACAAATGGGAAGGCAAGCTGACTGACGACGACATGGCGCGATATGATGTACGCTTGTCCGAGATGGTCACCCCGGCTGAAAGGGCGTGGCTGGAGCACGGGCAAAACCCATGACCGTCAGGCTGGTTCCCGCGCTTCGTCCTGCTGTCGCGCGGGCAGCCAGACGTTGACCGCGTCAACCAATTGATGCGCACCGCGCCCGTTCGAGAATGCTTCGACAATAGGATGCCGCCCTGCGCTCATGCCTTTGTCGAGTATCAAGACCGGTCGGAAGAGGGGCGTCTTTCTATTGTCGCGGCGCGATGTGGTACTTTCTATCTCGGCATGGGACAGGTTCGACAGAACATGCTCAACCGCTTCATAGCCAAAGACAGATTGCCTGCGGATCACGATGCTGTTCTTGTTGCGGTCCAGTATGACCTGAACCCGGCGCACGAAGGCGCAGAAGGCTCCTACGCCCATTCCACCGCCCATCAGCGCGAAGAAACTGCCGAACCAGATATTTTCGCCACCTTCACTGATCATGAAAAGCCCAACACCGACAAATACCAGAATGAAGAACACCAGCGAGATGCCGATGAACCAGGGCGTATCGGACAGGATCAGTTGGTTCGAAGTGTTGCGCGTGACTTTCATGGGGGCACGCTAACACTGATTTCTGAACCTGTCGTGGCTTGAAATTGCCTCCCGGTTGCGCGATGAGCGCGTCACACGAGGAGGTTACAATGGACGCATCATCCGCCTTTCAGGACACGTTACCGCTCAGTTCCGACGCGCTTCTGGCGCAGTTGGACGATTGGGGGCTGACCTATCGCCTGCACAGCCATGTGCCGCTGCGCACGGTCGAGGACGCGAAGGCGGTCGAGGATCAGTTCATGGTGCCGGGCGAGAACGCCCTGCGGCTCAAGAACCTGTATCTGCGCGACAAGAAAAAGCGCAACTATCTGGTGACGCTGGAACAGAGCCGCGAGATCGACCTCAAGGCGCTGGGGGCCGAGTTGGGGATCGGCAACCTGTCCTTTGGCTCTGCCGATCGTCTGTTTCAGAACCTCGGTATCCGTCCCGGCGCGGTCAGCCCGCTGGCGATGATCAATGGCGTCGGAAACGAAGTGCGGTTCTTTATGGACGGCGCTGCCCAGCAGGCGGATGTCATTTATATGCACCCGTTGGTCAATGACCGCACCATTGCAATGGCGCGTGACGATCTGATGGCGTTTTTTGATCGTATCGGTTGCGAGGCGACCTGGCTGCCCTGATCACCCTTCAAGCGCTTCTTTCAGGGCGGCGGCGACATGGGCGGCTGAGGGGTTGATGAACAGATGCCCGTCGGCCTCGAACACCGGGTCGTCCAGATGATCGGGGAAGGCAAGCGGAAGCTCGGTGCAGGCCAGCAGGATGGCGGTGCCGGGGGTGGCATGTGTGTTGCAAAAGGCCAGCAGGCGTGCACGGGCGGTCTCTGACGCGCCGCCGTAGAAGTCGCTGTCGATCATCGCCTGCATCTCGACAATCTCGTCCTCGGGCAGGCGTGTGTTTGCGGTGATGCCTTCAACTGCCAGCCGGTCGGCATAGTTACTGGCCTGCATTGTGACTGTGGTTCCAAGCACCAGCGCATTGGTGGCACCGGTTGAGGCGGTCGCTTCTGCCGTGGCGTCGAAAATGCTGAGAATGGGCATCGCGACTCCTTCGCGGATCGCATGCAGCCGCGCATGGGGTGTGTTCGAGGCGATGATGGCAAAATCGCACCCTGCGCGTTCCAGCGTCAGCAGCGCCTCTCGGAACACCGCGTCGAAGGCGGCCCAGCTCTCCTCGTCACCGGCCACGCCGCGCAAGGCGCGGGTTCTGGCTTGGGTGACGGATTCAATGGTCATCGGTGGGATTGGCAGCGGCGCGCCATGGCCTCGTTCTGCGAAATAGCGCCCCGCGCCCTCGGCAATCGCCCGGTAATAATCGACGGTCGAGGCCCAGCCCACGCCGCCCAGTATTCCGATCTTCTTCATGTGAAACGCCCAGTCTGTTGATCTGCCTCAGCGCAGACTGGACGTTCAGGCGGTGCTGGTCAATCAGGCCGCCAGCTCGGTGACCGCTTTCTGCGCATTCGACAAAGTGGTCTCGGGGTCCAGCGCCATGCGGTCAGCGGCGATCACCTCGACATTGTCGATGCCGATGAAGCCCAGAACATGACGGGCATAGGTGGTGGCAAAGTCGATCTCAGAGCCCACGGTGGTACCGCCCGAGGCCACGGCGAGGATGGCGCGCTTGCCCTCCAGCAATCCCTTGGGCCCCTCTTCGGAATAGGCGAATGTCAGGCCCGCACGGGCAACCAGATCGATCCACGCCTTGAATGCGGCAGGCACCGAGAAGTTGTAGATCGGCAGGCCGATGACGATAGTATCGGCGTCTTGCAGTTCGGCCACCAGCTCGTCCGACAAAGACAGCAGGTCGCGCTGTATGGGATCGCGTTGGTCGGCGGGGGTGAAATTGGCATTGATCCAGCCCTCGGTCAGCAGCGGCAGCGGCGTGGCCAGATCGCGGCGGATGATACGCCCGGCATTCAGGTGGCGAACCACCCGGTCGGACAGATCGCGGGTGGCCGATCCGGTGCGGCGGGCAGAGGCGTCGATATGCAGGATGGTGTTGGTCATTTTGACGGGTCCTTTGTTGCGGAATTGCGTTCTGTTGCCTCAATATGATTGTTGCACTTGCGAACAAAACTCGGATATACCAACAGTCATTGTTGGAATTTGCACATTGGAACGGCTGCAATGGACAATTGGGACGAGGTGAGAACCGCCTATCAGGTGGCGCGTATGGGAACGGTCAGCGGCGCAGCAGATGTACTGGGCGTGCACCACGCCACCGTCATTCGCCATATCGACGCGATCGAGGCGCGGTTGGGTGTCAAGCTGTTCCAGCGCCATGCGCGCGGATACACCCCGACCGAAGCCGGCGGGGACCTGCTGCGCGTGGCACAGGCGACCGAGGATCAGTTCAACCAGCTTGTGGGCCGCATGAAAGGCCGCGGCAATGATGTCTCGGGCGAGTTGGTGGTGACCTCGCTGGCCTCGCTTGCACCGTTGATCGTGCCGACGCTGACCGCGTTCCAGCAGACCCATCCCGGCCTGATCGTGCGCTATTTGACCGGCGATCGCCTGTTCCGTCTGGAATATGGCGAGGCGCATGTGGCCATCCGCGCCGGAGCTGCGCCGGACCAGCCCGACAACGTGGTGCAGCCCTTCATCCCGCAAGAGGTCGGCCTGTTCGCCAGCAAAGGCTATATCGCGCAGCACGGCAAACCCTCGGGCGTCGAGGATTTCGCCAATCACCACTTCGTCGGCAATGACGACGAAAACAGCCGCGCACCGTTTTCCCGCTGGCTGCGCGCCAATGCGCCGGAACAGGCGATCACCTTTCGCTGCACCAACAATTTCTGCATGCGCGAGGCGGTTCTGTCCGGGGCAGGCATCGGCTTCATGGCCCGGTGGGAGGCCGCGCGCGATCCCGATCTGGTCGAGGTGATGGATCCGCTGCCCGAATGGTCGGGCAAGCTGTGGCTGGTAACGCATGTGGATTTGCATCGCACCACCAAAGTACAGACATTCCTGTCCTTCCTGAAAGATCAGTCCAAGGGCTGGCTGCCGTGACCCCTCAGGCGCGCGGCCATCTGGCCATGCTGGTATTCTCGGCACTGGTGGCGGGCAGTTTCTCGCTGGGCTCGATGGTGGCCAATGAAATCGCACCTTCGGCAATCACGGCGGCGCGCTTTGCCATTGCCGCCGTGGTAATCGGCATCGCGGCCCTTGCCACGACGGGGATATCGCGCAGCGCGGCGCGGGCACCCTGGCGCTATCTGGTGCTGGGCGCGCTGTTCGGCACTTACTTCGTCCTGATGTTCTACGGGTTGAAAACCGCGCCGCCGGTCAGTGCGGCGGCGGTGTTCACCCTGACCCCGGTGATGTCGGCGCTGGCCGGGTGGGTGTTGCTGCGCCAGATCACCACGCCACGCATGGCGCTGGCCCTGACGGTCGGCGCTGTCGGTGCGCTTTGGGTGATCTTCCGGGCCGACTGGCAGGCCTTTCAGGCCTTCGAGATCGGGGTGGGTGAGATCATCTATTTCTGGGGCTGCGCCGCCCATGCCATCTATACGCCGATGGTGCGGCGGCTGAACCGGGGCGAGCCTGCGGTTGTGTTCGCTTTTGGCACACTGGTCGCGGGATGCCTGATCCTGACAGTCTGGGGCTGGTCCGATATCCGCGCCACTGATTGGGCAAACCTGCCGGGGATCGTCTGGCTGACCCTGCTGTACATCTCGCTGTTCGCGACCGCTGCCAGTTTTGTATTGGTGCAGTTCGCGGCGCTGTGCCTGCCTGCGGCCAAGGTCATGGCCTATACCTATCTGATCCCAAGCTGGGTGATCCTGTGGGAAATCGCGCTGGGGCGGCCCGCGCCGACTGCGCTGGTGCTGGTGGGCGCGGTACTGACCGCTGTGGCCCTGTTGCTGCTGCTCAAAAGCGAGGACCCGCCGCTGCAGCAGGCGCGCGCAGTCGCCGGAAGCCGGAAGGGTTAGCGATCCGCCATATTCACTTCATCGAATTCATTGAGGCAGATCAAAGCCCGCCGCGCTGCCCTCCTGTAGCCTGACTCACAGGAACAGGAGGATAACATGTACAAACATATTATGTTTCCCGTCGACGCCCATCTGCCGTCCGAGGTGCGCAAGGCCGCTGATGTCGCCGCGCAGGTGGCGAAATGGCAGGGGGCCAAAATCACCATCGTCACGGTAACCGGCCATCAGGGGCAGGCGACCTCAGGCGCGGATATCAGCGACGAGCTGAGCGCCTTTGCCGATCAACTGGCCAAGGACAGCGGTGCCGAGGTGGGTTTCCACAACATCCACTCGGTTGATGTCGGGGCCGAGGTCGACAGCGATCTGACCCATGCGGTGGAAGAGATCGGCGCCGATCTGATCGTGGTCGGAACTCATGCGCCGCGGATCATGGATTACATCTTCTCCAGCCATGCCGCGTATCTGGCCGGCCACGCGACGACCTCGGTGTTTGTGGTCCGATAATCAGGTTTCGGGATCAGCGGGCAGTTCGGTTTCCAGAAACCGTTCGAACGCGTCCAGATTGACCGGTTCGAACTGCCCGAACCCCTGCATCCAGACCGAGGCCGCGCGCAGGGCGTCGGGCTCCAGCTTGCACCATTTCACCCGACCGCGCTTTTCCTGACTGATCAGCCCGGCACGGGTCAGAATGACCAGATGTTTCGAGATCGCGGCCAGCGACATCTCGAACGGGTCGGCCACATCCGTCACGGCCATGTCATCCTCCAGCAGCATCGCCAGAATGGCGCGGCGGGTGGGATCGGCGAGGGCCGCAAAAACGGTGTCGAGGTCATTGGACATGGCATCGCAGAACCACAGTCGTCCGGTTTGGTCAACCATTTGGTTGAATATGTGGATTCCAACGATTTCGACGAAATCGGATGCGGCTGACGATCTTACCTCATCAAGATTTCAGATAATAACATTTAAAAACAATATGATGGCCTGCGGCATTTGGGGCGCGCAACGTCGTTGACTCTGCGGTCCCATCCCCTTAGCACCTACCCCAAGACTGTGCGAGGGAAACGCCCGTGACCGATGATGACCAAAAGCAGCGTATGGCGCAGCTTGAGGCCAAGATCGACGCGGCGAAAAAGGCCAAAGCGCCGACACCCCGTGCGGATGCTGACATATCCGGGAGCGAGCTTGCCTGGAGGATGGTCATCGAAATGGTATCCGGTCTTGGGATCGGATTTGGCATCGGATACGGGCTGGACAGCCTGCTCGGGACGATCCCGATCTTTCTGGTGCTGTTCACATTGCTGGGCCTTGTCGCGGGCGTGAAGGTTATGCTCCGCAGCGCGAAAGAGGTTCAAGAGAAACAAGCGGCCCATATGCAGGCCGAGAAGGACGAGAGGGACTGAACGTGGCAACCGAGACCACCGCAGAAACCGCAGAAAAAGGCAGCAGCCTGGCTTTCCATCCGATGGACCAGTTCATCGTCAAGCCGTTGTTTGGCGACGGTGCGGTGGGCATGTTCACGATCACCAACGCGACCCTGTGGCTGTTCCTTGCGGTTCTGGCGGTTGCCGCTCTGCTGGTGCTGCCGACGTCCAAGCGCGCGATCGTGCCCAGCCGGATGCAGTCCGTTGCCGAACTGACCTATGGCTTCATATACAAGATGCTGGAAGACATCTGCGGCAAGGAAGGCGTCAAGTACTTCCCCTATGTCATGACCCTGTTCATGTTCATCGTCTGCGCCAACTTCCTTGGCATGCTGCCGATGTCGTTTACCACCACATCGCATTTCGCCGTGACCATCCCGCTGGCGCTGGCCGTGTTCCTGACCGTGACCGTTCTGGGTTTCGTCAAGAACGGCGCAGGTTTTCTGGGCCTGTTCTGGGTCTCCAGCGCGCCGCTGGCGCTGCGTCCGGTTCTGGCGATCATCGAGCTGATCTCGTACTTCGTGCGCCCGGTCAGCCACTCCATTCGTCTTGCCGGTAACGTCATGGCAGGCCACGCGGTGATCAAGGTGTTCGCGGGCTTTGCCGCGATTGCCGCGATCTCGCCCGTGTCCGTTCTGGCGATCACCGCAATGTACGGCCTTGAGGTCCTCGTGTCCTTCATTCAGGCCTACGTCTTCACCATTCTGACCTGTGTATATCTCAAGGATGCGCTGCATCCGTCGCACTAAGGTCCGATAACCCAACATCGAAACTTCCAATCGTAAGGAGAATTCTCATGGAAGGCGATCTCGCACACATCGGCGCAGGCCTGGCAGCAATCGGTTCCGGCGCAGCCGCAATCGGGGTGGGCAACGTTGCAGGCAACTTCCTGGCCGGCGCCCTGCGCAACCCTTCGGCGGCTGCTTCGCAGACCGCAACCCTGTTCATCGGTATCGCGTTCGCAGAAGCGCTGGGCATCTTCGCATTCCTGGTCTCGCTGCTGCTGATGTTCGCCGTATAATCTGCGGAACCTGATCCTTACGCGCAGGTGGGCCCAAGCCATAGCGGCCCGCCTGTTGTAAAGACAACGTTCCGACGGAGGACATCATGGCGACTGAACCCATTGCTGAAGAAGTAGTAGGCACATGCGTTGATTCCAGCGGTTACGCCGTGGGGATGCCGCAGCTCTGCTTCGATTGGTTCCCCAACCAGATTTTCTGGCTGGTCATCACGCTGGTCGTCATCTTTCTGGTCCTGTCCCGCGTGGCTCTGCCCCGCATCGCGGCAATCCTGGCCGAACGTCAGGGGACCATTACAAATGACCTGGCTGCGGCCGAAGATCTGAAGGCCAAAGCGGTCGAGGCCGAAGAGGCCTATAACAAGGCGCTGGCCGATGCCCGGTCTGAGGCACAGCGTATCGCAGCGGAAGCCCGCGCCGAAATCCAGTCTGGTCTGGATGACGCGATTGCCAAGGCGGATGCGGAAATCGCTGCAAAGGCGGCTGAATCGGAAAAGGCGATTGCCGAAATCCGTGCCGGTGCGCTGGAAAGCATTCAAGTGGTTGCCAAGGATACGGCGGCTGAACTGGTCACCGCACTGGGCGGCGAGGCGGATGCCAAAGCCATCGACAGCGCCGTTGACGCGCAGATGAAAGGATAAGTGACATGCGGAACACTCTTGCCCTTATCCTGACCGTTGGTGCCGCCAGCCCCGCGCTGGCCGCAAGCGGCCCGTTCTTCTCGCTTGGCAACACCGACTTTGTGGTCCTTCTGGGCTTCATCGTCTTCATCGCGGTCCTGTTCTACTTCAAAGTCCCCGGCCTGATCGGTGGCGCCCTGGACAACCGTGCCGCTGGCATCCAGTCCGAACTGGACGAGGCCCGTGCCCTGCATGAAGAAGCGCGCAGCCTGCTGGCCTCGTATGAGCGCAAGCAGCGCGAAGTTCAGGGTCAGGCAGATGCCATCGTGGCGGCGGCCAAGGACGATGCCGTTCTGGCTGCGGAACAGGCCAAAGTCGATCTGGAGAAATCCATCGCCCGCCGTCTGGCAGCGGCACAGGATCAGATCGCTTCGGCAGAAGCCTCGGCCGTGAAAGAGGTGCGTGATCAGGCCATCACCGTTGCTGTTTCGGCAGCCAACGCCGTGCTGGCCAAGCAGATGACCGCCACACAGGCGAACAAGCTGATCGACGCCGCCATCGCGGATGTGGGTGAAAAACTGCACTGATCACCCGGATCATATGACTTGAAAAACCCGAGGGCCGCGCGCCGCTCGGGTTTTTTGTTTGTGAGCCCTGGGTCTCTGCAGTCAGATTTCGCCGGTCTCGTGCCGCAACCGCTGCTGCGCGATCTCTTCGTTGCGCAGGGCCTTCTGCTGATCGGCCATGCAGCTTTTGACAAAGTTCAGATGATCTTCAACCGCCTGCCGTGCGCCTTTCGGGTCGCGATCCTGCAGCGCAGTGTTGATGGCGCGGTGCTGGTCCAGAATGGCGTCGCGGGTGGTGCGCTGCTGGAACATGATCTGCCGGTTGTAGAACACGCCCTGCCGCAGCAGATCGAACATCGACCGCATCATGTGCAGCATCACCACGTTATGGCTAGCCTCGATGATGGCCATGTGGAATTGGGCGTCCAGATGCGCCTCTTCCTGGGCGGCGTTGCGGGCATGGGCGTCCTCCATCTTGTCGAGGATTGCCTGCACCACTTTCAGATCGCTGTCCGATCCCATCCGCGCGGCGCGCTCAGCGGCCAGACCCTCCATATCGCGCCGGAATGAGAGATAGTCGAACACCGCCTCTTCATGGCTGCTGAACAGACGGATCAATGCGGGTGAGAAGGCCGAGCCCAGAACCTCGGCCACATAGATGCCCGACCCGGCCTTGGCAGTCAGCAGGCCCTGTTCCTGCAGATCCGAGATTGCCTCGCGCAGCGATGGGCGCGACACGCCCAGCCGTTCGGACAATTCGCGTTCGGGCGGCAGGCGTTCACCGGGGCGCAGGATGCCACGCAGGATCAGCAATTCGATCTGACGGACCACCGCTAGGGACAGTTTCTCGGTCTGGACTTTCTGGAAGGGCATGGGGCGATCACTTGAAATTGGTCAGTTCACATGACCACATATCCGTCCAGTGTTCAAGAACGCCTCACGCGGGGTCGAAATATTAGGTCACAACTATTGACTTAAATCTCGCCTTGCCTAATCTGCAGCGCAGGGGGCAGAGGAGACCCCGAACCAATGGATCACCTGTATGCCACCCGCGCCTCGCGGATGAAGGCCTCTGAAATCCGCGAATTGCTGAAACTGCTTGGCCAGCCCGGCATCATCTCATTCGCGGGCGGTATTCCGGACCCGGCCCTGTTTCCAGCGGGTGCTTTCGCGCAGGCCTTTCAGGGCGCGCTTGGCCCGGGGCAACAAGCGCAGGCGCTGCAATACTCAGTCAGCGAAGGCTATGCGCCGCTGCGTGAATGGCTGGTCGCGCATATGCGCGGGATCGGGGTGGAGTGTGACATCGACAATATCCTGATCACCTCCGGCTCACAGCAGGCGCTGGACTATCTGGGCAAGCTGTTCCTGTCGCCGGGTGATACCGCGCTGGTCGGCTGGCCCACTTATCTGGGCGCGCTGAACGCCTTCGACGCCTATGAGCCGCGCTTTGATCAACTCAGTATCAACGGCAATCGCGGGGCCGCCGAATACCGGGCCGCTGCGGGGGACAGCCCGATCAAGTTTGCCTATCTCTCTGCCGATTTCGCCAACCCGACCGGCGAGACGGTTGACTTGCGGGGCAGGGAGGCTCTGCTGGATCTGGCCGATGAACTGGACTGTGCCGTGATCGAGGACGGTGCCTATCAGGCGCTGCGCTATGATGGCGATCCGATCCCGCCGATCCTGGCCTTGGAGCAGGCCCGCAAGGGCGCGATCGAAAACTGCCGCACGATCTATTGCGGCAGCTTCTCAAAAACCCTGTCGCCGGGGCTGCGGGTTGGCTGGGTGGTGGCTTCAAAGCCGGTGATCTCGCAATTGGTGTTGCTGAAACAGGCCGCTGATCTGCATTCTTCGACGATCAACCAGATGGCGGTGTATCAGGTGGCGCGGGACTGTTTCGAAACCCACATCCCCAAACTGCGCCAAACCTACGCCGCGCGCCGCGACGCCATGCTTGAGGCGTTGGCCCAGCATATGCCCGAGGGCGTAAGCTGGACCCGCCCCGAGGGCGGCATGTTCGTTTGGATCACCCTGCCCAAAGGCATTGACGGTGCCGATCTGCTGGCGCGTGCGCTGGAAACGGTCAAGCTGGCCTTTGTGCCCGGCCAGGCATTCTATCCCGACGACACCGGGGCCAACACGATCCGGCTGAGTTTTTCCAACTCGGACGAAGACACGATCCGCGAAGGCATCGCACGTCTGGGGCAGGTCTTGCGCGACTGAACCGGGAAAGGATTCGTTAACCATATTGCCGCAATAACGGCTGCATGATCCGAGTTCTGGCCCTCCTGTTGCTCGCTGCCTGCTCCGGCGGCTCGCCTTATTTCCGCGACCAACCTGCCACCC
Source organism: Ruegeria sp. L12 (assembly GCF_056531745.1). Classification (NCBI taxonomy): domain Bacteria; kingdom Pseudomonadati; phylum Pseudomonadota; class Alphaproteobacteria; order Rhodobacterales; family Roseobacteraceae; genus Ruegeria; species Ruegeria sp. L12. Next base: position 31,535 of record NZ_JBQFMH010000019.1, read on the forward strand.
GCGTCGCGGTGAATGGCAGCGTCTTCGACGTGCGCGTGCGCAATGAACTGGCCGAGGCGGTGCGCGTGAACCCGCAATACGCCCCGCGTCTGGGTCCGATCCGCGACCGCGCGGCGCTGGCGATGGCGCAGGTCTCGGGCTGCCCGCTTCTAGATGTTCTGGGCGATGCGGCGGTCACTGTGGGGGTGTTGGGTTGCGATCGCGAGTTAGGCGAGAAGCTAATTCTGGGCGCATTGCTTCGCCGTCCCTATGAATGCGTCAACTACGGCTATTCCGGCGGTTACGGCTATCAGGTCTTTGAATGCACACCGTATTGAGATACGTGGCTTTGCGCGTAGTTTTGCCAAGATATTGTGGATAACTCGGGCAAACCACCCATATCCTGCGCAATCACGTTGACACCTGCACCATCCCTTGCGCAGACTTCCTACCTATAGGAATCATACCAAGAGCAGCCATTGCGTTTCAGCAAACTCAAACTGACCGGCTTCAAAAGCTTCGTGGACCCGACCGATCTGATCATCGCGGACGGGCTGACCGGAGTTGTCGGTCCCAATGGCTGCGGCAAGTCCAACCTGCTGGAAGCCCTGCGCTGGGTGATGGGCGAAAACCGCCCCAAATCCATGCGCGGCGGTGCGATGGAGGATGTGATCTTTGCTGGTGCGGCCACCCGGCCCGCGCGCAACTTTGCCGAGGTGGTCCTGACCATGGACAACTCGGAACGGCTGGCGCCTTCGGGCTTCAATGACAGCGACCAGCTTGAGATCGTCCGCCGCATCACCCGCGACGTGGGCAGCGCCTACAAGACCAACGGCAAGGACGTCCGCGCCCGCGATGTGCAGATGCTGTTCGCCGACGCCTCGACCGGCGCGCATTCGCCTGCACTGGTGGGGCAGAACCGTATCGCTGAGTTGATCAACGCCAAACCCCGCGCCCGCCGCCGCATTCTGGAAGAGGCTGCCGGGATCTCGGGTCTCTATCAGCGCCGCCACGAGGCCGAGCTGAAACTGAAAGGCACCGAGGCCAACCTGACCCGCGTCGATGACGTGCTGGAACAACTGGGTGGTCAACTGGCGCAACTCGCCCGTCAGGCGCGTCAGGCCGCACGTTACCGCGAGATCGGCGAGCAACTGCGGCAGGCCGAGGGGATGCTGCTCTATCGTCGCTGGAAAGAGGCCGACATGGCCCGACAGGCGGCGGAAGAAAAGCTGCGCGACCGACTCACCGAAGCCTCTCGCGCCGAGGCCGAAGCCCGCGAGGCCGCCGCCCGACGCGCTGAGATCGAAGAAACCCTGCCACCCCTGCGTGAAGAAGAGGCCATCGCCGCCGCCGTGTTGCAGCGTCAGATGGTGCAGCGCGATCAGCTCTCGGATCAGGAAAACCGCGCGCGGCAGACCATCGAGACGCTGACCAACCGCATCCAGCAATTGGGCAACGATATCGAACGGGAAACCGGGCTGAACCGGGATGCGGGCGAGATGATCGAGCGGCTGGAATGGGAAGCCCGCGAACTGGCCAAAGCGGCCGAAGGTCATGACGAAAAGGTGACTGAGGCCGCCGAAATCGCCCGCGAGGCTGCGTCGGTTCTGCAGGACCGCGAAGATCACCTGTCGCAACAGACCGAGGATATGGCCCGTCTGGTCGCCCGCCACCAGTCGGCGCAGCGTCTGGTCGAGGACAGCCGCAAGACCTTGGCCCGGTCCGAGGGCGAAGAGGAAAAGGCCCGTGCCGCTGTGGACGAGGCGAAATCAGCCCTGACCCGCGCCAGCGAGGCGTTCGAGACCGCGCAAGAGGGTGAGGAAGAGGCCCGCGAAGCCGCCGAGGCCGCCGAAGAAGCACTCGCCGCCGCCGATGAGCTGCGCAACGAAACGCAGGCCCGCGAGGCCGAGGCCCGCGCGCAACGGTCCGAGGCCGAAGGCGAGTTGGGTGCAATCCGTGCCGAGACCACCGCGCTGGCCAAGCTGGTTGAACGCGACACCGCCGAGGGCGGGCAGGTGCTGGACCTGCTGCGCGTCGCTCCGGGCTATGAAAAAGCTCTGGGCGCGGCCTTGGCTGATGATCTGCGCGCACCGCTGGTCGAAGGTGATGGGCCCTCCGGCTGGGTACAGGTGGCGCGCTATGACAGCGATCAGCCTTTGCCCGAAGGGGCCGAGCCGCTGGCGCTGCATGTCTCCGGCCCCGACCGCCTGAGCCGTCGGATTGCGCAGATCGGGCTGATCGACGCAGATCAGGGCGCGCGGTTGCAGGCCTCGCTGAAACCCGGTCAGCGCCTGGTTTCACGCTCGGGCGATCTGTGGCGCTGGGACGGGTTCCGCGCCTGGGCCGAGGATGCGCCAAGCGCTGCGGCCCTGCGGCTGGAACAGCTCAACAAGCTGGAGGCGCTGAAACAGGAACTGGCCCGCACCGAGGCACAAGCCGACGGCGCCCGCGCCGCGCATGAGGCGCTGTCGCAGCAACTGGCCGATGTCACCGAAGCCGACCGCCGCGCGCGCGAGGCTCGCCGCGCCGCCGACCAGCGCATGGCCGAAACCGCGCGGATGCTCAGCCGGGCCGAGGCGGATCGCAATCTGGCGCAGGGAAAGCTGGAAACGCTGACACTGGCTGTTGATCGCCATAAGGAAGATGCGATGTCTGCCCGCGCGCAACTGCGCGAGGCGGAGGGCGCGCTGACCGGGCTGGGCGACCTCGACAGTGCCCGCGCGCAGGTCGAGGATATCAAACAGACCGTCGAGGCGGCGCGGATCACCATGCTGACCCACCGTTCGTCCCATGACGAGTTGCGTCGTGAAGGTGAGGCCCGCACCCGGCGATCGCAGGAGGTCACCAAGGACCTCAGCGGTTGGCGGCACCGTTTGGAAACGGCCGAGAAGCGGATTTCCGAACTGGCCGAGCGCAAGGAAAGCTCGGAAGAAGAACTCTCAGACGCCATGGCCGCCCCCGGCGAAATCGCCGAGGCGCGGGAAGAGCTGAACGAGCTGATCGAAACCGCCGAGGCCCGCCGCGCCGAGGCCGCGGACAAGCTGGCCGAGGCCGAGACCCAGCAGCGCGAGGTGGTGCTGGCCGAGCGCGAGGCTGAACGTCTGGCCTCGGAAGCCCGCGAAAGCCGCGCAGCGGCTGAGGCGCGTTGTGACGCGGCCAAGGAAAGCGTGGTCGCGGCGGCAGAACGGATTGCCGAGGATCAGCAACTGACGCCGAACCAGTTGCTGAACCAGCTCGACACCAACCCCGACCAGATGCCCGCCGCCGACGCGCTGGAGGCCGAGGTCAATCGCCACAAACGCCAGCGTGACGCGATGGGCGCGGTGAACCTGCGCGCCGAGGAAGACAGCAAAGAGGTTCAGGAAGAATTCGACACGCTGAACGGCGAAAAGGGTGATCTGGAAGAAGCAATCAAGGCCCTGCGCAGCGGCATCGCCAGCCTCAACCGCGAAGGACGCGAGCGGCTGCTGACAGCGTTTGAACAGGTGAATTCGAACTTCGCCATGCTGTTCAAGCACCTTTTCGGCGGTGGCGAGGCCAATCTGGTCATGGTCGAAAGCGACGATCCGCTGGATGCCGGGCTTGAGATCATGTGCCAGCCGCCGGGCAAGAAACTCTCGACCCTCAGCCTGCTTTCGGGCGGCGAGCAGACCCTGACCGCAACCGCGCTGATCTTCGGCGTCTTCCTCGCCAACCCCGCGCCGATCTGCGTGCTGGACGAGGTCGATGCACCGCTGGACGACGCTAACGTCACCCGATTCTGCGATCTGCTGGACGAGATGTGCCGCCAGACCGACACCCGTTTCCTGATCATCACCCACCACGCGGTGACCATGGCGCGGATGGACCGTCTGTTCGGTGTTACCATGCAGGAACAGGGCGTCAGCCAGCTGGTCTCGGTCGATCTGAAAAAAGCCGAACAGATGGTCGCCTGACCTTTCACCGCAACGTTATGAGCTGTTTCAACCGGCTTGGGCTAAGCTGGCCGCATGACCCGGTATCTGATCCTCGCCCTCATGACCGCCACACCGCTCATGGCCGCCGAATGGCCCACCAAGCCCGGAGACGTGCCCTTATCCGCCGAGGAGCTGGACGCGCTGGCAGGGCGCACGCTGACCTTCTATGACGACGGCCAATCCCGGTTTTCAGCCGGAGGGGCCTATTCCTACACCTACGCCAGCGGCGAATCCGCCTTTGGCACCTATTCCATCGCCGAAGACGGCAGCGTCTGCATCGCCTATCGCAACGGGTTCAGCCGGTGTGATTTGTATGTGCGCAGTGGGGAGAGGTTGATCCTGATTGATGAGAAGGGGGATCGCTATCCGGTCAGGCCGGAGTGAAGTGGAAGTGCACCGCTATTCATGTCATCCAATGGCCGCTGTGCGGGACGAAGCGGACATTGAAATTGCTCAAATTAGCGGTCTCTCACCAGTGAACAGCCTGATCCAAGATAGATCACTGAATTCCACATCTCTTCCGTCACTTTGCAGTTGCCGGTTCCCTTTCCTTGGTCATCTGTAATGCTGAGTTCTTCTGGCGCGGATCTCTGCGGAAAAATCAGCTTTTTAGTGTCGAAAAATAAATCCCAAACTGCGTTCATCTTCACTAATACCTCCAGCGGGCTACGTGCCCTTGAAGACTGCGCGACATTTTTCGTTGGGCGTGAGTGGCGGAACAGCTAGAAAGGGGGCAAATTCACCACTTTGGAAATTTTACCGATGCCAATTTCGGTTCAGATCGTTGCCACCCCAGAAACCAGTGCCTCCAGCGTATTTGGCCTGTATGACACTTTGGTGGCTGCAGGGCGGGACTGGGAACATCTGGTGAGCGGTGAGGAGCCTATGCCGGTGTTTGACGTCAGTCTCGTTGGACCGGACGTTGATGGGTTTCGTTGCGGAAGTGGTGTATGGATCGCGCCAGACCAGACATTTAAGAACGCAGACGACGCAGATATTGTTATCGTACCCGGACTGACACTTTCACCGCACGAACGGCTCGACCCCGAACAACATCCTTGTTTAGCGTGGCTTGCCAAGCGTGACTTGGCCAAGACGCGTATCGTGTCAGCCTGCACAGGGGCGGTTTATTTGGCGGAAATAGGTATTTTGGATGGGGTTGAAGCGACCACACATTGGGCTTGGGAAGGCCTTTTTCGAAGGTTCTATCCAAATGTGCGGCTTCGCATCGACCGCGGCCTTTGCTTTGCTGATGCGTCTCGCGGACCCGTAACGTCGGGTGGGACAACCGGGTGGCAGGAACTCGCTACGTTCCTGATCGCGCATTACGGCGGCACGCAAAGGGCGGTGCGGGCAGCAAAAGTCTGGCTTATGGCCAACCGCGGAGAACTTCAGTCACCATTCAGTTCAATGATCACTACGGCACCTCATGCTGACGCCATTATCTCACAGGCTCAGTTATGGATTGCAGATAATTACGCCATCGATAACCCAGTCGCAGAAATGGTTAAACGTTCCGGGCTGCCACCAACTACGTTCGCACGACGCTTTCGCAAAGCCACGAATAAATCACCGCAAGATTACGTTTTGGCGCTGCGAATTGAAGAGGCCCGGCAATTGCTTGAAACTACCAACTGCTCCGTGGTGGAGGTCGGAGAAGCAGTCGGCTATGCCGATACGCCGTCGTTTAGAAGGTTGTTCAAGCGAAAGACAGGACTGAACCCTGCCGAACATCGCAAAATGTTCGGCCTGTCTCGGTTTTCTAGCTACTCTTGATAGACGGTGTTCAAGATTGGCCATCCTATTGACCGCTTTGGGCTTATTTCGTTGAAAAACTCGCCCTTGATCGAGGGCTGAACTGCTGATTCAATTCCTGTAGTGGAGGGGAGGATCAGCCATGATGGGACCAAGGCAAGAGGCTCAAGCTGCGCTGTTCTATGAGTTCTCGCTGGAAGATCACGTGCCTCAGGACC
>NZ_JBQFMH010000020.1:0-34183 GCF_056531745.1 Ruegeria sp. L12
CTCGGTCCCATCATCGCCAATCCTCCCGCCCACTGGAAGAATTGAATCAGCAGTTCATGCATCGATCAAGGAAGAGTTTTTCAACAAAATAAGCCCAACCTGCCCATTCGTCAATGCGCAGCGAATGTCGCCTTGGTCGAGGCTAACCTTTGTGAGAGGAACTCATCAAGCGATGGGAGACCTTCAAAGCATGCTGCATCACCGGATAATTGGAACTGGCGCTCCCATTGTCCTGCTGCACGGGGTTACGGTTGATCACCGCCACTTGATGGATATCATGGAACCCTGCTTTCGCGGGGCCGGGGCAGGGCAGCGCATTTATGTCGACATGCCCGGCCATGGGCTCAGCCCGGCGCGCGATGACATCCGGTCGCAGGATGATCTGCTCAGAGCGATACGTGAGTTCATTGACGCAATACTACCGGCCGAGCGGTTCGCCGTCGCGGGCTTGTCCCGTGGCAGCTACAATGCGCGCGGGTTTGTGCACACGATGCCGGAACGCATTTCTGGGGTCGCTGTTGTCGTACCTGGGGAAACCCGGCCTCAGATCCCAAAAGACTTCCCGTTCCGCAAGTCATCGTTGAGGACAAGACCGGTCTATCGAAATTGTCCGAGGCTGAAATCTGGGCGCATGAGAATATGTAGGTGATTCAGTGTTGGGGCATCGTAGAGAAGAGACGGCAAATCATCGCTCCGGCCCGCGCCCTTTTCGACGCAGATCAGGAGGCGCGTATCATGAATACGTTTGATTTCAGTTTTGCGAAAGAGGAGGAGACGACAACGGTCAATGTGCCAAGCTTGGTCGTTGCGGGGCGACAAGACAGCGTCAGCGGCTATCTCGATGGCGTCGCCATAATGTACCGGTTTCCGCGGGCAACTTTGGCTGTTTTGGATACTGCCGGTCATGCTTTGGCCTGGGAAAGATCTGAGGTGTTTCATGCGTTGGTTCGTGACTGGCTCGATCGGATGTGACGCGACGCGGCGTCTGCGTTTTGTCTGCCCCGCCCCCCGTACCGAAGCGCTCACATCTGGGTGGTCCGCCGCAGCCCCGAACCAGGGGCCAACGTGGGGACATCAGTTTCGAATGGTTATATCGCGCATCGGCGGGTATGCAGAAGTGGGAGGACACGCATGGAGCGCCAACTTGCAGCAATTCTGGTTGCCGACATGGTCGGTTACACGCGTCAGATGGAGCAAGACGAAGTTGGGACGCTGTCCGCCCTGTCCGCGCATCTGGAAAACGTCATTGCGCCATTGGTCACGCGCCATCGCGGACGCATCGTCAAGCTGCTGGGGGACGGCGTTCTGGCAAGTTTCAGCAGTGCTGCCGATGCGGTGTCCTGCGCGGTCGCATGGCAACAGGCGCCCTCGAATCCGGCGCAGCCAATACAGTTTCGCATTGGCATCAATCTTGGCGACATCATCCAGCAGGACGGGGATGTCTTCGGGTCCGGCGTGAACCTGGCCTCCCGGCTCGAGCAACTTGCCCCGCCAGGTGGCGTGCTTGTCTCCGACGCGGTGTATCGCGTGGTCGGGACGGGCCTGCCGGTAACCTGGGAAGACGCCGGCACCCATTCGATCAAGAACATTGTGGAACCAGTGCGCGCCTGGCGCATCGGCGGCGACGGGGCCGGTGATGCGGCACCGCGGCATCCAACTCCGGCCCGCAAGGCGACGATCGCCGTGCTGCCTCTGCACAGCATGAGCGCCGATCCCGAGCAGACCTTTTTCAGCGACGGGATCGCAGAGGACATCATCACCGGACTGTCGCGGTTTCGCACGCTTCAGGTGGTGTCGCGGAATGCCGCCTTCCGATACCGGGCTTCCGAAACGGAACCGTCCGAAATTGCGGCGGCACTGGGGGCGGATTACCTTGTCGAAGGCAGCGTGCGAAAAGCCGGCAGTCGGGTGCGGATCTCTGTGCAACTCTCCGAAGCGGCCACCGGGGCGCAGCTCTGGTCGGAACGCTATGACCGCGAACTGGAAGACATGTTGTCGGTTCAGGATGAAGTGACACGCAACATCGTCGCGGTCCTGCCCGGCCGCGTTCAGGACAATGTCGTCGACCGTTCCGCGCAGAAACCGGCGGATGAGATGAAAGCCTATGAGCTGATGCTGCGCAGCAAGTCTCTGCGCGACGGGCTGAACGCGCGAGATACCGCAAAAGCACGCGTCTTGCTGGAGCGGGCCGTCGCGCTCGATCCTTCCCTTGCGCGCAGCTACATGTATCTGTCTGACACCTACGTCATCGACTTGTGGCTCGGACTGGCGGATGCGGACGCGGCCGACCACGTCCTGCACATTGCCCGAAAAGGTGCCGCGCTGGACAACCGCGATGTCTACATCCAGGATCAGCTCGGGTTTGCCTACCTGTGCGCCGGTCTCTGGGACGAGGCCGACGCACAGTTTGAAAAAACCCTGTCAATGATCGAAAACGAAGCGGAATCCATGGCTTGGTGCGGCTACGGATTTCTATTGCTGGGTCGGCACGAAAGGGCGCGAAGCGTGGTCGCAGAGGCGCTTGGACTGGATCCGCTGCATCCGCCTGCCATCGACTGGATCATGGGCCAGGTCGAATTCTTCTGCGGCAATTTCGACGCCGCACGGGGCCGCCTGATGGGAGAGGCGCGACTGAACTCGCTTGCCGCCGCCTTCGTGGCCGCGTCCTACGCGCATCAGGGCCGATATGCCGAGGCAGAAGTGGCGTTGCGCGAGTTCATTGCCGAACGACAGGATGAATTCGACAGCCGGGGGCTGGAGGCGACAGGGCGGTCTATCCCGACGCTTGTGCAAGGGTTCCGAACGATGTGGCGACGGACAGAGGATTTCGAAACGCTGGAAACCGGGCTGCGCAAGGCCGGGCTGCCTGATTGAAAGCTCACCGGCAATCAACGCCCGGCAGCGAAGCAAAACCGATTATTAGCGCCGCTGATGGAAGCGTGGGGTTTTTGGCAAGTCCTGCGGTGCCGAGAAGGTCCGGAAGGAGCCCAAGGCAGTCATAGTGATTTTGTGCTGTGCGCACACGCAGCGCGAAAATCGCTGCGCCTGCGTGGTTCTCGGCGCTGCTAGGCAGCGGAAAAACCTGCCATTCGTTCGGGGCGCGGTGAGCTACTTAGAGGGCGAAGATAAAGTAGCGGACAAAGGGGCAATTCGCTGCGGGAGCATCAATGTCTCCTATCAAAAAACAGTGGTTCTCGGGAAATTGTCTGGCTTCAGTCAGACTTGTCATACGCTTCCCGTGCGGCATCAATCTCGCTCAAGTGTTCCAATGCCCAATAGCCTAAGGCGCTGACTGGCTCGCGAAACGACTGCCCCATCTGAGTCAGATTATATTCGACCTTGGGCGGGATCGTTGGATATTGGGTCCGGTTCACAAGCCCATCCCGTTCCAACTCCTTCAGCGTCAAGCTCAGCATACGCTGCGAAATGCCTAGGTTTCGCTTTATCTCGTTGAAGCGCATGGTCCCGTATTGAGCCAGCGAGATGACCACCAGAACGCTCCAACGGTCGCCCACTCGTGACAGGACCTCGTTGATACGCTTGCAATCGGGGCATTGTTTGTCGTCCAGCATGGCAGTTCCCAATTTGTAACTAAGGGTCAAAAATGTGCCTTCTTGCGGTAAATATCAGTTCTCATTAGTTAGTCAGTAACAAAAATATACTGATCATCTCGGGCTCTGACAATGGGATCAACAACCGTGACCGCAAAAACACTGAACGACCACCTGAACTGGCGCTACGCCACCAAGAAAATGGAAACTGGCAAACCCGTTCCACAAGACAAGGTCGATGCCATCGTCGAAGCTGTTCGCATGGCGCCGACGTCAAGCGGCACGCAACCATTTGAGCTGATTGTGGTCACAAACTCCGATATCCGGGCAAAGATCGCCGATGCGGCGTCAGGTCAGGCACAGATCACAGATGGGTCGCACCTCTTGGTGTTTGCCGCTTGGGACAATTACACCGAAGACCGTATTGATACAGTCAAGCAATTGAATGTTGCGGCCCGAGGCGACCTGCCTCTGATCCATGGCTACTACGACAATCTGAAAGCCAACTATTTGCCGCGCGAGGCCGAGGTGAACTATGCCCATGCAGCGCGTCAGGCTTATATCGCATTGGGCATTGCCCTCATTGCAGCCGCAGAACAAGAGGTCGACAGCACGCCGATGGAAGGGTTTGACCCCGATACTGTTGACGAAATTCTTGGTCTTAGGGAACGTGGTCTTCGTTCCGTCGTTTTGATGCCATTGGGTTATCGCGAAGAGGCCAGCGATTGGCTGCTGCCGATGCCAAAGGTCCGCAAGTCGCGCGATGCAATCGTGACAGAAATCAAATGAGCGCGGACGGAATCACATGAGCTTTCTAAGAAATCTGTTTAAAGCAGCCCCCACGCCCACAGAGGACGGAGCCTTTCAGCCGTCACCCCTTGCCTTGAAACTCGCGACGGCATCCAAGACGGATTATGATGGCGGGGCCTATGCCAACCCTTACAGGGGCGGTGACAAGCGCGTGCTGATGATCTGCACCGAAGAGCGCAACATGACCATGGCCAATGGCAAGAAATTTTCGACCGGGAACCACCCGGTCGAAATGGGCCTGCCGATGTTGCACCTGCTGGCCGCTGGTTTCCAGATCGACATTGTCACACCCACGGGCGCCCCTGCCGTTATCGAAGACTGGGCCATGCCGCGCGAGGACGAAGCCGTCATGAAGCTGTACCGCGACTATGCCGATGCCTTTGACAACCCTGGCAGCCTCGCTGATTTCGTGGCGAATTCGATGACTGATGATGCACCTTACGTCGGGGTCTATCTGCCGGGTGGTCACGGGGCCATGTTGGGCCTGCCAGAGAACGAAGACCTGGGAAAACTTCTCCGTTGGGCACACAAACGGGACCTGTTCACGCTGGCGATCTGCCACGGACCGGCCGCCCTGCTTGCTGCGGGCGATGGCCCATCGTTCATCTACAACGGTTACAAGATTGCGGCCTTTCCTGATGCGGTCGACAAACAATCGCCGATGATCGGCTACATGCCGGGCCATATGCCGTGGAAGTTCGGCGAAAAGCTGAACGCTCTGGGTGTGGAAATCATCAATTCCAAGGCCGACGCCACATGCAACATCGACCGCCGTCTCGTTTCGGGCGCAAGCCCAAAAGCGGCAAACGCATTTGGAAGGTTGGCGGCGGAAGCGCTGTTGAAGAACGTGCGGTAGACGGAAGCAGGTGCGGCGTGCATGCGGACATTCGTGCATCACGCAGCATCGGTAATTCCGGGCTCTCCTGGCACCTTCGCCGCGATCTGCGCTAAGGGCGGGTCTGATATGGATCGACTTTCGCTACACACCGCATGAACAAGCAAGACGCAAACAAATTCGCCATCGGCAAAATCGCAAACAATGGCGGTTGTCCAGCCCACAGCAGGTATAGTTTTTTTGACGCCGAGCAGATTGCGAACATACGATAGGGCGATTGTGAATACCACAACCGATGGCGAGACATTTGACCAATCATTCACCCAATTTTCGTGGCAACCACGTAGCCTTGGCAACAAAACAATGGGAAACAAATATTTAGCTATTTCCTCTCAACACACTCATAAATTTTTCTGTTACGCCCCCGGTCAATTTGAATTTGAGCGACCGTGATTGGCTGACACAATATTATTTCCAATCAACTTAATAAGCTGACCCATTGGATGAACTGTTTTAAGTTTGATCAAATTCCATTTTTTCGTCTGATTGCCAGCGCTTCCCGGCTCGGGAAAGTGGATTGTCTTGAACTAGGACTGTATCTTCATCATTCTATGAAACCGTCTATTCATTTGCCAATCGGCTTTCCAACAACTGTCCACTTTCTTTCAAAAGCGGATAGGCGATCATCGCGAATGCCGTGTTTAACATTTTCAGGGCGCGCAACAGATCAAGGTGAATCGCACTGGTTTCGATGGTTTCGGACGCCCCAGCACGCAGCCGGGTAAGATGCGCGCGCTCCAGCTTTCTCTCGATCTCGCGGATCATTTCCTTTTGCTGCACCAGCTCCCGTGCTGCCCCGGCATCCTCGGTCATCAGTACCGCGATTCCGTGCTGAACGTTGCGCAACACACGGTCATAGAAATCGGTCAGTTCCTGCCAACCCTCTTCCGAAAAGTTCACGTTTTCCGCACTCTTGCGCTTGGCCAATTCGACCATTTTCCGTGCAATCGTATCCGCCCCGGTCTCAAGGTTCACTGCCACGCCGGACAGATCAAATGCCCGCGTACCGGTGTCCTCTTTCAGATTGTCGCTTTTGACTCCTGACAAATAAACCCGCAGGTCAAGCGACATTCGGTCAATTTCGACTTTTTCCCTCTTCAGTTGTTGAGCAATGGCATCATCGTAATTGTCAAAGAGTGACATTGAGTCCCGCACCATGATCTCGATCCTATTGCCCATTTCGACCAACTCACGATGCGCACAGGCAAAGGCGCGCGCCGGCTGGTTCTGAACCGAAGGATCCAGGGCCGTACGTCCGTTGGCCTTGGTGCTGTTTTTATTGTCATCAGCGAAAACACTCTCCGCCAAACGCATTATCGGGCCAAGAAACGGAATACAGACAACAAGAAGCGCAAGGTTGAACAGGAGATGCAGGTTCAAAACCTGCTGAACGGGGCTGGCCCCGGGAATAAGGTCAACACCGTCAAGCCGGTAGAGCAAAAACAGCACCAGCCCCGCCCCACCGCCACGCAGGAACAAATTGCTAGACACGACCCGCCGCACCGAGACATCGGCCTGCAAGGTCAGAACAAACGCAATAAAGGCACCGCCCAGATTGGCCCCAAGGACCATGGCAAACGCCGCCGACAGCGGCATAACGCCCTGAGCCGCAAGGGTTGCAAACAACAATATCGCCGCAACGCTGGAATGCACCAGCCAGGCAAAAACCGCCGCCAGCAAAAAGGCCGTCAGTGGATCAGCAGACAGGTAAATCAAGGCCCCCGAAGCGGCCTCGCTGTTTGCCAGCGGCGCGCTGGCATCGCGAATAAGGTCAAGCGACAAAAAAATCAGGGCCAATCCAATCAGGATCCGACCAACCTGGCGCACGCCGCGCCGGGAACTGCGCAGGAAAATCAGCACCCCGATCAAAAGTAGCAAGGGCGTCAGCAAAGCAATCCGGGAATTCATGATCTGCGCTACGATGGCAGAGCCAAGGTCCGCCCCCAGAATAATGGCCAACCCGGCGGTGCTGCCAACCGAACCCGCGGCCATGAATCCGGCAAGCAGCATTGCGACGGCGGTGGAACTTTGCAGCAGGATCGCGGTCAGCGTTCCGGTTCCCGTCGCGGCCAACCGGTTTCCCGTCGACCGACGCAACCAAAGCCGCAACTGGCTTCCAAAGGCTCTCTCAAAACCGGTGCGCACGAGGCGAACAGCCCAGATCAGAAGTGCCGCAGCAGCAGCCAAATTCAAAACAATAATTATGGGTGAGCTATCCATCATCACCGGGTCTTTGGTTTCCGGGCCAATCCGGCCACTTCAGAATGAATACGGTCCCTCGGCAGCGTCTAGCGAGACAACGCTCCATATACCGCTCTTTCCGGTTTCGAGAACTGCACAGCCCGTAGGACCAGAAAAAAAACCAGCAGGAGCCACCGCGCGCCGGTCCAGTGCAAAACCGCTGCAAAGGCCCGGCGCTGTCATGGCAACGTGACCGCCAACGCGACCAATGTGAACGCCGTGGACATGACCAGCCAGCACCGTGATATCCTCTGAGTGCATTGAAAGAATTTCTGCCAGATCGGAACGGTTCTCCAATCCGATAACATCCATGAAATCAATCCCGATGCTAAACGGCGGATGGTGCAACATAACGACAACCGGCCCGTCAAACCCAGAGAGTTCCCGCTCCAAAAGATCAAGACTTTCCCGGCGCAGCCTGCCACCGCCCTGTCCTTCGACCAGCGTATCAAGCCCGATAACACGCGTATCGCCCACTGTATCCGCCCAGTCGACAAGCCCGTCCGGCGGCATGATGCCAAGGCCTGAAAAGGCCTCTTGCATTGGCTTGCGCGCATCATGATTTCCAGGAACAACGTAAATCGGCAGGGCAAACCGCTCCAGTTGAGTGCGTGCGAAATCGTAGCTGTCCGGGCTACCATCTTCGCTGACGTCACCAGTGACTAAAACCGCGTCGAGCGGGCCAAGAGCTTCGCCTTTATCGATCAATCGGTCGATGGCCCCGATCAGGATCGCGCGGGTATCAAGCACGCCTGAACACAGATCGCCATGCCCTACCGCGTGCAAGTCACTTAGATGCAGAAATGTCGCCATGACTATTTGATCCCCGCGCGCAGGAAGGCCTGAACGAATTGACGCTGGAACACGAGGAACGCGATCAACAAGGGCGCAACCGACATCATCGTGGCCGCCGAAATGACGCTTATATCCACACCATTTTCCGGTGCGCCAAAGATCGACAGGCCAACCGTCAGCGGTCGTGTGTCGGGCGAGTTGGTCACGATGAGCGGCCAGAGGAAGTTGTTCCAGTGGGTCGATACCGACACCAACGCATAAGCAAGATATGTCGGGCGCGCCAAGGGCACATAGACTCGCCAAAGAATTCCGAACCATCCGCAGCCTTCGACGCGCGCTGCCTCATGCAGTTCTATAGGAACACCCTTAAACGCCTGCCGCATTAGGAAAATGCCAAAGGCAGAGGCCATATAGGGCATTCCGACGCCAAGAATCGTGTCAAACAACCCGAGGCGTGACACCATTGCATAGTTTTCCACGATCAACACTTCAGGCAGGATGAAAAGTTGCATCAGCACGAGGATGAACACGAAATCCCGACCCGGAAACTGGACCTGGGCAAAGGCAAATCCTGCCAGCGTCGTGACAAAGAACTGACCAATAAGGATCACCGTCACTAAAAGGAAGGTGTTGATGAAATAGCGTAGCCACGGCGCCCCCTCCCAAGCTGTGCGGAAATTGTCGAGCGTCCATGGCGACGTGATGTTAAAGTTGACCGCGTCAGAGGTGCTGTGGAACGCCGCCCAAAAGGCAAAGACCAGCGGGGAAATCCAGATCACGGCCAACAATAGTGCGCCAAAGGATTCGATATGCCTGGAAAATCCGCTCATTGGTAGTGGGTCCGCTTGTCGAGTATGGTGAACTTGACGCCGGCAACCACGCCAAGCACGACAAGCACCAGGATGGTCATTGCCGCTGCGTGGGGCGCATCAAAGAAGGCAAAGGCCATTTCCCAGATGTAATAAAGGATAAGCTTGGAGGCGTCGTTGGGCCCGCCCTTGGTCAGGATGAACAAATGATCGATCAATTTCACAGAGTTGATCAACGCATTGACCATGATAAATAGCGTCGTCGGCATCAACAACGGCAGCACGATCCGGCGCGTATAGGTCCAGCGGCTGGCGCCTTCAATGTCGGCAGCTTCCTTGAGGTCCTCAGGGATCGTCTGCAAGGCCGCCAGATAGAAGATCATGAAAAACCCAGCCTCTTTCCAGATCGTCACGATGATTACAGCCCACAGCGCAGTTTCAGGCTGTCCCAGCCAGTTGATTGAGGGAAGGCCAAACAGACCGCCGATCTGGTCAAGCACACCCAATCCGGGAGTATAAAAAAACAGCCAAAGGTTTGCCGCTGCGATCATTGGCAGGACCGTGGGCGTGAAATAGGCGGTGCGTACAAACCCGCGAGCCGGGATCTTTGAGTTCGCCCAAAGCGCCATCGAAAGCGCAATTGCAATAGAAATAGGGATGGTCGCGCCCGCATAGATCAAGTTGTTCACAACAACTTTCCAAAAGGTTGGGTCGGCAAACAGGTCAGCATAGTTCTCACCGCCGACAAATTCGCTGGGGCGTCTTCTGGTTTCTCGGCTGAACAAACTCGACCACAAGGTCGCAAGCGAAGGATAAAATGCAAACGTCGTCAGCAGAATTGCCGCTGGTGACAACAGGATCCAACCGTAGATGGCCTGTCGACGACGCTCGATGTTCACATGCTCTGCCATATAGCGACCCTCAAGGTTGGGCGCGTCGGGCATCTCTGCCCGACGCCAGGGAGTTGAGGTTACTGGTAATCACGCAGCAGGCGCACAGCCGCCGTCTGGGCTTCCCCCAGCGCGTCTTCAGCCGATTTTGTGCCGGTCAAAGCCGCCTGAATTGCGTTGTTCAGACCTTCGCGCACGCGTGCGGTTTCAAAGGTCGAGAATTCGGCAACAGCATTTTCCAGTTGGTTTCGGGCAACGAGAGCGGGTGGGAACTCTTCTGTATAGGATTTAAGCGCCTCGGTTTCATACGCTGCCGGAGACACGCCCATATAGCCGGTCGCGATGGACCACGCTGCCGCTTGCTCGGGCGAGGTCATGAATTCGATCAGCTTCATGGCCGCCGCGCGCTCTTCGTCCGATGTCTCCTTGAAAACATAGAAGTTGCCGCCGCCGGTAGGCGAACCCAGCCGCACATTGGCCGGAAGCTCGGCGACGCCAAAGTCAAAACTGGCGTTGTTCTTCACAGCCGTAAGGTTGCCGGTCGAATGCCACATCATCGAGGTCTGACCTTCAAGGAACGCCTGCCGCAGGGTACCCCATTCAACGGTGCCAGTGGGCATGATGCCATGCTCCTGCGACAGCGACTGCCAGAATTCCAACGTATCGACAACGGTTTCGTCATCGAAATAGGTGGTCAGGCCGTCATCGGACATCACCTCCTTGCCGTTCTGGATCGCCAACGCCTGGAACATCCAATAGGGATAGCCTGTCGATGGGATCATCAGGCCATAGGTGTCGTCGTTGGTCAGTGCCTTGCCCATGCTAATCAGCTCGTCCCAGGTCTTGGGCGGTGCCTCAGGGTCAAGACCTGCCGCACGAAACTGGTCCTTGTTGTAATAGGCAACGATAGTTGAACGCTGGAATGGAATGCCCCAAGTTTTACCCTCGATCCGGCCATTGGCCATCAATGCAGGATAAAAGCTCTCTAGCCAGTCCGGGTTAACCCCGTCGATATCTTCGTAGGCCACGATCAGATCCTGCTCGATCAGATCATAGGCATCGATTGAGAACATCACCGCCAGCTGTGCCGGTTCACCCGATGCAAGTGCGGACAAGGCACGAACGCGCGTGTCGTCATAGTTGCCTGAATAGATCGCGTTGACCTTGATGTCAGGGTTGGCGGCTTCAAAATCGGCAACGATGCCATCCACTACCTCGGTCAGCGCGCCGCCAACCGCGATAGGATAATACATTGTTAGTTCCGTCTCAGCCGCCGCCGCCGATGTCAGCGCGGTGGCCGAGACGGCAGCCAAACTTATCTTCTTAATAACGTTCATTTTTTCCTCCCAGTGATGACAGTTATTCTTGTCTTTCCAAAGTTCAGTTGCTCGACCTACCCGGCCAGTCGCTTGCCCATGTCGTCAAAGAAATGCAGGTCTTCATCGGCAAAGCTGATCTCCAGATCTTCTCCTGCCGGAATATGTTTCAGTCCGGGCATGGATACGGTCAGACCATTGGCAGCAGGATGTGACAGGCCAATGAATGTTTCGGAACCCAGGAATTCGCATTCCGATACTTTACAAGTCAGCCTGCCCTTGCCCGATTCCACCACCTTCACCGCTTCGGCGCGAAGGCCAATTGTCGTTGCGCGCTCAAATCCCGGCACGCCTTCTGACTTGATCAGCGCCATTGGCGGGGCACCGACAAACTCGGCGACAAAAGTGTTAGCAGGCTTGTAGTAAAGCTCTTCCGGGGACCCTGTCTGCTGGATATGGCCGTCTTTCATCAGCACGACCATGTCGGCCATGCTCATCGCTTCGGTTTGGTCATGCGTGACGTAAACTACGGTGATGCCCAAATCGACCTGAAGTTTTTTGATGTCCTTGCGCACAGAGGCGCGCAGCTTGGCATCAAGGTTCGAAAGCGGCTCATCCATCAGGCACAGCGGCTGGTTTGCCACGATCGCACGTGCAAGCGCCACACGCTGGCGCTGACCACCCGACAATTCCCCCGGCTTACGCTGCTCATAGCCCAGCAAGCCAGTGATCTCGAGCGCCCGGGTCAGTTTCTCGCGCCGTTCCGCCGCGACGACTTTTCGCACCTTGAGGCCAAAAACAACGTTTTCCGCGACACTCAGATGCGGGAACAATGCATAAGACTGGAACACCATCGACAGATTGCGTTCTGCAGGGGCAGAAGTAGTGATGTCACGCCCGTCAATGACGATCCGCCCCTCATCCGGCAATTCTAGTCCCGACAGCAATCTCAGCGTCGTTGACTTGCCGCAGCCCGACGGGCCAAGCAGCGCTACGAACGAACCACGCGGGATCGAAAGATTAATATTCTCGACGCCAAGCTGCCCATTCCAGCGCTTAGCAATATTGTCGACGTGAACAAACGGTTCTGCCATATTCAGCGCTCTCCTTGTGAGTAAGTAATGGCTTCGCCCAAACTGTCTGCGAGATCGGAAAATTCAGGGCCCGGAGGACGGTCGCACACGACAACGTCGACATCCGAGATGTTGCCGCCCAATGCTGGCGCAATGCGACCAAATTTACTGCTGTCTATTACGAGGATCGATTTGGCTGCGTGCTGCTGCATTTTCATTCTCACCCGAACCTCAGCTGGATGAAATTCTAACAACCCACCATCATGCGCCACACCGGCAACGCCAAATATTGCGAACTCGGCACGAAACCTGTCAAAGAAATCGGTTGCTTCTTCGCCGATAAAATCACGATCGGGCAGGCGCAGCTCGCCTCCTGGCAAAAGGATACGGTTTGAGATTTCATTACTCAGCGCCATCGCGGCACTCAGGTTGTTCGTGATGACCGTTAACTCCTGGTGGCCGGACAGTGCCTTAGCCACTTCGAGCGGAGTCGACCCAATTGAAAGGAACACGTTCGCCCCATTGGGGATCATGCTCGCAACAAGTTCGGAAACCGACCGTTTGCCACGTAAGTTCGTTCCGGCTCTCTGATCAAACGGGGTATTCAAACGGCTTTCAGCCAGCTCGATCCGCCCGTGCGCGCGTCGCAGGTTTTCACCGTCGCACAAAATGTCCAGATCACGGCGGATGGTTTGCGTCGAGACCCCTAGCATTTCCGCTAAGGCCCCCACACTGACACCGCCACGCTCTTGCACGACCTGCTGGATTAAATCCCTCCGTCTGATCTTCTTTGACGCCATTTATCCCCCTTCAAGTTGCCAGAACCATATCACCAAAAAACAACAAAACAACATTTTTCAATCAAAGCCACATAGAACGTTGAAGGGTAACTTGATCGCAAGTGTCGAAAAATTATATTTTTCAAAGCTTTGCGCGCAAAGATTCAGAGCTCGCTAATGGCGACTTGCTAAAAATGTTGTTTTTTCTTCCATTTTGTTTTGTTGATGTTACATTCCGTATTGCGTCAAACCTGTCGGGGGCGCCCATCAAAAAAGGACATTTGGACACATGCTTGACGCCAACTCGATATTTTCGCGTTATCAGTCCATACGTCCCAGACTCCCAAAAGCAACATTCAACGCGGCCACTCTGGATATTGAGTCACTTCTGGATATTGGCAACGAAGTAGACGCCTTTGTTTTTGATGCTTTTGGCGTTCTAAATGTTGGCGAAACTCCGATTCCCGGCGCGGCAGCTCGTTTGAAAGAGCTCAGGGAGGGCGGACACCAGATTCGCATTCTTTCCAATGCTGCAAGCTATAATCACCAGGGCGCGACTGCCAAGTTTCAAAAACTCGGAATGCAAGTTGACGCAGATGAGATTGTAACCAGCCGCGACGCAGCCTTGGCAAACCTGAACGACGGTCTATGGGGCTGCATCGCCTCTCCGTCTGACGATCTGACGGACATCTTATCCGAGACGATCAGGCTTGAGGCAGACCAGACAGACTTTGACCGCGCTGACGGTTTCTTGTTTCTCTCGACCGAAATCTGGCAACAATCTCAACAATCCATGCTTTGCGACAGCTTGTTGGCGAACCCGCGCCCAGTGGTGATCGCAAATGCTGATCTGGCAGCGCCACGAGACTTCGGATTCTCACTGGAGCCCGGTCACTACGGGCATTTGCTGGCAGATGAGGGCCTTCAAGACATCAAGTTCTTTGGCAAGCCATTTCCGGAAGTATTTGAAATGGTCGAAGCCACGCTTCCAGGAATTCCGCCCGAACGCATCGCGATGTGCGGTGACACTCTTCACACCGATATCCTCGGTGCAGCAGCACGGGGTTGGCGCACAGTTCTTGTCGCGCAAGATGGAGTGTTTTCGGGGCTGGATACTCGATCTTTTTGCGAGCAATCGAGCTTGACACCGAGCTGGCGCCTACTTCGCATATAGAAAACATCGTGATGCTCCCACTTTTGGCGAAGTATCAGACCGAAAATTAGCCTTGGTTCGAACGGCGGCTATGTCTGCTGCCCTGCCATCTGTGAAGCGCCTGGGAACGTCCGGAATACGCGGATTACGACGTGCTGCGCATGCAAAAGGCGAAAGCTTGGTCGACGGCAGCAATGGGCTCTACGCACCAGCTCGGGCCCGTCGCAGAGAAAGTCGGCAGCGAGCCCATATTGGCGAATGCCGCAGAACGTTCGAACTGGCGCAAGACGCGGTTATCGGTCATTGCCGACACTGTTCCTGGCACTGGGTGACCGCGGGTCCTAGTATCAGACCATGGCGTCGCCAATTTCCATTTCACGCCGCGCGATGAAATCCTGCAGTTCCTCGTCGATGGCTGGATCCAGTGGTGGCGGTTCGTAGTCACCCAGCATGGATTTTGCTTTTGCGACGGCCCGATCGTTCAGGTCCAGACGTCCTTCGGCCTCCCATTGTTCAAAACTGTCGTGATGCATCAGTTCCGGAATGATGAAGGCTCTTTCGAAGTTTTCCAGCGTGTGTTTCGCGCCAAGGTAGTGACCACCGGGATCGACCTCCTGCATGGCGTCGAGCGCACCATCCAGTTCGGAGAAATCAATTCCACGCAGGAATTTATGCGTCAGTTCCGCCTGCTCTGCATCGACGACGAATTTCGCAAAGCTTTGGCACAACGCCCCTTCCAGATAGCCTGCGGTGGACAGGATGAAGTTCGCCCCCGCCAGCGCAGCACCATAGAGGTTGCGGGCCGCCTCATATCCTGCCTGCGCATCGAGGATTTTGGAACTTGAACACGCCCCGCTGCAGCGCCACGGCAGCTTGTAGAACCGCGCCATCTGGCCGACCAGCAGGTTGATGTGGTCGATCTCGGGCGTGCCCGCCATCGGGGCGCCGGATTTCATAGAAACCGCGCCGATCCATTCGCCAAACACACCTGGCGCCCCGGGGCGCACGATCTGCGAGAAGGCGATCCCGGCAAGGGCTTCCGCGCAGATCTGGACCAACGATCCAACAGTGCTGGCGGGGGTGCTGGCACCGCTCAGGACGAAGGGGGTGAACAACACCGCCTGATTGGCCGCAGCATAGGTTTTGATGGCATCCAGCATGGTCTCGTCCCAGACCAGCGGCGAGTTGCAATTGGCGATCGACGTCATCACCGTGTTTCCCTGCGCGACCTCTTTGCCGAACACGATCTCTGCCATGCGCACGGTGTCTTCGGCCCGCTCCCGTGCCGTAACCATCCCCATGAAGGGTTTGTCGGAATGTCTGATCAGGCTGTAGACCATGTGCAGGTGGCGTTTGGGCACCGGGATGTCCAACGGCTCGCACACCACACCGCCGGACATCTGCATGCCCGGTGACATGTGGGCAAGTTTCACGAAGTCGTGGAAATCCTGGATGGTCGGGTTGCGCCGGACACCGTCCAGATCAAGCACATTCGGCGCCCCATAGGCCGGTGTCAGGATTTGCTTGCGCCGCCCAAGCGTGACCGAGCGATCCGGGTTGCGGGCAAGCATTGTGTAGGATTCGGGGGCCGTAGACAGAAGCTGCATGAGAAGCGGTTCTTCGATCCGCACCCAGTGGCCCTGAACATCGGCCCCGGCGTCCTTCCAGAGGGCCGCGGATTCGTCATCGCGAAACTCGATGCCCTTGTCGCGAAGCAAGTTCATCGCCTCAGTGTGAATGCGCTGAACCTGTACCTCTGACATCAGATCGACATAGGGAATGCCGCGATCCGTCTCGGGCAGAAATCGCAGATCATTGGACGTACGGCTGGCGCGCCGCGCGCCGCGGCCCCGGCGTTTACCTTGTGTGGGACCGGTCATTTGAACACCTCAGGCAATGAAAGTTTACTCATTCTTCCGCCTTCGACACGGATGACCTGTCCAGTGACAAACCGCGATTGCGAACTGGCCAGCCAGACCGCTACGTCGCCGATATCCGAGGGGTCACCGATGCGGCCAACCGGATGCAGGTCGGCCAGTTGACGGGTGACAAGTTCCTGATCGGGGAGGCCGTCAATGTAGACCCTGTTGATATCCGTATTGATCCAGCCTGGCGCGATCGCGTTTGCCCTGATCCCTTTCGGACCCAGGTCAATCGCCATGGAAACTGTCAGCCCATGCACCCCTGCCTTGGACGCCATATAGGCCGAATGGTTGGGGTTACCGCTTATCCCTTCGATCGAACCGATATTGACGATGGCGGGCTCGTTTTCCGGTCGCATATGAGGCACGACCTGCTTGGCCATCAGAAACGGCCCGCGCAGGTTCACCGCCATGACGCGATCCCATTCCTCGACACTCTGTTCGGTCAGCGGCGTGCCGGTCAGGATCCCCGCATTGTTCACCAGGACCGCAGGGGCTCCGATGTCCTCGACCGTTTTCTGGACGAACTGTTCGACCGAACGTTCGTCCGATACATCCAGTTCCAGCCAGTGAAACCGTGGGTCCGACCCCGGCTTGAGGTCACCGATCACGACGCTCGCCCCGGCCTCCGACAGGCACTCCGCGATGGCAAAGCCGATCCCCTGTCCGCCTCCGGTGACGATGGCTACCTTATCTTTCAAAGCCCCGGTCATGCTGCTGTGAAACCTCCGTCAACAGGGAGCGCCGTGCCGGTGACATGCTGGCTGAGGTCGGACGCCAGAAAGGCGATGGCATTTGCGATTTCAACGGGTTTTGGCAGCCAGCCCTGCGGGATCGAGGCGCGGTTCGCCTCGCGCACTGCCTCTGCCCCCGTATCGCCGTGCCCCGAGACGAGCATCGGCGTGTCCACCGCGCCGGGATTGACCGAGTTTACCCGGATCTTGTCGCCAGCGTGGTCCAGCGCCATGGCGCGGGTGAGGTTCACGACCGCGCCCTTGCTGGCGCAATAGGCTGCAAGCCCGGCGCAGCCGACAAGGCCGACGGTGGAGCCAAGATTGATGATGCTGCCCCCACCT
Source organism: Ruegeria sp. L12 (assembly GCF_056531745.1). NCBI lineage: Bacteria > Pseudomonadati > Pseudomonadota > Alphaproteobacteria > Rhodobacterales > Roseobacteraceae > Ruegeria > Ruegeria sp. L12. Next base: position 17,311 of record NZ_JBQFMH010000020.1, read on the forward strand.
GCGCGCCGCATCGCGGGAATCGCGGCGCGGGACATGAAAAACGTACCCGAGACGTTCACTGACATCATCAGATCCCAATCCGCGTCCGAGGTTTCCTCGGCCGAGCCCCGGCAAATGGCGCCGGCGACATTGGCCAGAATGTTCACGCTGCCGAATCTGTCTTCGGTTTCAGCGACGGCGCGCACTGCAAAGGCCGGGTCCGCCACCTCGCCCATCACGCAGGCCGCCGAACCACCTTCGGACGTGATTTCGGCGCAGATCGCCCGGGCAGCGTCCTCCCGCCGCCCGGTCACCATCACCTTTGCACCAGCACGCGCCAGAACACGCGCTGTTTCCGCGCCAATCCCGGATGTCCCCCCGGTCACAAGGGCAGCTTTTCCGCTAAGATCCAACATCTACAGCTCCAGTCCGGCGTCGTATCGCCGTTTTGCAAAATTCAATCGGACGCCCCAGCCAAGAAATGGCTCCGGTGGCGTGCCGGACGGTCTCCCCGCTTTCAGCATGATCTCGACCAATGGTCCGCTTTGCCCGGCGACATGCTCGGCCAACAGCTTGCCAAACGCGGTGCCCCGCGCGATGCCCACACCATTAAGACAGAAAGCACCAAAGACGTCTTTTCCCAGCGTGCCAAACACCGGCTCTCCATTGCGTGACAGGCAGAGCGGTCCGCCCCAAGTGTAGTCGAATCCTAGATCCGACAGCATGGGAAACCGGTTGCGCAGCGATTGTTCATGACGTTTACGCGCCCATTGCCGGTCCGTCTCAGTCGGGTTCAGGCCGGGGCTGTAGCTGTAGATGTTGCGGATCAGGATCCGGTCACCCCTGATCCGGCGCACCGAAGTACCAAAGGGATCGGCGGGGATGATCCCCCACTCAGGCTCTCCGCGCAAGAGATCGGCCTCATCGCCGGTCAGGGGGCGGGTCAGGCTGCCCCAGGTGACGATCGGAAGCAGATGTTTGCGATATTGGCTGAATTGCCCTGCAAAGCCGTTGTTGGCCAGAACCAGCGTTTTTGCGGTGATTTCAGCCTCCGGGGTGATCAGACGATGCAGCTCACCACTGGCAAGCTCTGTCACCGGAGAGTCCTCGAACACCGAGACATTGGCCGGCATCGACCGCGCAAGGCCAAGAACAAGCGCCGCCGGTTGCAGCAGCATCGTCCCGGGTGTGTGCATGCCGGTTTTGTAAAACGTGGTGCCGGTCACACGCTGCATTTCGTCTGCGTCGAGCCAGCGATACCCGGCCTTCAGGAGGTCGAGATTGCCGGAATAGGCTTTCAGTTTGGCGGCCCCGCGGTCTGTTGCGGCGGCATGGATCTTGCCCGACTCATCCCAGTCACAGTCGATGTCATGCGCCTGAATGCAATCGCGCAGATAGTCCTGTCCGGCCCGGTTGATCGCGGTCTGGTCGCGCTCGGCCTGCAGGTTGCCCGCAAAATCCTTGGCGCGGATATTGTGCGCCTGATCGATGGCAAAGCCTGAACTGCGCCCGGCCGCGTTGTTGCCGATGCGGCCCGCTTCCAGCAGGACGACACGTGCATCGGGGTGTAGTTCGGCCAACCTGCGGGCACAGGCCAGCCCGGTGAAACCTGCGCCGATCACTGCGTAGTCAGCCCTGATTTCACCTGTTGCGCGAACGGCCGGTGGCAGGGGCGGCAGGATTTCCAGCCACCCGTTGTTGTTGTCCGCGTCTGGAAGAATGCCGATCTTCATGGACCCGTCTCAGCTCAGATCCATCCAGACGGTCTTCAGCTCACAATACTGATCATGTGCGGCCAGCGATTTGTCCCGCCCGCTGAAACCTGACAGCTTATAACCGCCAAACGGCGTTCCATGGTCGCCTTCGCCGTAGCAGTTGACCGAGACGGTGCCCGCACGCACCCGCCGCGCCGCAGTGTGGGCGGTCTTGTTGGAACTGGTAAAGACCGAAGCCGCCAACCCGTATTCCGTATCGTTGGCGATTGCGATGGCCTCTTCAGGTGAAGCATAGCTCATCACCGCGAGCACAGGTCCAAACACCTCCTCCCTGGCCAGCGCCATGTCGGGCGTGACCCCTTCGAAAATTGTCGGCTGAACATAATAGCCGCCGGTCTCGGCCAACACCCGGCTACCGCCGTAAACCAGCCGCGCGCCTTCCCGCTTTGCCTGTTCGATATGGCCCAGAACCTTGTCCATATGGCTTTCTTCGATCAGCGGGCCGATGCGACAGGCGGTGGTCAACGGGTCGGCAACAACCCAGTCCTGTGCGCGTTCGACGATCAGCTCAAGCAACGCGTCCTTCTGGCTCTCATGCACCAGAACGCGGCTGTTGGAAGAACAGTTTTCACCCATGTTCCAGAAGATCGAATTTACCGCATGATCCGCCACAACGTCGAGATCCTCGACATCCGGCATGACGATCATCGGGTTCTTGCCGCCACACTCCAGGAGGACCCGCTTGAGGTTGGAATCCGCCGCATAATGCAGGAACAGACGCCCGGTTTCGGTTGAGCCGGTAAACCCGATGCAGTCGACGCCCATATGCTCGCCCAGGGCCTTGCCCACGACCTCGCCAAAGCCGGGCACCACGTTGATGACACCATCAGGAACGCCTGCCTCGGTGGCCAATTCTGCCAGACGGATGGTCGACATCGAGGTTTGTTCGGCAGGTTTCAGCACCATGGTATTGCCTTCGGCCAGAGCGGGCCCGAGCTTCCATGCTGCCATCATGATCGGGAAATTCCACGGCAACACGGCGGCGACGACGCCGATCGGCTCGCGCACCACCATGGACAGGAAAGCAGGATCAGACCGCGTGACCTGATCATTGATCTTGTCCACCGCCTCGGCGTGCCATCGGATTGTGGCGACGGTTTCGGGCAGATCGACCCCAAGCGCGTCACTGATCGGTTTGCCCGCCTCCAGCGCCTCCAACTCGGCCAGTTCCTCGGCATTGGTCTCGATGACCGTGGCAAACCGTTGCAGGATGGCCTTGCGTTCCGCAGGCGACATTTGCGGCCACGGACCGTGGTCAAAAGCTGCCCGCGCAGCCGCGACCGCCCTATCCACATCGGCCGCCGTGCACTCCGCAATTTGCGCCAGGGGCTGGCCCGTCGCCGGGTTGATCGTGTCAAAGGTCTTGCCGCTTTCAGAGGCCACAGAGCGTCCACCAATCACGGCCATCGTCGGGTATTTGCGTGTTTGTTCAACCATCTCAGAGGTCCTCAGCAATTCCGTTGAGACTGGATCAGCCAGTCGCGTTCTTCCTGCCAGTCACGCCAGACCAGCCGGTCCGCCCTGGTCCGGTTCACCGGCAGCTTGCTCAGCGCCAGCTTGATGTCGTGACGCGCGGCACTGGGCACCGGAGGCAAGGGTTTGCGCGCACCGCCCATGTCGCGCCCCGACAAGCGGGCAGCGGCCTTGACGCCGGTCAGGTAATCCACCTCATGCGGATTGCCCCAAAGCCAGAAACAGATGGCTTTCATCACGTGCCACAGGCTCATCGCCTCGTTCAGCTTGCCCGTTGCGATCAGGTCATAAAGCCGCGCACATTCATGCGGCATGAAATTCGCAGCACCCCAGATCATGCCCTTGCACCCCGCCATAAGGCTGTAGGGCGCATAGGGATCAGCACCATTGAGGACATTGCCGCCGATCCCGATCAGTTTCTGCAACCCAAGCAGGTCGCCGGAGCTGTCTTTGACATAGTCCAGGTTTTCGACGGCAAGCAACTTGCGATACAAATCTTCGGTCAGAGGGGCGGCCTGATCGGGCACGTTGTACATGACAATCGGAATGCTGACCGACCTGGCAATCGCGGTGTAGTGATACATCACGCCCCGCTCATTCGGCGCTTCGAGAAAGGGCGGCAGGATCATAAGGGCCGTGGCACCGGCATCTTCGGCGAAGCGGGCATTGTCGATACATTCCGCGGTGCTGAGCGCCGTGGTCTGGGCAATCGTTGGCACGCGGCCATCGACGTGCCTGCAGCCCTCTGCGATCAGGTCGCGTTTTTCTTGCGCTGAAAGATAGGCGTATTCGCCAGTGCCCGATCCCAGCACCAGCCCGTGCAGCCCCGCTTCGATCATATCGTCGATATGCGTGCGATACCGCCCCATGTCGATGGTTTTGCCATGTTCGTCCATGGGCGTGCACATGGCCGCAAAAATACCGGTCAGTTTCTGCATCAAGTCATGCTTTCCGTTGATTTGACGTCGTCTGAGCATTCACCCTACGAGAGGAAAACGATTTCCCTAAACGAAATTCTGTCCCTTCTTGAAAACCTGAGGTTATTGTAGATCTACTGCCAGACTTGCTCACTGTGGGTCAGCGGAAAGGGATCAATGATCTGTCAGGGTTCTGTAAATGCAAAGTTTCTTGAGAAAATTACCCCCCATGTCAGCCCTGCGCCCATTCGAGGCTGCGGCACGGCATGAGAACTTTTCTGCGGCCGCAGAAGAACTGTTCGTAACTCAAGCCGCCATTTCAAAACAGATTCGCCTGCTCGAAGATCACCTCGGCGTGTCGCTGTTCACGAGACGCGGCAAGAACCTTGAACTCACGGCAGCCGGCCGGGATCTCCACCATGCTGTGGCACAGGGCCTGAACCAGATCGCCGGAGGCAGCGACCGCTTGCGCCGCGAAAGCCGCAGCAACCGCGTGACGATTGCGATGCGTCTACCGTTCGCCAATCAGTTCATGGTGCCGCGGCTCGGCAGGTTGCTGAGCGATTTCCCCGAGGTGGATTTCAACTTCCAGACAACCGAAGGCAATCCGACCAGCCTGCTGGAATATGTTGATTTTGCTGTCGTGCTCGGCCACGAACCGCAACCCAATATTCTGGCTGACCTGCTGATCGTCGAGGAAATCGCCCCGGTATGCAGCCCCGAATTCCTCGCCCGTCATCCCGAACTGAAGACAGCCCAGGACATTCCCAACCTCGACCTGTTGCATCTCGATGCCGGTCACTGGCGCGATCTGCCCTGGTCGCAAACCGACTGGCCGGTTGTGCTGAACCAGTTCGGCGTATCAGTCGAAAGGGAATTGAGAGGGCCGAGTTTCAACAATTTCGAAATGCTGATCAGCGCCGCCACATCAGGCCTCGGGCTTGCGATCGGCTGGGAGCATCTTGTCCAACATCTGATCGCCCAGGGCGACCTAATCTACCCGATTAAGGACAAATTCAAGATCGGGCGGCAGCACCACCTTCTCAGCCGCGAAGCCCAGGCTCAAAGGCCAATGTTTCAGGCATTAAGGTCTTGGCTTCTGGAGGAAACGAGGTCTTTCAGGACATGATGCGAAAATCACTGGTTCTGCAGAAAATGCGGCCAGACCTCGACTGCCGCCAACCATGGTTTGCTTGATCGATTTCGAGGGAGGTTTCATATCAAACCAAAAGTCCCTTTTCATCCGGAAATGGTGGAATCTCGTGTCGAGAAGCGCAAGTAGCGGCCATTGGTGCAAGCGCAGCGAATTCGATCTTTGTCCCGCAACTCGGACCTTCGCCAATTTTTTGACGAAGGTCCGCTAGCGATAAATGCAACCCTTGATGGTTGATGTTCTGCTTTTATAGCACGAAAGTCAGCTTATGGAATGCATCGGACCTTCATCAGAAAATGTTCTAGGTCCGAGTTGCGGGACAAAGCTGCCATTGATCGCTGAAAGGTCACCGACAACTCCCGGCACATTGCGGACATTTAGGACGGAATTCAAATGCTGCAGTGGCATACCGGTCTGCGGACATCCGCAACAGTGGTGCAAGCTCTTCATTGTTAACTGATTCCGCCAAGCCACGTTCGTGTCGCTTCAAGCCCCTTGCGCAAGATAGAAAACACCTGCTCAATTTCACTTTCGCTGATGATAAGGGGCGGTGAAAGAACACACATGTTGATAATAGGTCGAACTAATAACCCACGTTTTTGGCATTCTATATCGATCTGGCCGCCAATCTCGTAGTCGCATCCCAGATCGCTCCGGGGATCACCATCGACTGAGCATTGTACGCATCCCATCAACCCAATCCCGCGCACATCGGCAACGATGTCAATCTGTCGCAAATGCTGCAGCTGATCCTGAAAAACCGGAGCGACCTTTTGAACGTGTTCGAGAAGTTTTTCCCGCTCAATGATCTCAATGCCCTTCAAACCCGCAGCCGCGCTAACTGGATGACCAGAATAGGTGTAACCATTTGAGAAGGTGGCATCTTTTCTCGCAACGTCGGCGATCAATCGGTCAGAGATAATCGCAGCACCCATCGGCGCGTACCCAGATGTCATTCCTTTAGCACAAGTTATTATGTCCGGCTGAATGCCGAAAACAGCCTCTGACGAAAACCAATGGCCCAATCGCCCAAAAGCTGTCACCACTTCGTCGGAGATGTATAGAACATCATACTTCTTGCAGATGTTTAGGCAGCCTTGGTGATATCCCTTTGGCGGCACGATCACGCCACCAGATGCCAGAACCGGTTCGGCGATAAAAGCGGCAACATTTTCTGGGCCAAGCGCCAAAATGGCGTTTTCAAGATCGGAAACTTTCTCCTTCAGAAAGCTCTCTTCGCTTTGACCAGGTGAACGGTAGAGCGGATTCACGTCTGGCAGGAAATGTGCGAGGTCATCGGCTTTGTCGAGCCAAAGCCGGTCACGCTCTTTTCCACTGACGCTGGCCGCCAAGTAGGTGCTTCCATGATAGGCTTTTTGCCTTGAAATGATTTTCTTTTTCTCCGGTCGACCTAAAAGGTTGTTTCTAAAATGGACAAATCGGATAGCCGTATCCACCGCGGTGGAGCCGCCCGTGGTAAAGAAGACATTGTTCAAATCGCCAGGCGCTCGTTTGGCTATTTCGCGCGCGAACCGCGCAGCAGTCGAGTTGGTGTTGTTGAAAGGCGAGAAATAGGCAAGACTCCTAGCTTGCTCAGCCATGGCCTCGGCCATCTCTTCGCGCCCATAGCCGATCTGGGTGCACCACATGCCTCCCGGTCCGTCGATCAAGCGTTCACCCTTTTCGTTCACGACATGGATGCCGCTGGCACTTTCGACAAAAGTACGGCTATTTTTGCCTAAAGCTTCCATCCCTTCCCACGGGTGCAGGAAGTGATCGTTGTCCCATTGTTTGGCATTAGAGTTATCCATGATGGGTCATGCTTTCCGCGCTCATTACGATGGGGAATTCTTCACGCACCTGGGTGTCCAAAGCGCCAAAATAGTTGGGGAAATGACTGTTTAGAATAGAGTTGGCTTTGTCACGGGCGCGGTCCAGCAAATCTGTTTTGCCTTCGTTTTCCCATGTGTCTGTACGCTCACGATCCATAAGTCGCGGATAGACGAATTCGCTGTTCATATAGTTCAGCGTGTGCGGGTTGCCGAGGAAATGGCCGGGGTCGATGGCGCACTCGTGGATCACATCCACAGCCATGGTTTCATCCGTGACCTCTATCCCGCGCAACGACCGCAGGATCATTCCACCCGCTTCGTCATCGATGACCATACTTTCAAAACTACATCCCATGAGGCTGCCGATCATACCGCCAAACTCGCAAAGGCGATTGGCACCGGCATGAGCAGCAAGCGTGAAGGTCAGCGCCTTTTCTAACCCGTATTGCGCGTCGGGTATTTTGGCATCGGTCATGCCTGCGCCAACGGATGTGGGCAGGCCATAGAAGTTGCCCATTTGAATGGCAGCCGCGCCGATCAGGGCTTGTTCGCCGCTGCCACCGGTGAACGAGCCGCTGCGCAAATCAGTGATGAAAGGCCAGGCGGCAAAGCAAACCGGACAGCCTGGAGTGATGAGGTTTACGATGGCAACGCAGGCCAGCGTTTCGGCCACGGTTTGTACCAACGTTCCCGCAAGGGTCGCGGGGGCTGTGGCCCCGGCTTGCGGAGGCACAGCCAGATCGACGGTCAGGCCAAGTTTGGCGGTATCAATCAGGATCTCCATGTTTTCCTTGCCGATCCGCAGCGGCGAAACCATTGGACAGCCGCCAAAAATGACGCTTGGCTTTTTCATGAAAGCCCCTTCGCCACCCTGAGCCAAATCAAACATGCGGATGGCATGCGGGATATGGCTGCGGTCGCGAAAGGTCAGACAGGCAGGCTTTTGGCTGCCTGCGAGCATTGCATATATGGTGTTCATATCGTGAGCGAAATCATCGGTCACATCGGTAGCCAAAACTGTGTCGCCCAGCATATGGATGTTGTCCAAGCGGTCCACTAGTCGGGTGAAATCATAAACGTCGCGCAGTACCGATGGACGATAGGACTTGGTCTCGGAATCGAAGGTTGTGACGGCGGTGCCAGAGTTGGCGAAATAGACACTCTCGGCCGAGCAATGCATGTCGTCTTTGCCTTCACGCTCACCGCGGGCATAGACATAAAACTCTCTGGCGGCAGCCGCCAAGATGTCTTCCATAAGGGCGCGGGGGAAGCACAGCCGATTGAAGTCATTCATTACCGCGCCTTTGGGAAGCACCAGATCAAGCAATTCCGGAAAATGGTCGGTAACGCCGGTGTTTTCCAGAATGTTTAAGGCCGCTTGGTGGATGTTCTCCATATCTGTTTGGGTCAGCGGTTTATAGCGCCCGCCACTAAGGCCCCCACGTACGGCCTCATTGCCCGTGGTCGCCTGTTGAACCTTTATGCGCGCGGCGCGTCCACCGCCACCGCGACGGCGTGATTTCGTCTCAGCCATTGCCCGCCATCCTTTGTTCTGGTTCCGGGCTGATCATGGTGAAATAGAAATCGTAAAAGTCCTGGATCGACGATTCCATTTCGCCCAAGGGGCCCGGTTGGAAGTATTGAGAATTTACTCCGGACTGGTTGTGGCGAATGATGCGTTCGTCATCCAAAGATGTGACATGCCAAAGCCAGGTCAGGTTTTCTTTGTTGTAGTCTTGGCCTTCTTCGGCGTCAGCGCGAACCAGCCAGACCACCTGAATGTCGGTTTCCTGTAAGCCTCGTGGAATGAAGCGGTAGCCGACCATGTGATCCGAATAAATAAGGAACCAATTCAATGGACCAATATCAAAGTCAGTCGCGCCACCGTCGAAGTCCTTCAACGTTCCAAGCAATGGCGCAAGCGCTTCGCCCGATTTGCTGCCGGTTTTGTAGCCCGGATAAAGTGGATAGCGCCGATAATACGCGCTGGTAAATGGGGTTGGCGCAGCGTCGCCGACAAGTGCCAATTCATCAGGTGACAGGCCAACTTCCGCAGCCCTTGCCTTTAACGGTTCGACCAAGCCAGCCATGTCTTGAGGCGATTTCAGGCTATGAGAACGAGAATATTCTTTGTGCGCTGGTCCGCAGTGATAGCATTCAAGATAGTTCTCCACCGCCAGTTTCCAATTCGCGGGAACGGGAAATGACGCCGTATGCGCCACTTTCAGATTGTCAAAGCCATAGGGTTCGACGAGTGGCGAAAGCTCACTAAGGACAGGATCAAGCGAAGGCGTATTTGCATCGGCACAGACAAAAATCAGGCCTTTGAAGACACTCACCTGAACGGGATAGAGCCCGAATTTGGATGGGTCAAAGTGTTCCCCCATGTTGTGGCCCGCACGAAGTTTACCCGATAGCTCATATGTCCAGGCGTGATAGGGGCAAACAAGGACTCGGGCGTTGCCGGACTGTTCGGTGCAAACGCGAGAACCCCGATGGCGACAGACGTTCAAATGAGCGCGAACTTCGCCTTCGCGGTCGCGAACAATAATGATGCTCTCCGGGCCATAGTCGAACAGGAAGTAGTCACCGGGGTTTGGGATTTGGCTGACATGCCCTGCCCAAAGCCAGTTGCGGTTCCAGACTTGGGCAATGTCATAGTTATAGATGTCTTGCGAAGTATAGAAACCGCGCGGTAAGGCCTGGCCGTACTGGTGCGAGGCTATCAACGCATCCAACTCAAACGGTCGGCTGTTCATCACGTTTCCTCCAAATCGATTATCTCGCGGCGAAACCAGTCCTGGTCTGCTTCTGCCTTGGGGCGTTCAAAATCCCGGGCCGCGCGGTGGCCCGCGAAGACTGCGTCGACGATCAGCCCTGGAGAAGCGGCATCGCCAATAAGTTCGACGGTTTTCAACCTGAGCCCGCGCAAGCTGTCATAAAGCGTCGTCTCACGCTGACGTTCAGTGACCAGAATTGTCGAGGCACATGGAATATCCATTTCGCGACCTGTGAAGGTACACCCAATGCGCGCCATGTCACCTTCAGCAGCGGCCAATACCTGATTGCAGCGAATATCGATACCAAGCTCCATCAGACGGGCCTGAATGCGAGGCTGCTCCAAAGTATTGACGGAGTAAGCTGAGACCAAACTCTCCGGCGTGACAAAGACCACCTGGTATCCTGCAGTCGCCAGTTTTTCGGCGATCACTCCTGCCAGATAGATATGATCGTCATCATAGATCATGACCGGGCCATCCGGCGGTAAAACACCATTCAAGATGTCATCAGGCGTCAGCACATTGGCGCTTTGCTCGATCTGTGGCACATGGCGCTGGGTATTACGGCCCATGCCGTCGGTTCGCCAAAGGCTGCCGGTGGCCACAAAGACGTGTTTGACGCCCAGCTCTGCCACTTGATCGCCATCAAGCCTGCTGTCAGTGAACAGCTGAACGTTGCCGCGTTGTTTTAAATCATGCAGACGATAGTCGACGACGCGGGACCAAGCTGCGAGGCCGGGAAGTTTGCTTTCCTTCGTAACCCGCCCGCCCAATTCGGCTGACGCCTCGGCCAAGGTCACCTGATATCCTCGCCTTGCCAACTGCATGGCGCATTCAAGACCGGCAGGGCCACCGCCAACAACCAAAGTGTCCGCGTCGCTCTTTCTCGGCGCGATGATCTCGGGGTGCCAACCGCGTCGCCATTCCTCACCCATGGTAGGGTTTTGAGTGCAGCGGATCGGGATGCCCAGATTGTCGGATGAGACGCAGATATTGCAGCCGATACATTCGCGGATTTCGTCAATGCGACCCTTCTCAATCTTTTTCGGAATGAACGGGTCCGCGATGGAAGGTCGCGCGGCTCCGATAAGGTCGACAATTCCCTTTTGGACCATCGATAGCATCATGTCAGGCGACGTCAGGCGACCGACACCAACCACAGGTTTGCGGGTGATCTGCTTAACGTGGGACAGAAACGCGTTCTGATATCCGTCCTCTGGCTGAAAACGAGTCGTGGCACTGTCATTGGACCAGTCAGCCACATTCACATCCCATAGGTCAGGAAGATCGGCCAAAAGCTCGACAACGGCGCGGCCTTCTTCTGCTGCCTGCATGCCCCCGGTACCCATCATCTCATCAATAGCAAATCGGAACGCCACCGCACAGCTGTCGCCCACAGCTTCGTGAGTGTCTTCCAGAAGCTCCCGGGTCAGACGCACGCGATTCTCGAGCGACCCACCATATTCATCGCTACGCTGGTTCATATGCGGCAGCATGAAATGTTGCGCCAATGTCATGTTGTGCCCGGCATACACATAAATGATGTCAAATCCGGCATCTTTCGCGCGCAAGGCGGCCTCGCGGTGCCAACGGCGGAATTCCCGAATGTCTGCCTTATCCATAGCCTGCGCCTGCTTGGGGTGCGTCGTGTCGACGGACATCTCGGAAGGCGCAAGAACCGGAGCGCGGGTCAGCAGGTTTTGCGCATGATTGCCGTTGTGTACCAGTTGGATGGCCGCCAGCGCGCCATGCGCATGTACTGCGTCCGTCATCAACCGCAACGCGGGCACATCGCGCCCATCCCACAGCCGCCCTTCGGCGTAGGGAGAAAGGTCAGAGGTCGGGTGAATCTCGGTCTCCTGATTGGAAACCACCGCCCACCCGCCTTCGGCCTTCATTCCACGAACGGCAGCGTCCGCCCTGGGTCGGAGGTGCCCCAGCCCGGTGCAATGAGGCACCTGATAGAAGCGGTTTCTGGCAGTGACTGGCCCGATCTGAACCGGTTCCAAGAGCATAGCATATGGGTTCGCGTCTGACATGTTCACGCGTTTTCCTGTGTTTGTGTTCCGGGGTTGGTTGGCCCCGGAGATATTGTTGAATCAGAAGCCGGCTTTGATCCGTTCAAACTCCGCCAGCATTTTTGCCTCAAGCTCGGGATTCACCGCATCAAAGAACAAACTGCCCTCGAAGAAGCTTTTTGGATCGGAGAAACCATAAGCTTCGATGTTGGCCTGATCGGCAACTTCGAACGCTTTTGCGTTGGAATGTGGGTAGCCCCAATTGTCGATGATGTACTGGCCGCTGGCAGGATCGGAGAGCGCGTTCAACAGATCGTAGACCTGATCGACAGGTGTCGTCGAAGATTTCAGATGCACGTAGCCACACGCCCAGGTCGCGATACCTTTGTCGACGTCACGCATCATGGCGGCAGGCACTTCGTTCCAGATCAGGTTCAGTTCGGACTGGTTCCAGGCCCAGCCCAGTTCGATCTCACCACTGGTCATGGCCTGATCGAACTGACCCGCATCTGACCAGTAAAAGCGCATGTTCGAGTGGATCGAGCGCAGGAAATCAGATGCTTCCTTGAACTGTTCGTCACTCAGATTCGTGTAGTTGTCGGCATTTCCAGTAGCCAACGCTGCCAAGGCATATGCAGACGATGCGGCATCCGGGATGGCGATCTTGCCCGCATAGGCCGGATCAGCCAGCAGTTGCAGCGAGATGTCATCCCCCGAGATCTTGTCGGTGCGGTAGATAAGGCCCGTGTTCCCCCATTCGAACGGCAACATGTAAAGCTGGCCGTCCAGAACGATGGCGTCCACTTCCTTGATCTCGGGCAGCACATCCGCCCAATTGGTCAGCTTGCTTTCGTCCAGTGGCTGAATCAGATCGGCAGCGACCCATTTCCTGACCGCGTCGGAACAAGGATGCGCCAGATCAGCCGTGAAACCCGAACTCAGTTTCGTAAAGGCTTCTTCCTGGCTACCGAAATAGGAATAGCTCGGTGCTTCATTCCCGTATTTTTCCATGTAGCTGGCAAAGAAGCCCGGGTCTTCATATCCCGACCAGTCAAATACCGTCAGATCAGCTCCACCGGCGCTGGCGCCTCCTGTACTTATTGCCGTCGCACATGCGAAGGCCGCAATTCCCTGAAGTTTCAATTTCTTTCCTCCCATTGTCTTATTCTGTGTCAGTGCCAAGATCGATCACGCTGGCGCTTTGGACTCCCAGCCAAACTGCGTCGCCGCGATTGAAATCAACCGTGTGAAAGTAGTTCGGAACCGAGACCGAGATCGGCTTGTCGGTTTCCGCAACCTGAATGTGGTAGTGAATGTTCTCGCCATAGAAGGCGACGTTGCTGACTTTGCCCTGAACAGTTGATGGATAGTCTTCGGGTTTTTCAGCGGTGATTTCCAATTGTTCGGGTCGAATGCCGATGTTCATATCTCGCGCGCTGGTTGCAACGTTGGGGTTTTTTTCAATCTCCATTTGGCCAAAGGCCTTCGCGTCGATTGAAAGCGTATCGCCATTTTCCTCAAGCAACTGGGCAGGCAAAATGTTCATCTCACCGATGAAACTGGCAACCTGCTGATCGCAGGGCCGGGCGTAAAGCGTTGTTGGCGTATCCACCTGCTTTAGCCGCCCATTGAACATCACGCCAATGCGGTCAGACATTGTCATCGCCTCGTATTGGTCGTGTGTGACCATCACAAAGGTGATACCCAGCGATTGCTGCAGATTACGCATCTCAAATTGCATCTGCTCGCGCAGCTTCTTGTCCAAGGCCGACAAGGGCTCATCCAGCAACAATACTTTGGGTCGCATGATCAGCCCGCGGGCGAGCGCAACCCTTTGCCGTTGCCCGCCTGACAACTCACTTGCGCCGCGATCCTCAAGACCGCCCAGCTCGACCATTTCCAAGGCTTCGGCCACGCGCTGGTCGATCTCGGCCTTGGGAGCCTTGCCGCGTAATCCATAGGCCACGTTGTTCCCGACATTCAGGTGCGGGAAGATAGCATAGCTCTGAAATACCATGTTGGTCGGCCGGTTGTTGGCAGGCACACCATCCATATCCTGACCGTCGATCAGCACAGTGCCTTTGGTCGGCTCTTGGAAACCAGCGATCATCCGCAATACCGTTGTTTTGCCGCATCCCGAAGGGCCGAGGAGTGAGAAAAACTCGCCTTCCTTGAGGTCGAGATTGATCCCGCTAGCCGCAAGAAAGGTGCCATAGCGTTTCTCGACGCCCCTGAGTTCTATGATGTTTCTGTCTGTCATTGGACCCCTGATGCGGATGAGCGACGCCGGAAATACTCGGCCAGCACCAAGAGCAGGACCGATGTAAGCAGCAGGATAGAGCCTAAGGCCAAAACGTTTGGAAGCTTGGCGGGGAAACGAATCTGGCTCCAGATGTAGACTGGCAAGGTTGGTTGGTTGCCGGACAGGAAAAAGGCGAGGACGAACTCGTCGAAGCTGACAGTGAAAGTGACCAGCAAGCTTGCTACGATACCCGGGGAAACAACCGGAAGCGTCACGCGGCGGAAGGTGTCGCACACGCCGACACCCAGATCGTATGATGCTTCCTCCAGCGACGCATCGAAGTCATCAAACGCAGACTTCAGGATCGAGACGGAAAACGGCAGCGCAAGAAATGTATGGCCCAGGACTACGGTCAACAAAGATGGCTTGAGTCCGATAAACAAAAACAGAACCAGCATTGAAGAAGCGACGATAATGCCCGGTATAACCAAAGGCAGCATCACCAGACCTTCGGAAGCACGCTGACCTCGAAAACGGTACCGAACAAAGGCGCGGGCGGCGAACAATCCCATAGCGGTAGAAAGAAGTGCCACGACGGTGCCAACGCCAAGCGAATTCCAAAGGGCCTGGATCAAGGTATCCTGTTCGCCCAGCTTCCGATACCAGTCCAGCGTCCAGCCCTTGATCGGAAAGGCAACGATTGTGCCGCTGTTGAATGAAAACAAGGGCAGAAAAAGGACCGGCAGGTAAAGAAAAACCAAATACAGAAAAGCGTAGGCTGTCAGGGTCGAAGGGCGTCTCATCTTATCCGCCTCCCTAGCCGGGTGGCGGTAATTACAAACACTATAGCGACAAAGCCAACCGATAGCATCGCGATCAGTGAAAGGGTGGCGCCGAGTGGCCAGTTGTTGGCGGCCCCGAACTGCACCTGAATAAGGTTGGCGATCATCTTTCCGTCCGACCCGCCAACCAGTGCCGGGGTCACATAGTCACCTACCGTGGGAATAAATATGATCAGACAAGCAGCAATGATCCCCGGGATGGTTAGTGGCAGCGTCACCCGCATGAAGCGTTGAAAAGGGCTGTTACCGAGGTCGGTGGCAGCTTCTAGTAAGCTCGGATCGATCTTCTGCAATGAGACATAGATCGGCAGGATCGCAAATGGCGCCCAGGCATGGGCAAGCGTCAGCACGACTGCAAATTCATTGTAGAGAAGGAAGTCGAGCGGTTCGTCGATCAGACCAAGCATCAGCAGTGCAGAATTCATTACTCCGTTGAACCCCAGGATGAGTTTCCACGCAAATACACGCAGGAGGTAGCTAGACCAGAATGGAATGGTGATGAGCAGAAGCCAGATGGTCTTTTTACGGGCCTTCATCGCGATGAAATAAGCGATGGGATATGCCAGTGCGACGGTAGCTGCTGTGACTGCTCCGGCAATCCAGATCGACCTTAGCATCAAGTGTCTAACCAAAGGATCAGCAAACGCGTCGCTATAGTTTTTTAGTGTCGGCGTCTTGTCGAGCGTTACGTAGGTTTGCGTCCAGAACGAATAGGCGATCAGGATCAACAACGGAGCCGCCACCAGAAAGCCCACATAAGCCGTGGCTGGTGCGCTGAGGGTATAGCCCCGGGATGCTTCGCTACGAAAGATTACCCAAACTCCCATCCGGATTTTCACGAGTCACTAATGGACGATCGTCCATTTTATGTTGCGCCAGAACGGTCTTTCGTGTCAATCTTCCTGTGAGAAAGACTTGAGTGATGCCATCAAGAGAATGGAATTATTGAATAAAGTGGAAAGCTTAAAAAGAAGAAAGCGTGGTTCGAAGCGTGATCCGGAGGCCAATAAGCAGCTTCTGATCAAAGCGACCCTAGACACTATCGCGGATATTGGAGTTACCGACACAACGGTCAGCCGCATTTGCGAGCGTTCGGGTTTATCACGCGGGATGATCCATTTGCATTTCGGGGGGAAGGACAATTTGCTGACCGCAGCGGCCCAGCATTTCAGTGCCCAATATTATTCCGAGATGGACAAAATGACCGATCTGGGCTCGGATGCATCGCCCGAAGACCGGGTGATGGCTGTGATCGAGGCGGATCTGTCCGAAGCACTGCTCAACCCAAGAAGTACAAAAATCTGGCATGCATTTCGCGGCATCGCGAGCTCACACCCAGGCATTGCCCGCTACAGCAGCACTCAGGATCAAAAACTTGTCGAGACCTTGCGGCTTGCGTTTAAGGAGATAGTTCAAAAAAACGAGCGTGACCCAAACTTGGTGGACGATGCCACCGCCGGAACGCTGGCTTTGCTGGAAGGTATGTGGGTCAATTACCTAACAGATATGCAGGGTTTTTCACGACGACGCTCTGTTGATCTTATCAGACGTTTCTTGTGCGGACTTTTTCCCGGAAAATTCAAATTGTGAGATTTCGGGACGCTCAGATTTGAGACAGAAAAACAGCATGTTCTTGGAAAGCCGACTGCTGGTATTGGCGAATTCCCTGGCGTCTAAATGCAACACCCCCGTGCATTGGACGAAATCCAACGCCCGCCTTCCCCCGAAGAAAGGTTTCCATTGCACGTGCAGCGAATGGCCGCTTCCCGCTGATTCTGTGGAAAAACAACGTGTTGCTGACGCAGAAAGTGACCATCTGAACTGAAGGCGAGCGCCTTTCTTATCAGGCTTTTCGCGTTTGC